>JANQOT010000110.1 GCA_028285655.1 Gammaproteobacteria bacterium
GTGCCGACCTGACCGGACCGACCGTGGAGTGGGAAGTGCCTGTGTTTACGCAAAACCGCGATCAAAAGCTGCGTGCCGATGCCGAACTGAAAATGGCGGTGGCGGAAGTCGAACACTTGATGCTATCAATCGAAAACGATGTGCGTTCGGCACATGCCGCGACACACAATACCAGCGCTCGAGCCGCAGAGTATCAGCAACATTTAATTCCTGCGCGTATTGAAATTGTCGAACGGGCCCAGGAAGAAGAAGCGTATATGTTGATTGGAATATTTGAATTGCTGGAAACCAAGCAGGAAGAATACGACACCTACCAGCGTTATCTGGAAGTGGTTCGCGATTACTGGTTGGCGCGTGCCGAACTCGCACGTGCGGTCGGGACTACATTGCCCGGTGGTTCGCCTACAGAAACTCAGGTGCTGGATGTCAAAGATTACATTACGCCAAAAGCCGGCGCTGTCGATCACTCTGAACACGGCGGTTCGCACACTCAATCCAATGAACATGATGCGCACAGTCATCATTAAGTCATACGTCCAAGGAGAATTACCATGACATCACGCAGAGAATTTTTAACCTACACTGGTGCCGGCGCACTTGCGGTCACTCTGGCTTCCACTGCGCATGCAGAACCTGCGCAAAGTGCGGCGCCTGCTGTTGTAAGTAAACCTAAAACCCGCCATTCCTACCTGCCGGTGCGCACATTAAATGGCTGGACACTGCCCTACAAAATGAAAAACGGCGTAAAAGAATTTCATCTGGTGGCGGAAGAAATTGAACACGAGTTTGCCCCGGGATGCGTCGCCAAATGCTGGGGATACAATGGAACCACTCCCGGGCCGACCATCGAAGCGGTGGAAGGCGATCGTATTCGCATACTGGTAACCAATTGCCTGAAAGAACATACCACCATTCACTGGCACGGATTATTACTGCCAAGTGGAATGGATGGTGTCGGTGGATTAAACCAGCCGCAAATCAAACCGGGAGAAACTTTTGCCTACGAATTCACGCTAAAGCAACACGGTAGCCATATGTATCATCCACATGCAGATGAAATGACGCAAATGGCCGTAGGCATGATGGGTATGTTTATCATTCATCCGCGCAAGCGCGAACCGGTACCGGTGGATCGGGATTATTGTTTTTTGTTGCACAACTGGTCGCTGCATCCGGGCACCTATCGACCAGACCCTTCGATTTTGCAGGATTTTGATTTGTGGACCATGAACAGCAAAGTATTTCCGGAAATCGATCCGGTGGTTGCGCGCACCGGAGAACGTGTGCGTGTACGTATGGCGAACCTGTCGATGTGGAATCATCCTTTGCATATGCACGGCGTACAGTATTGGGTGACAGGTTCCGACGGCGGCCGCTGGCCGCAATCGCAATGGCGCAGTGAAACCACGGAAATCATCGGGGTCGGGCAAATACGCGACGTCGAATTTATTGCCGTTCCGGGTGATTGGGCGTTTCACTGTCATATGGCGCATCACACCATGAATGCCATGGGCCACGAGATTCCGAATACACTGGGCGTGGACCAGACCGGAATCGACAAGGAAATTCGCAAAATGCTGCCGGGGTTCATCGCCATGGGTCGCTACGGAATGGCTGAACACCAGGATCATGTCGCCATGGGTCACCATCAGGGTCCGCCGAATACTTTGGCCATGATGACCGGGGTCGGGCCGTACGGAAATATCGAAATGGGCGGAATGTTTACCACCGTAAAAGTACGCGACGATCTGGCACGTGGTGATTACAGCGATCCGGGCTGGTACGATGCGCCGGCGGGAACGGTCGCATCCCGCATCAGTTCCGATCCGGAATTCGGAAATCCGGTGCGGCCGTCAAATATGAGCTAACAAAGAGTTATTGCCGATGTCGGCTTTGTTTATTTACTCGTTAATCGTACTGGCGCTGATATTTACAGTTGGACGAAATCTATCGATATTCGTGCAACTGGTTCTGGCGTTGGTGGCATTGCTTGCGTTAAACGGGCCGACATTATGGCAATGGCTGCATTGATTCCGATTGAACAATTCGTCGGTAAAAATTGTGGTCTGACCCAAAGATTCTGATTGAACAATTCGTCGGTAAAACTTGTGGCCTGACCCATATTAAATTCTGGTGTAAACCTTGCCCTTTTATAGTGTCGGGACGTAACAACAGGACGTGACGATGAGGGACAATAAACCGCTGGATCAGTTTAGTTTCGATGATCCTGACAAGGAACTGTTTTTTGCGATTGCCTTTTCCGACAGCCCCGGCGTGGCGGGCGACTATCAAAAAGTAATTAACAGTGCCGTTGAAAACGGCGCCGATATCAATGGTTGTTCCGAAGACGGCAATACTCCGCTAACCGATGCGATTCTCGGTGGAATGGGATCGCCCAAGGCGGTAAAACAATTACTCGAACTGGGCGCGGACCCGTCGCTGCGCGATGCGAACGGCTGGAGTCCTTGGGGTGCATGTTTGTGGCGCAGCGAAGATCGTGTCGTGGCCAAACGCATGCAACAAATAAAAGTATTATTGCAGGAATATGAGTCGGACCAGTCCGATGAAGTTTACTGGCGACTGGAGCGAGCGATTAAAAACGATAATGCACCCGAAGTACAAGCACTACTGGAACAGGGTATAGATATTAATGTGAGGTTTACCAGCCCGTTAACCGTTGCGGTGCACAATAACAAGGTCGAACTGGCAAAATTGTTACTAAGCCATCATGCAGACCCCAATCGGGAATCCGCCGACGAGTCCTGTTTAATTCTGGCGGCGAAAAACGGCAATCTGGAAATGGTGAAATTGCTGGTGGAAGCCGGCGCCGAAGTATTGCAATACGCCTGGGGGGATGAAGATTGTACGGCCGAATTTATTGCGCGCGAGGAAGGCCATGATGAAGTCGCCGACTGGTTGCGACAATCCGTGCCGCCTGAAGAACTGAAACAGCGTGAAGAAAAAATCAAAGCCAGGAACCCCAAGTTTTTGCAAATTTATGAATACCGCACCAATGGCATTAATTGCGATGTCACGACGGCAGACATTGAAAAACAATTGACCGGGTGGGATAAATTGTATGGCGTATCGATATCTGAAGTGCGGGAGGATCGTCTGACGATTCATTTTGAAAATATGCCGAACGACGTGTCTTCATTGGCAAAAGAACTTTACGAATTTTGTCCCGATATTATCGACCAGGGGTTTGGTGTTATGGATGAAATGGTCGAGATGGCGGAATCAGGAGCGTTTGAACTCGATGCTGAAGTTAAAAAAATGATTGCAGGTATCGATTTCGACGATGAAAACTTTGGCCTGGTTTTACTGGAACGCCATTTAAAAGAGCATAGTTTTATCGAGCTGTGGTGGGACTAAAAAACCAGTTCTACAGTTCACTCCAGCGTCGCACCAGATTTACATACGTCCAGTCAACTTGTTTAGTATGTTCCTCGTCGGGTTGCTTGCGCAATAGTTTTTCGCGCGCGCAACTCAGTTGATACAGGATATTTCGCTGGTCGTTGTCTTTGATCATGCTTTGAATCCATGCAACTGCGACCAGGCGCTTACCGCCGGTGACTTTGGCCACTCGATGGCGGGTAGTGGCCGGGTACATAACGGCATCGCCGGCGGAAAACTTGATGGCTTGTTCGCCGAACTCGGTGTGGATAAACAGTTCCCCGCCATTATATTCGTCGGGATTATTCAGGAATATCGTAATCGCCAGATCGGATCGGTAACGGTGTTCGGTGCCCATAATCGGATCATCGATATGCTCTCCGTATTCCATGCCATCGGTATAGCAGGCATAAAAAGGACTGGCCACGCGCAAGGGTAAAGCCGCCCGCTGGTACACGGGGTGGCGTACCAGATTTCCCATGACCAGCGTATTTAGTTGTTCGACTACGGGGTCGTCGCGTGAAATTTCCCGGTTGTTTTTTACCTGTGCAGCGACAGCGCCCGCGCTTAGCTTGCCGTCGACAAATTCTGCTGTTGCCAGCAAGGCGTTAACTTGTTCCAGTTCTCGCGGCCCGAGCACATTTTTTATCTGAATAAGCAATGTTTTGTCCTAATCGTTATAATACTTCGCCGAATATAAGGATATGTTGCCATGATACTGAAAGTAATCGTAGATGAAAGAACAATTCCGATCGAGGTTCCGGATTATATGTTAACCGAGGCGCGTGATTTTTTTGCCAAAATGGATGCCGATATGGACTCGGGCTGGCAGATGAGCCGAACCTGGGTGGACAATCCCAACGATCTGCAGCGTTGTCAAATTGCGGCCGACAAGATTCTTACCGCGATGCATACCGATAATGAAAAAATGGCAACACTGATGGCTGCGTATATTCTGAATAAAATTCCTGATGCAACTACGGTGGATGTAGACTCGGAAGGCGATATGACGCAAACCGTCATTAACTAGCGTAAAAAAGTTTGTAACACGCTATGTGTGCTGCAACGCGAACCAAAAAGAAATAATAAGTCATTAGAGTAAAGGCCGAACAATAAGCAACGACGTATTTGCAAGCGCAGTCGTTTCCTAGTGGCCTTCGTACATATATTCAATTTCTTGTGCAAACACTTCCCTGATTTTCGCGCGTCTGACTTTCAGGGTCGGGGTTAATAATCCGTTTTCGACTTCCCAGGGATCGGTGGTCGCCGTTATGCGATAAATCTGCGCATAGCCGGGAAAATCGTGGATGCGTTTGGCGACACGTTTCAGCAATAGTTCTTTGGTGGACTCGTCATCCAGATTGTCGATGGCGATTTTATGGTTTTTGCAGGCTTCGGTATTGAGTACCACGATGGCGGACAGGAACGGACGGCGTTCGCCGATGATAAGCGTTTGATCGAATATCGGGTCGGTACAAATCGCGTGCTCGATATCGGCCGGCGCAATTTTTTCTCCGTTGGACAATACAATGATTTCTTTTACCCGGCCGGTAATAAATAAAATATCGTCGTCGAAGCGGGCAATGTCACCGGTATGCAGCCAACCGTCATCGCTTAATACTTTTTGTGTGGCTTCCGGATTTTGCCAGTAGCCCTGCATAATCGATTCGCCGCGCACCAACAGTTCGCCGACGTCGGAAAATTTGGCTTCCACGTTGTCGAGTAATTTACCGACACTGCCGATTACATTCATTTCAATTCGGTTGGTGGAGATGACCGGAGAGCTTTCGGTCATGCCGTAGCCTTGCAATACGTTAATGCCCATACCGATAAAAAATGCGTTGAGATCTTTGGAAAAAGCGGCACCGCCGGCAATAGCGTATTTAAGTCGCCCGCCCAGTTTGTCGCGTATTTTTTTGGCGACCAGTTTGTCCAGAAGAGGATGCAATAAAAACATCGGCGACCAGGAATCGGTGCCTTGTTGATAGCAAAACTTGCGGTATCCGGTTTTGTGTGCCAAATGAAAAAGCTTTTGCGCAAAGGCAGATTTTTTTTCTACCTGATCCTCGATTTTTGCAAACACGCGCTCGTAAATTCGCGGTACCGATATCAATATGGTGGGCCGCATGTTTCGCAAATCTTCGGCCAGTTGCTCGATCGAGCGCGTATACACGATTTCGGCGCCATGAATCAGCGGTGCGTAATAACCTACCGTGCGTTCAAAAGTATGCGACAAAGGCAAAAAAGACAATAACCGGTCTTCCTGGCCCACTGTTACTCCGCGACTGGCGGCAGCAGCGTTACACAGGACATTGCGGTGTGTCAGTACGACGCCTTTCGGTCTGCCGGTGGTACCGGAAGTAAATACAATGGTTGCAGCGTCGTCACCGTCTCCGACATCGCTGATAAAAGTTCGGTCGGTAAACTGCGTTAGCTGCTGTTGCAGATTTTCGATTTCGCAATTTGCAATTGCCTGCGCTGAAACCAGATATGCGAGAGATTCGATTTCGTTGATAAAGTCTTTGCTGAACTGGTAGTGTTCTTCTGTATCGATGACCAGCAAGCGGCAACCGGTTTTCTCCAGAATATACTGAACATTGTCTTCACGATCGTTGGGATATAGCGGTACGGTGATAATTCCGAGTCCGGCAGCGGCCTGATCAATCGCGACCCACATCGTACCATTGGGAATCATTAAGGCGATTCGATCGCCGGCATCGATATGCAACGATTGCAACCAGCCCTGGATCGATGCCGCCAGCGACAGCATTCGCTCCCAGGAATAATCAATCCATTTTTGCTGCTCGTGATCGTATTGAATGTAAGCGGTTTTATTCGGCGTCAACGTGGCTCGCTGTTGAAATACGCCTGCAATCGTCAAGCGGTCATTTTGGTATGCGGAAGCGGCCATCAAGAGTTGTTTACAGGTTTTGCCAGCCGTCGGAAGCTTTGAATCGTTCGCCGCAAGATTGCTGCAATTGATTTAGGCGATCGCGTAATTGTTCGGCACCTGCTGTGCGCGCGTGTTGAATCGGTCCGCCGCGAAACGGTGCAAAGCCCGTTCCGAAAATTACACCGGCATCCAGCAAGTCGGCGTCGGCTACCAGGTTTTCATCCAGACATTTCACGCATTCGTTTACCAGACTCAGAATCAACCGGTCCTGCACATCGGGATTTGATTTATCTGTATTGTTTTTTTGTTTAACCGCTTTACCGTTTTTCCAGTGATAAAAACCCTGGCTGGATTTTCTGCCCAGCTCGCCCTGATCCAGTTTTTGTTGCAGGCGATTGGAAGTAGTGAGGTTAAATGCATCGGCCAGTACCTTGCCGACATGACTGCAAATATCCAGACCGACCACATCGGCCAGTTCGATCGGTCCCATCGGCATACCGAATTTCAACGCGGCAGTATCGATTTGTTCGGGAGCAATCCCTTCGTCAACCAGGGTGATCGCTTCCATGATGTAAGGCATTAAAATTCGGTTGACCAGAAATCCCGGTGAAGAACGTACCGGTAATGGCAGGCGGCTGATTTTTTTTACGAAGCCCGCGGCATTATCAAGCATAGTCTGGTTGGTGTGTTCGGCGTGAATGATTTCCACCAACTGCATTTTCGCCACCGGATTAAAAAAGTGTAACCCTACCAGCCTGGAAGGATCTTTTAGTTCCGCAGACAAATCCTCCAGCGGCAGACTGGAAGTGTTGGTCGCGAGAATGGCTTTTTTGTGCAGTTGTGGTTCTATTTGCGCATACAATTCGCGTTTCGCTTCCAGATTTTCAAAAATGGCTTCGATCACCACATCGGCTTTACTCGCGCCGATCGCACGATGATCCGGAATCAAACGGTCTTTGGCGGCAGTGCTTAAATGCTTGCTGCGCAGTTTTTTGTCAAATAAGGCATGCGCACGTTTTATCGCGGGACCGATATACTTTGGTTCGCGATCCTGTAAAGTAACCTGAAAGCCCTGCATTGCACACCATGCGGCGATATCGCCTCCCATTATTCCGGCACCGACCACATGTACATGTTTCGGTGTGAACGTACTATCTTTGGCCAGCGATTTCATGTGTTCCTGCAAAGTAAAAACGCGCACCAGCTCCTGCGTACTGGATTCATTGGCAAATAATTCCGTTACCGAATTGGCTTCTTCGACAAATCGCTGCTTTCGATCCGAAGAAAAATCTTTCCATAGCGCCAACAAGCGAAACGGCGCCGGATAATGTTCCGGTCGAACTTTCTTGCTGACTTGTTGCTGCAGGAATTTTGCCGTCAAGGGTCTGGCAAGCGGATACGAAGGCAGCGTGTGTAAGAATTTGGGTTTTTGTTTTGCCTTGCGACTACTGATCATCGCTTTGGCGGTTACGCGTAACTGCCGGTAGGGGGTAACCGCATCGACAATTCCCATGCGCCTGGCCTGGCGCGAGCGAATGACTCTGCCCGCCAGCATTAACTGCAATGCCGGCAAGTCGCCGATCAATTCGGGCAGGCGTACAGCACCGCCGTAACCGGGGTGTATGCCCAGGCGAACTTCGGGTAACCCTAATTTACATTTTTCCGATTTTTCTGCCACGCGATAGTCGCAGGCCAAAGCCAGTTCCATTCCGCCACCCAGACAAAATCCATGAATCAGTGCGACCGTGGGAAAGGACAGGTTTTCTATTTTGCTGAAAACGTCCTGGCCATAGCGAAGTTTCTCAAATGCCGCTTCGGTGGTTTTAAGTCCGGTGAATTCGGTAATGTCCGCGCCGGCGAGAAATCCGTTTTTCTTGGCGGAATGAATAATCAAACCCGGTGCATTTTTTGAACTTAGTTGATCCAGAATCGATTCAAGTTCCTGCAGAACTTCCTTGGATAAAACGTTGGTACTGCTGTCGGCTTTGTCCAGACATAACCACAAAATCTGATCTTCGTCTTCCTCCAGCTTCCAGTGGGTCGAGTTGCTCTCGTCCATGTTTACAATACCTCGATCAACATTGCGCCGCCCTGGCCGCCGCCGATGCATAATGTCGCGACACCGCGCTGTGCATTCCGGGTTCTTAATAAATGAACCAGGTGCAAGACAATTCTGGCACCGGTCATGCCGACCGGGTGACCGCAGGCAACACCGCCGCCGTGCACATTCAGTTTTTCCTGATCGATGACACCCCAGGCTTTTTTATTACCGAGAAATTCCTGGCAGTAGCTGTCGTCGGCAAATGCTTCCAGGCAGGCAAGTACCTGGCCGGCAAAGGCTTCGTTGAGTTCCCAGTAATCGATGTCGTCCAATGACAATTTATTTTGTTTTAATAGTTTGTCGGTCGCGTATACCGGACCCAGTCCCATTTCGGCCGGATCCAACGCACCCCAATGGCAGGAGGTTAATTGCGCCAGAGGTTTGAGTTTATATTTTTTAAGCGCTTTTTCCGACGCCAGTAATAACCAGGCGGCACCGTCACTGATTTGTGCACTGTTGCCGGCGGTGACCTTGCCGTGCGGCCGGTCAAACACGGCGCGCAACTTGGCCAGTTTTTCCATGGTGGTATCGGGACGTACACCGTCGTCGATTTCATGTACTTTTCCGCGCTGGTCGTACAGCGGTTCGATTTCTTCGGCAAATACATTGTCTTGTTGCGCCTGCGCCAGGCGCAACTGACTGCGCATGGCGTATTCATCCATTTGTTGGCGGGAAATATTAAAACGGTGTGCAATTTTCTCGGCGGTTTGCCCCATCGACATGTCAACTGTCGGATCGGTAAGTCCGCACAGTAAGCCAATAATCGGCTTCAACAAACCGGGGCGGAATTTCGCCAATACTTTTAATTTTTGCGAAACCGATTTGGCGCGACCGAGATCGGCCAGCCAATGCACGTACTCTTCTTTAAACAGTAACGGTGCATGACTCATGGACTCGACTCCGCCGGCCAGAATCAATTCTGCTTTCCCCTGGCGAATCTGATCCATGCCGGAATCCAGCGCCTGCATACCGGAAGCGCAATTGCGTTGCACCGTCCAGGCCGGAATCGATTGCGGCAAGGCCATGCGCAAACCTGCCAGGCGTGCAATATTGGCTTCGTCGGCGCGCGGCATGACACAGCCCAAAATAATTTCATCGATATGTTCGGCTGCAGCAGGATGCCGGTTCAGCAGTGTGCGGCCGATAGCAACCGCCATATCGGAAGCGGTAAATAAACCGGGGCGGCCGCGAGCTTTTAATATCGGACTGCGCAGACCGTCGACTACATAAACAGGACTGGTATTCATAAGAGTTTATTTTTTACCTTGCCAATACTGGGGTGGAAAATCATCGACCGCAAAAACTTTTAATCGCGCCAGTTGCGCGTTGCGAATGACATCGGCTTCCTGGTCGTTGATAACACCGCAGGAAACCGCCAGGTCCAGATCGAATTTCTTGATATTGCCCAGACGCTTGGCACGTTTTACCAGTGCTTCCAGCGGTGCCGCCTTGATGACTTGCTGCAGCGCATCCTCCAGCCATACCAGCGACTCGTCGTCGTCTTTGGGAATAAAAATGTCATTGGTAATTGCGTCGCGCATAGTCAGGTCGTCAAGTAACAGACCGGAGATTTCATCGTGTATTTCATCTTTGCGCGGAATCTGGGGTTTGCCTAAAGGGTAAATAATGATGTGCAGGATGCGTTTCAGCATTTTGCCCGGCAGGTTATACAGCAGTTCCTGCATGGCTAGATGAAAACCGCGTCCGCATTCGCGCATGGACCAGTCGACAAATGGAATTTCCTCTTCCGGCTCGCCGCGGTCGCGAAAATATTTCAGTGTGACCGAAGATAAATACAGGTAACTCAACATGTCGCCCAGGCGTGCGGAAATATGTTCGCGGCGTTTTAACGATCCACCAAACTTGGTAAGTGCAACGTCTGCAACCAGAGCGAAGTTTGCCGACAATCGCGTCAGGCGTTTGTAGTGATTTTCAATCGAGGTGTTAAAAGGAACGGTCACCCAGTTGGCTTTGCTTACTCCCAGGAAAATGCTGCGTGCGATATTGCGCGTAATATGCGCGATATGATTCCAGAAAGCGTAGTCGAATTTTTCTACCGCAAGTTCTTCGTCGGGCTCGGCTAGCGCTTCCATTTCTTTGTACAACCAGGGGTGACAACGTACCGCCCCTTGTCCGAAGATAATCATGCTGCGGGTAAGAATATTGGCGCCTTCGACCGTGATGGCAATCGGTACGGCTTTGTAAATGCGTGCAATATGGTTGCGCGGCCCGATACAAATTCCCGAACCGCCATGAATATCCATGGCATCGTCCACCACCTGGCGCATGCGTTCGGTCAAATGATATTTGATAATCGCGGACGCGACCGATGGTTTCGAGCCCTGGTCAAGTGCGGCTGCGGTAACACAGCGTGCGGCGTCCATCATGTATGCGTTGCCGCCGATACGACCCAGTACTTCGGCAACGCCTTCGAATTCGCCGATCGGCATTTTAAATTGAGTACGTACGCGCGCATACGCGCCGGTGTTGCGGGTCGCAAATTTTGCAGCCGCGGTTGCCAGCGCCGGTAAAGAAATCGCACGACCGTCGGCCAGGCATTCCATTAACATTTTCCAGCCGTTACCGACCTGGTCCTGACCACCGATGACCCAGTCCATCGGAATGAATACATCTTCTCCTTGAGTAGGTCCGTTCATAAACGGCACATTGAGCGGCATATGCCGGTTACCGATTTTCACTCCTTCGGTATCGGTCGGTATCAACGCCAGTGTGATACCGATATTTTCCTCTTCCCCCAGAATATGATCCGGGTCGAGTAATACAAAAGCCAGGCCGAGCAGGGAAGCAACCGGAGCCAGAGTAATGTAGCGTTTGTTCCAGGTAATGCGCATCCCGAGGGTTTCTTTGCCTTCGAATTCCTCGTAACAAACAATACCGCGATCGGGCATACTGCCGGCATCGGAACCTGCTTGCGGACCGGTTAAGGCAAAACACGGGACTTCTTCGCCGACCGCCAAACGCGGTAAATAATAGTCCTGTTGTTCTTTGGTGCCGTACTCCAGTAATAATTTTCCGGGACCCAGCGAATTCGGAACCATTACGGTAACGCCGGCGGCAATGGAGCGGCTGGCGACTTTCATTACCACGCAGGAGTGGGCAAAGGCAGAATATTCGAGGCCGCCGTATTCCTTTGGAATAATCATGCCAAAGAATTTATTGTCTTTTATAAACTGCCACGCCTCGGCGGAAAGATCATAATCTTCATTCGTGATTTTCCAGTCGTCCAGCATGCGGCACAGTTCTTCCACCGGCCCGTCCATAAACGCCTGTTCTTCTTCGGTCAGTTTGGCCTGCGGTGTGTCGCGTAAAAATCGCCAGTCCGGATTACCGGAAAATAACTCCGCTTCCCACCAGGTGGTACCGGCTTCCAGCGCTTCACGTTCAGTGTCGGACATCGGCGGCAGGGCCGATCGAAATACTTTCAGCAGACGTTCACTCAGAAATTGTTTACGTAGTGCCGGAGCGATGACCAGTAATACGGCGACTACGAACAGCAGCCAGAAAAGAAGTTTGATTAAAAACGGAATATCCGAGATGAAGCTATAAACAAGGAGTAAGCCACCCAGAGCCGCCAGCAACGAAGCCGTGGTCAGATTCAGGTAAATGATGAATGCGGCGCCCGCCACAAGTAGAACTAGCAATAATATTTCGATCAATATTGAAAGCATTTATCTGCCTGGTTGAGAAACGATTCATTCGGCTCACGAGAACGTCCTCCCTAATTCGTGATCCGGATACTCGGTCGTTTTGTCTTCATCCTGAGTAAACGAGTTTTCTGATACATGCAATACGTCGTGTGCGTCAAGATACTTTTGCGCCTCTTTTTGCACTAGACCAGATTCATCCCATGGTAACTTACGATAAAACCCTAAGTCATCTTTTCCCAGCAGGGGATACTTGATTACTTCGAAGTAGGGGGAGTAATCAAAGTCCCGCGGGGTGAATAATCTGATATTACGTTCCTGAACGGTAAATTCGTGTTGCTCATTTTGAATGATCGTCGGTAAAACGGGGAAGCGTACCGACGAAAAGGCGCTTGCGATCATCGAAGAGCACACGACCTTGGTCGTATTTTGAGCATTGTGCTCAAACAGGCTGGAATGCCAGCGGCGCGGAATGATGGTCCACCACGGAATCAGGAATCGGGCCAGGTCCAGCAATTGCCTTACATCGTACTCCATTCCCAGAAAACGGCTGGAGTGTCGAATCACCTGGGAAACGTCCTCCGGTGAAATGCCGCGCGGGCGGCAGATGCGAACATGAAAATTCTCGTATTTTTTAAGGGGCGTAATTATCGTGCCTTCGCCCAACTGACTTTCAACCACCAGAGGTTCGTCGGGTGGTCCGTCGTAATGTTTTTGCACGCGTGCCTTGGCGACCGGGTCGTGGATATCGTATAAACGACCAATATAAAGTGCAGTATGGCTCCAGGAACTCTGGGTCAGCACTTTTATCACGTCGCTGACGCGGTGGCGTCCTTCCACCAGCAATACATCGGCGGGACGAATTTCGTATAAGAGTCGCTCGAAATTGATCGGCGACAGCGCTTCGGCGTTGGATTCTTTCAGTAGCCAGTTTTCGGCTCGTTGCCAGATCCACTGTTTTATTGTTCTTAGCACAGTCACAAAATTCCTTTTATCGCTATATCGCCCATAGTATTGCTTTTCAACCGATCTAAACCTGCTGCAATTCAAAAACTGCACATCTTTTTGACCGTTTTTTCAAAGACTTGTTTCGAGCTGGGACTAAGTTAACTGCGGAACTGTGGAGCGGTGAATCAAGCTGGGTTAAATATATCTTATAGCTAAATTCAATAAAATTTATGAGGAATTATAAACGTTTTTCCATACGGACATGCGCTACCGGCAGCTCGGATTCGACCGGGCCGGTAATTTCGAATCCATGCTTTTTATAAAAATCACACACCGCTTCGCGCGATTTTAACCAGCAGGTTTTAATGTTCTGTTGTGCTGCATAATTCAGCAGGTCGATTAAAATCGCGCTGCCCACGCCTTGGCCCTGCACGGCGGGCGCGGTAGCCATATAACGAATTTGTGCCTGCGATTCGTCTGGAAAATGAATTCTGCCGACACCGATAATCTGGTGGTTTTGATCGAGTGCCATACAATGATATGCAGCGGCTTCATATTCATCGCGTTCGCTGCCAGGAGAAAACTGCAATGGTTGCCGCAATTGCTGCCAGCGAAATCGATAGTAGCGATCAAATTCTTGGTCGGTGCGTGGTGAGGTGAGGGTGAACACAACAGAATGAAACGCTGTGTTTTATTACGCAAACACTACCCAGGTAGTGGCAATATATTTTACCCCTGCCTGCAGTTCTGCGCCCCGATGTTCATGCGTCCAAAAAGGCGGGAATAATAATAATTTGCCCTGCTCGGGTTGAATTTTGACATCCTGAAATAAAAATTCCGTTTCACCGCCGGGACCCTGCACATCGTTTAAATACCAGATTGCAACCAACTGCCGCTGGCTGAACTCATGGCTGCCGCCGTCGATGTGCCAGTGGTAATACTCTCCCGGCGAAGTGCGCTGAATGCCATACCCCATATCTTTAAATGAGCCATTAAAATACGCAAACTGATTGCGGAATTCGCGAATGGCAAAGCCCAGTGATTTAAACAAGGCGCGATCGACATCCTGCCAATGCGGTTTGCCGCTGACTACAAGGTCAGTGGACTGTTTAATGCTTTTATCCTCATTGGCCTGTTGCCCGATTCTTCCTTGATACTGATCTTCAGGGTGTTGTTCAAATCGACGAATTGCGTCGTCGCAGAATTCAGCGCTTAAAGCGTTGCGTTTTTCGAAAATAAAAGAATGCGGTTTGACTTCCGCAATCGTAGCCAGCGCGGCTGTATTTGAGCGGGTATCCATTTTATTTATAAACGATTCGCTTCGATATATTGTTCTATATCCGGCGGAGATTGTTTTTCATTATGCATGGCGATTACATGTTGAATAATATTCTGCCAATGCGCTGCGCTTTTTGTCAGCCATTGTTGCAATAAGCTAAAATCTTGATCGATCGACCATTGTTGATATTGCGTGAAGAATGACGGACAAAGATCTTTGCGCATGGCGGTCATATTGGCGGCATAAAAATGAATCGAGGCTGTGTTGCGAGCATCAATTAGCGCCGGTAATGTCGAAATAGAATCGGCCAGCAAATCCTTTACTGCGCGCAGCATAATTTCCAGTCGTGAGTTTGAGTAATCGGTTAACAATTCTTTCCACTGCGGTCCGAGTTGGCGGGCGCTTTGAATTTCCCCGATTTCGTGTAACACAATCGAGTTGAGTTCGATTTCGGTCATTTGATTGATTGCGGCGTTGACGTCAAGCTCGAAGTCATAACATGCAACTGCTTTCGCCATGGCATTGTCGAGCTTGTGCCATTGCCATTCCTGCACTTTTTCCCACAACATGCGACGAATCGATTCCTTGCGGATAAAAATCGTGTTACCCAGGGTCATGGCGGGTGGTGCCCCGAGGTCGCGCGCGCATTCTTCCGCGGAAACAATTACGCGATAGTTTTCGTGCTGTTGTGTGGTGTCGAGCTTGCCCAGGAAAAAATGCGGAATCGAACGTGCTCCCAAACCGCCGCTGTAGACCATGCCCTTATTCAGTAAGGCGGCATTGATGCTGTCGGTGTCAAACGGATCGAATAATTTTCCGTCTATTTCAATAGGTAAAAATTTTTCCTGTTCCAGTTGCTCCCATAAATCTTCGCGTTCCGCCACCCACTCGCCGACTTCGTCTTTGGGCAGCATTTCGTTATACGAGTACCCTTTCTCCCAGCGGTAGTATTCACGCATTTTCATTAGGTATATGCAAAGTGTGTAATTTGCCGCGTGCCGGGCATCTGCAATATTGCAATTATGTTGCACGTTTTCGCAAAGAGAATCGTTAAGCATAGTAACCCTGTATAATATGCCTTCTGACAAGTTTAAAGATAGTCGTAATTCACGGGATTGTACATGGCCAGACTTAAAGCGAAATGGAATCAAAAAAACCGCGAACGTACGCCGGAGCAGATTGCGTCGGCTGTAAGCAGTAATATCTGGCTGCTGGCGGCGGATGGCTGCCTGAATCTGGAAAATGAGGGTTTTGAAACCAACACACAGTCACAGCGTCTGGACGTGATTAGCGAATTCCTCGCTTTTTCCCTGCACGTAGTGGATCGCATGACTTATGGCGAGCTCGAAGAGCAGGAGCGAGTTCGCTTCATTAATGCATTGGGCTTGTGTCTGGCAAATCTGCTGTACGAAAACCGTCTCGATGCGGACGGACCCGGCGATCATCGCAATGTTTTTATTCGATTATTAAATGAGCGTATGGATGAATACTCGGAGTGCGAATACGAACAGGACGTGGGACCAGGCTTTAGCCTCAAACGGATTTTCGGCAATCATGTGATGCAGGTAATGGGTGAAAAGGATAAAAAATGGATACCGGACTATGTAATGGATGCGGAAACGCCAAAAGTCATGTCGGGATTGAAACGCGTGATGAACGGAATGGGAGATTCGCTGGAAGAGGCTGACTTTGGAATGCCGGAGATTCCTAAGGGCGGCACCTGGGGTGACGAATGATTAAAAGCTGCCTGCGTTGCCGATACGGCGTTAAAAATATTTTCACAATACTCATTTGCTACAATGCAAACTCCGTTTGTAAAAATATTTTTGCCGTTTCTCGGCAGCCTCGGTTACGCTTTTAATTAGCGATTTTACTTTGCAGGTTATTTCTAGTAACTCATAATTTCATGTGTTGACTGCCTTGCCGACGCTTTTCAATAAATTTCACAAACTTATTTGTATGCATCTGAAATTTGCTATTGTCCCAATATTATTTTTGATTTTTATTAATTCATACGTTTTAGCTAATGAAGAAATCCAGACGCTGGAAGAAAGTTTTTGTGCCAACGGCACGCAGCAGCAGTTAATCGATTTTTTTACCGACCAGCAGTATGTCGTGTTTGCTCAGGGTAAGCGTTTAAGCGGCGATGGCGTACGTTCGGAGTTTCCGGATGTGTTGTTTCTGGTATCCCCCGATCTGGAGTTTTTTCATCTGGTAACACAACAAAAAACTGAAAACGAAAAATATAAAGCCTGTATTTTTACCTCCGCGCGCGAAGTCGACTATAAATTTGCGGCGCCAATTCCGGAATTATTTCCCGAAAAAAATCGTGAGCATTTAATGTTTCTGGACTCGATTCCAAAAGACGGCATATGTCCGGAAAGCCAGTCAAACTGTATTCCATGGTCAAAATGGTCGCATATGGTCAATCAGACCTATTTATTTAGTGCTTATCTGTATTCCGCCAAATGGAAATACGATGCGTACGAAGAAATCATCGAACTCACAATAGAGGATAAAACCATTCGCCCCACCAGCGGCGCATTATCCGAGTTGGCTCGCACCGGGTACGCGGCCAGGTTGCGCAATGAATTAGGTGAAGACGAAGGCGATCGCAAGGCCGGTAAAAAAGCGTATGCGGAAATATACAAACAGGCCGATCACGGTCTGCCGTTAATGATGTTGATGTTGACTGACAATCGCAGGTGGGCGGTCACAGTTATCGATCGAAAACAGGGCCTGGTGACTACGTTGATGCAGGGTCTTGATCTGGAGTTGTATCCTCTTTCGCATCGTGCTTATAAAAAGTTTATAAGAAAAAATTAAATCCGGCTGGGTAGAAATAGATAAAAGAATCGAAAATATTAGTGGGTTATACGCATAATTTAAATATAAATTCAACAAAGCAATAGTTATCGAATTCAGCTACATCAAAAAATATGGTATAAACCCGTCACAATAAAAATTTCATTAGGAGGGGTAATGAATACAAATGTAAAGTCGTTCGTATTTTATGTGATTGTTATTTTGCTGGCATTTCCGGTATCGGCAATTGCTAGTGGTTCCTACTTAAGTAAAGAGTCAAGAATCGCAGGGAATGTATATGCCGGTACATTGACCGCAGAGTGCAGCACTGGTGTTGATTTCACCGAAAGCGATTTGCTTTCTTTTAATTTTGACAACACTTATTCCATAGAGTCGCAGGGAGTTCAGCGAAGAGTATCTGTTCAGATTTCACCAGAGGGAGTTGAAACAAGCGAATTAGTTGAATATTTAATTCAATGTTCGCCTGCACCATTCTCAATCGAAAGATATAAAAAAGCATTTATAATTAAAAATACTGAACAAACTCAGTGTTCTGGTAAATATCTTTCTTCTGCTGGCAATGTCACTGCCGGTGATTCTTTCACGTTTAGTCAGCAACCTGGAACGCAAATATTTATCTGTGATTGGGGATTAAGAAATTGTCAGTATTCTGATACCACTTTAGCCGAGGAATTCCAAACAATTGATATTGTAAAACTCGGCGGTCATTTTGAGTTTCTTGCCTCTTGTAGCAGAATTGGTTCTTTTATATTAATAGACAAGACGAGAAAATCGCATAAAAGCTGGTAATAATCTGAACAAATTAAGCGCATATTTTGATGTATGCTGGTTAATTAGCTTTTAACGGGCCGTTCTAAATATTAGAGCGGCCTTGTTTTAAAATTATTATAAAGACTCGAGATTTCGCAGAAGTTCTTCTACATTCGTATGTAGTACTCGATAACAAACATTCCCGTATAAAGTTTGTCGCCCATTGTCCAGTACCAGCGTAGGACTGCCTTTTACTTCATACTGTTTCGCTCTGTGAAAATCGCCAATCAGTGCGGCCAGAGCGGTGCCATTATTAATACAGTCATGCACCGGCGCGAGTTCAATCTCTTCCTGCGCCAGTAATCGATCCAGCGTGTCGAAATGGCTGATATCCTGCGCGTCGATAAAAAACGCTTTTCGAATTACCAGCGCGAAGTTTGCGGCAAGCTGCGATCCGTGAGCCAGCTCAGTCGCTTTCAGGATCAAATGCGCATTGGCGGAAGTGGTGGGGCGCACCTTATGCCAGACTTCGGGGTTGACCGGGGCCGACTCGAAAGGTGTGGCCGATTGCGTTACATGATCGCCAAAACCATCGTAAAGACCTTTGTTTTTCCACTGGTCCTGAATGCGGGTGGCGGTATCGCCGAAAAGATCCAGATACTGATGCCGTATTTCGATTTTGCCGGCAAACTGCTTATTCAATTCCTCGATTCGTTGCTGCACTATCCATGCCCAGATACACAGAATATCGGTAAAGTAATCGACTGTGATTGGTTTGTTCATTACGATATTTTAGGTTTATCTGAATCAGTTTCCGGATATTATACTTTATATAATTGTTATCGAATAATTTCATGTCTATCTAACCACAATGTCAGTCGCTTTCATTACTCACGTTGATTGTTCGCTGCATGGAGCGGGAATCGATCATCCGGAAAGAGCGCAGCGACTTTCGGCAATTCAGGATGCTTTGGTGGAAAATCAATTGGCGTCTGTACTTGCGCACTATGAGGCGCCGCTGGCCGAGCGTGAATTTTTGAATGTCGTGCACGCGAAAGACTATGTCGATACGGTTTACAGCATCACGCCCGCGATCGACGATGTCTGGCTGGACCCGGATACTTTTATGACTGCCGGCAGTTTGACTGCGGCGTTGCGCGCGGTGGGCGCAAACACGCTGGCAATTGACTTGTTGATGAATCAGGAAGCAAGGCAGGTATTCTGTGCGGTGCGACCGCCCGGGCACCACGCAGAACATAATCGCGCCATGGGATTTTGTTTATTTAATAATGTCGCTGTTGCCGCGGCCTATGCGAGAATGAAATACAGTGTTGATCGAGTCGCAATTATCGACTTCGATGTGCATCACGGCAACGGCACCGAAAATATATTTCAAAATGAACCCGACGTTCTGTTTTGTTCATTGTTTCAACATCCTTTCTACCCTCATTCCGACGTGAACCCCCAATCGAAGCACATTATAAAAATACCCCTGAAGGCAGGAACCAAAGGTGGCGAATACCGAAATTTGTTTACATCAAAATGCATACCTGCAATCGAGAAATTTGAACCGCAGCTAATTCTGGTGTCAGCCGGTTTTGACGCTCATGTCGAAGACGATCTGGCGGGACTTTGCCTGGTCGATGCCGATTATGCGTGGCTGGCCGCTGAAATTAAAAAGCTGGCCGAAAGTTTATGCGAGGGAAAAGTCGCGTTTACCCTGGAGGGCGGGTACAAGCTATCGGCTTTGGCGAGGTCCGTAAGTGCGGTAATAAAAGAATTGATCGCCTAGTGAGGGAATGAATGAAGTGCACCGCACACTCGCGTAGTGCGGTGCGAGAGAAATTTTCTGAATATTTCCCGCTAAATCTTTTTTTAAGATTTAGCCCACTTGCTGAAGTTATCGGTTGATTTTTCCTGACCGTCTTCGTAGCCGGCGGTGTACGCTTCGGTTACACGCTGCTCTTCGCGTTCCGGATGACCCAGGTATCCGCCTTGCCAGCCAAGTACGTATTCGGGATCTACGCCTTGTTCTTCCATTTTGGAGATCGTATCTCGATATGTTTGGTCCATGTTAATGCTCCTGAAGTTAACCCAATGTTATGTAAGCTGAAAGTGTCGTGTTGCCGCACCCGAAGCCATGGCCTGGTTGGCAATATTGACACCGTCGTTAAGTGAATTCGCTTTGCCTAAATGTTGCAGCGCAATTGCGGCCGAGTACGCCAGGCAATCACGTGCCGGTCCCGGCTTGCCTGCCAGTGCATCCAGTCCGAACTGCGCGCTGGCTTGTGCAAGTTTTTCTACGTCTACTACCGTTTCTTCGATGCCGTCGACAGTTTGCACTTGTGTCGCCTGTTCCGGAATCGGTACGCAGCGATGATTTTGTTCGATGCCCGCCGCCTGCGGCGTAATATCGATTTCGGTTAGCGGTCCGTCCAGGCCGTGGTACTCAAAATATTTGGCAGGTTTGTTCAATGCCGGAGTGATTCCGCCCTCGACGCCGCGAACAATTACGGCCGAGTCGAATCTGGCCAGCTTGGCCAGTTTTTCGTATACCGGAGGATAGGGTTTGTGTACATAACCCGTCATTAAATGCGTGGTCTTTTTGCCGCATATCGGTTTCGCCAGAACTTCAACAGTCGTAAGAACCGGACGTTTGATTATTCTTTTTCGCAACGGCACCAGGTCGTGCAGGCGCTGGCAAAATTTTGCCTGATCGATATAGGCCCAACCGGCATCGGAATTATTGATTTGTGCAACCGCTTGCTGCGGACTCATGTTCACATCGGCACCGGCGGCACGCAATACCTTGCGATGGGTAACGCCGAATTTGGGGCCGACTTCCTCCAAACCGTGGCTGACGGCGGGAATGCCGCAGGCGGCCAGCAGCGCCGGTAAAAATGCCATGACAGGCGCGCCGCGCATGTACCCGTCGTAGGGTTCGGCGATGTCGACCACGGCGTCGACCTCCGCCACCATTTGTTCGGTTTCATCCAGAATGGCCTGCAAACTGCCGCCGTTTTCATCATCGGTTTCGCGTTTCATGCGCAACGCAATCAGGTAAACACCGGCCTGCACCGGGTCGGCCTGATTATGCAAAATGTAATGCATGGCGGCACGCGATTCCTCAAAGGACAAATCCTTGCTGTACTCGGGGCCGGTGGCGACCCGGCCTATGATGCTGCGCATTTGTGCATCTATTTCTTGTTGTGAGTTTGTGAAAACGGCTGCCATGTGTAATCGATCAACTGAAACGGGCGAGCATCATACAAAATGCCGGATTGATCCTAAATATCTCTATTGAGGGGAAAATAAGCTGTTGTTATTTAATAAATTTTTTGTGTTGTGAGGCAACCGCTCTTCAGGGGTATTCGGCCGTTTGCGACGATGCATTACACTTCCGTTTTCGACCTAACAAAAGGATCTACCCATGGACGAGGCGGACGAAATCGATTTCGCCAGTGGCATACAGGCGTTTGAAGCCAAACATTTCTCACGTGCAATGCAATTATTATCGCCGTTGGCGGAAAAAGGCTTTGCCGACGCGCAACATCGTTGCGCCATCATGTATCAGAACGGTTTGGGTGTTGCGGTCAATCCGGAGGCTGCATATAAATGGATGCACGCAGCAGCGCAACAGGGTCATGCGGTCGCACAACATGGCTTGGGGTTTATGTACATGGAAGGTGATTGCGTAGAACAAAGCGGCGAGCAGGCCGTCGAATGGTTTACCAAAGCGGCGGAACAGGGACTGGCGGGGTCGCAAACCACATTGGGCATGTTGTACGAGCAGGGTACGATCATCGAAAAGGACGAGGATAAAGCTGCGGAGTGGTATAAGAAAGCCGGCTTTTGACGGCGAATAGCGAAAACGTCGACTACTGCGTTAAACCTCTTTTCAAAATGCGGGGCGGTGTAACCGCAAACTAGTGTGTAAACTCCGCTTTTTCAAAGAGGTTTGCCTTGTCCTCAACGTTTTCGCTATTTGACAATTATTTAGGGTGTGTAACTGCTTAACCCCACAAACGTTCCATCGTTGCGTTTACACAGTTCGCGCATCAATGTTGCAAACCGCACACCGGTAGTGTTGTCCGGAGCACGCGGGTCAAACTGCACTGGAAATCCGATTGCATGAATTCTAACGCGACGATTTCCTTTGCTGTCGGCGCGATTAATGCGATCGACTTCGCGCACGACATCGGAAATCGACGGCCCGGTAAATTCGTCGCCGAGTACATACAAACTGATTTTTTTGTTTTTCGCATAATAAATTCGAATTGCGGCATTGATACCTTCTACCGGACTACTATTACTGAACGGCTGCCATCGTTTCATGCGGGTAATAATCGCCTTGCGGCGCGCGGGGGTGTCCGGAATCCATTCGCCGGCATATTGCGAAAACATAAACTCGCCCATATCGTTCATCACCTGTATACCGCGTACTTTGGGATAAGCATCCAGCACTTCGGTAATTTTCTGTTTCACCAGGTCCCATGCAAATCGAAACATACTGCCGGATGTATCGATAATAAAAATAATATACTCGCTGTCGACCGGAATGCCGCCGACCGTATTATCGGGTGCCGGCAGAGCCGCCTGACGAGCCTGCAGACGTTGCATTTCTTCAGTTAATTTTTGTCTAGCAGATGTCAGTCGGCCGCTTAACACATTTTGTACGCTGGCGTCGTCGTCACTGCTTGCAAACTGTCCCTGAATTGCAGACAGATCTCCCTGCAGGCGGGCAATTTTAATTTTCTCTTCGGAAATTTGTTGTTTGCGGGTCAACAGATCGCGATTAAGCACATAGGTTTCGCCGCGAATATCAAACAATTCTTCCTGCAGCTTGGCGACAATGCTTTCCATGTTGTCGCTGTATTCTTCAAATATAACCGGCTCTGCGGTTTTGGTTAACACAAGCAGCAGGATTAATGCGCCGAAGCCGCAACAAATACAATCGAGAAACGACAGGCTGAATACTTCAATGTTGCTACGTCTGCGCATGATCAGGGCCAGTCGTTTGCCGGGCTGAAGAAAACACCGTTGGAACCTGTTGCCAGCGTCCAGTACGCGCTGGCAGCGTCCGGGTCGCCTTCCATCGAAAACAGCACGACATTTACCGTAACGTTGCCGGGTAATTCATTGACGGCTTCGCCGAAGTAACGCATGCGCTGACGTGCGTCCACAGTATTGCGTCGCGGTCTGCTTTTTCCCTGGGTAGGCAAGCCGTCCGTGAGCAAATAAATATTGTCGGGTTTGGGATCGAGTTGATCGATATACTGGAATGCATGATAGAGGCTGGTGCCTTTGCCGGGAATGGTGTTACGTATACCATTTATTGCTGCGCGCAAATGCTCCGGATTGTCGCCGTCAAGCCATGGCTGATTAATATCTGCGTGCAACGATTGCAGTTTTTCATTAAATGCCACGATCTGGAATTTGCTGTTTCTTGGAATGCGACTGCTTATCCATTCCACCGTGCGCACCACCTGCTGCCATTTTGCTGCGCGCAGTTTATCGCGATCAGGTAATACCCGGTTGCGAATAACATTAACGATTTTATCGGCCAGCATACTTGCCGAACTGTCTACTAAAATTACCAGGTGATCGCCGCCAATAGTTAATCCGGTAATGTACTGACGCTGACCTTCGCCGGCGAAATGCACCAGTCGATCGCCCTGACCTTCGGCTTCGGTGGCGCCGCCCTCCAGTCTTTTGTTGGCCTCTTCCAGCGCTTTTAATTCGGCTTTGAGTTTATTAATGTGTTCTGTTCTGGCGAGTGTGTCGTTTTGTAATTCTGCCAGTTCAATTCGCTTTTGTTCGATTTGCTCGATCACGCGACGGGACAAACCCTGGGTTTGATCGACAATTTCCTGGGTCTCTTGAATACTGTTTTTAAGTTCGACCAGATATCTTCTGCCTTCGGTTATTTCGATGTCGAGCTTTTCTACTTCCCCTTGCAAGTCCTGGCTGACCTGTTCTTTGCGTTTGACGGTATCGGCGTTGATAATCATGAAAAACAGAATTATGGCGCCAAATCCGCAGGACATTACATCCAGAAAAGCAAGACTGAAAACATTGGTCGTACGTTGCCACATCAGGATTCTACTTTAATAAAAACGAGTTCATCTGCATTGGCTGCAATACGTATAGAATCGCCGACCACGGGCTGCCTGTAGTTTTCTACGATTTGGTCGTTAACCGTAATTTCCTGACCGTTGGAAGCGGCGACTGTCAGTATGCCGGCCTGGTTGCTAATCGAGAGTAAAGGCGCCGGCGATTCTTCAGAGTCGTGGTGTATGCGTAATCCGGCGGGTGATGCTTTGCTTACGTAGACTTTATCCAGCAACGAATACGCGCAGTTGCGATACAGAATATGCGTGGGTGCTTCGGCGGTATTGGCATCAATACTGTTCGCCGCCGGTAAAGCGTCGCTCAATACGGAATAGGGGAGCTGTTTATTCAAATACACTTGAGCGTCGCTGCTCAGGATTTGTTTTGCGTGCTGCAGGCTTTGTTGCGCGTGATGTCCTGCGACTAGTGATCGTACCATTACTCCCTGGCTATTGATGAATTGGTCAAATCCGAGTTGTTGATTTAATAATTCCGACGTACATGCGATCACCGGCTGCGTTGCGTGCAAAGACATTACGGAATTGGCGATTTTATTCAGTTGCGGTTTTAACGTATTTTTTACTTCTTCCGCTTCGATTATTACTTCAAAAGAACTGTTTTGATACTCCAGCAGGCAACGGACGGAATCCTGTATTTGCATGGCTTGCAACCATGTCGGCAAATTATTGAATAATTGCTGTTCAAGTTCGGCACTGTGCAGAGGATCCAGACGAGTATTGCTGATAAAGACTTGCGCGATAAACTCGGCGACCTGCGTGTATAAAGAATGCAGGCCGACCTGGTCCAGTACTTCGGAATGTGCAACCACAAACTCCTTGTCTTTTTCATCTAAGCGAGTAATTGCAGTATGGTGTAGCTGCAGGTCGATGTGTACCGTGGATCCGGCGTGATCCGCTTGCCGCGGCGACAGTGCTGCGTTGTGGATCATCGCGCGTACCGGAATCGCCAATTGCTTGCATATTCCCAGCAAAATTCCCAGACCGCTTTTGGTAAATGTGGCCGGAACGGTAAGTATTACTGCATCGACATCGGCGGAAACTTTGTTCCAGATCGACTCCAGATGCCGCAAGGCCAGATTGGTCTCGGTGCGATTAACAGTATCGTTTTTCGCACGTGCTATTTGCGACCAAAAACGGTGGTTACATTCGTTAGGGTGTAAAAACGCTCGATCGCGCGCTTCCTTGCCCAACCATTGTTGAGCGCCTATCGTAATGACGTAACCCGGAGAGTCCAGCAAGTGCTGCCGGCTATCGCAAACGATAATTCCACTGTCATTAATTTCAATTGCAATCGGATGACTCACGGAACCTGCCTATTCTATTTGTAAATGACGAATCAGTTTTCGATTGCAATATTCCTGTGTGTCGAATACGAAACGTTCCTGCATTAGTTGCAACTGATGCACGATAAACATTAGTACAATGCTGATACACAGCGCGATAAAAGTGGAGTTGAAAGCTACCCCCAGGCTTTCCGTTACGCCGATGATGTCGCCCTCGACCGCCTTGTGAGCCTGACCCAATGCATCGCCAATGCCGCGCACCGTACCCAAAAATCCAACCGAGGGAATCGCCCAGGCAATATACCGGATAATCGACAGTTCTGATTCCAGGCGTTCGTATTCCGATTCGCACACAGTTTGCATGGCCTGCGAAACATCCTGAATGTTGCGCGATGAGTTGAAGCGTTCGATAGAAGTTTGCAGTGCGCGCGGAAGCAGGAAGTTTTGTTGTTCCTGCGGCATGGATTGAACTTTACGCGTGAGATCCTTCACGTCCTGAGGTAGTATTTTGAGTCCCTCGGTCGCCTGAATGACGTCGGAGTCGAGCAGGCTGCGTTCTTTTAGAATGCGTGCCAGCTTGAATGCGATAATCGCCAGTGCCCAAAACATCAGGATAAAGCACGCTTCCTGCTCAAAATCACGTACTAATACATAAACCGATTTCTCCGGAACGAAATCCTTGTTTTGCGCTATCTGTTCGGCCTGGTATTCCAGAATAGCATCGGCGTTTGGACGAATCACAACCACATACGCAGCGTGCACGACAATGATAATAATCAACAAAGAAAATAACTGGTAAATTAATTCAGTTGGAATTTTTTTATTCATAGATACTCTTTATATGTCGACGGGAAATGCCACTGGTTTATCAATCGATATTTCCTCGCTGGGTACAAATTCTTTTAATGGTTTTTTGTCGGCTGT
>JANQOT010000016.1 GCA_028285655.1 Gammaproteobacteria bacterium
GCGTAATCTGGAAGTCGACGGAATAAACATTGCCGAATAAGGCTTAATTGCCTCGGGAGCGCTGGGAAACGTGCATGCCTACCAGGCGGGCAATCATTACGACCAGGTACACCTGCCCAAAAAACCCCTCGATGATAGTAAACAGTTTGGCCGGCTGCGAGAGCGGTGCGATATCGCCGTAACCCACTGTTAATAAAGTAATAAAGCTGAAATAAATCCTGTCCAGCCCGGCGTGATCCGAAGAAAGGTCCAGCGGTGTCGCGGTCACAGTGGAAACAAACGAATCGGGTTGAATAACATCGATAAACGCATAAATAGAAGCAAAGGTAAGTCCCAGCAATAAATAACCGCACAGCGCTCCGGAAATGGTGTCCATAGTGACACAGTCGTCGGAAAACACTTCTTTGATCAGGAGCACCATCGCGAACGTGAGGGCAGCGAAGGAAAACAGATTGCGGTAAATAGAGATGTCGCCACTATTATTACCCAGGTTGGTCCAGGAAAATATCAATGCGACAAACGCAAGAATACCGTAAGCAAACTTTAGTTTATTGTTGTGGCCTACGGTAAACACCAGCACCACAAGCAACAAGGTAAATGCAAGTTGAACAAGAATGGAGCCGATATGGTATGCAGAGTCGGCGCCGATATTGGCGAGCAGCGGCACCAGTAAAATATTGAGTACCAGAGCTGCGAGTAAAAAACTAAACCGCCATTTGTAAATAAAATCAAACATTGTAAACGCAATAAAAAAATATGGGCGCAATTTCTTGCGCCCATTGTAACTGCAATCACTTGTTGAAGTATAAAAATTTAACGGCTATGAATCGATGTACTGGCTTTGCGGGTAATCTGGCTTATAGGATTGTGCAGGCTCATTGATGCTGGCAATAATGTCTGATTTGTTAGACTTCGGTTGTTTGTCTTCGTCCGTTGCCGCCTGCTTTTCGTCTCCGTTGTCTTGCTTTTGATTGGCGGAAGACTGCGATTTTTTGTTTGACCGGCGTTTATTGCTGGATTTGCCATTGCTTTGGCCGGATTGTTTGGGAGCGTAAGTAAACCAGTCGTCTTCATTAATACGATAATGATGGTCGCATTCTTCTTTGATTATGGATGCAGTGGTGGCGTCGACCGAAGCGATTTCCACTCGTACGCCTTCGGACTTAAGATGACGCACCAGCTCGATATAATCCGAATCACCCGACATAATTACAATCGTATCCACTTTGCTGGCAAGCTGCATGGCCGTGATGGAAAGCGGAATATCCGCCGATTTGTGGCAGGGACGTACCGAGCCGTGAAAAAATTCATGCAAGCGGTCGCGCAATTTTTGTGAAATTTGTTTGCCTTCGCGAAAATAAATGAGTCGATTGAGTCCACGGTTATCGAGCAGCTTGGGAATAAGCCGGTCGAAATTGAGCATGGTATTGGCGTCGTTGGTTTGTTCATGAATGCTGCGTTCTATATTGTTTCCGTCAATAAGAATCGCAACGGTTTGGCTGATGATTACATCTTCCGGTTTGTATTCGGGCATAAATAGTCCTTAAATATAAATAACATTAGCTTGGGAAAGCTTTTAAAGTGTAGGTAATTAACTAAATAAGACAAAGGCGGGTAAAAAAATAATATAGCCGCGCCTGTTGCAGGATTCCTACTATACTAAATTACTCGGCGAGTAAGAACATTTATTTGCTCAATGAGCATATTTTCAACCTAAATGGTGAGCCAGGTCAGTTAATTGGCAATTCAGGCCGATTTGCTGATTTTGTTCAATACGTGAGCAGCCGCAACCAATCCAAAAGTTGCTGTTACGGCGGACAGCGACCCAAATCCATTGGCACAATTTAAACCGCCGACTGAAGTGCATTCTGATTTTGTCCTGCTGATTTCATTGTCTGCTGTCGGAAATCGCTGTGATTCAGTTGAATATACACATGCAATATCGAAGCGGCGTTTAAGGTTGCGCGGAAACCCATGGTTTTGGCGCAATTCCTTTCGAGTTTTGGCCAGTAGCGCATCGCCTTCTGCACGTGACAAGTCGGCCACTTTTATACACAGGGGATCCACCCGGCCGCCGGCGCCGCCGGTAGTGATTATTTTAATTTTATTACTTTTACAATAATGAATAAGTTCAGCCTTAATGCGAAATTGGTCAATGCAGTCGACAATGAAATTGAAATTTTTGTGGATAAAGACCGGAATATTTTCCGCCGATATATGTTCGTCAATTAAATTCAGTTTACAGTGCGGATTGATAGCGGCTATACGCTCGCCCATGGCTTCGATTTTTGCTTTGCCCAAGGTCGAAGAAAGTGCATGTATCTGGCGGTTAATATTGGATTCCGCAACATGATCCAGATCGATCAAGGTCAGTTGACCGATATTGCTTCTGGCCAGACTCTCCGCCACCCACGATCCCACGCCGCCGATTCCAATGACACAGATGTGGCTATCGCGAATTTGAATTGTCGCTTGATGCCCGTACAGTTTCTCGATGCCCTGAAAGCGACGTTCGGAATCAATTTCCATTGTGCTAATTTATAATACGGTTTGTTTTATAATGTCGGAATATACCTATTTTATCCGGTGGAATGGAACTAATAGATACGCATTGCCATCTCGATTTTCCGCAATTCTCTCATGATCGCGACGAAGTGCTGCAACAGGCGAGGAATGCGGGTGTAAATACCATTGTCGTTCCCGGGGTAACGCGCGCCGGTTGGGACGCCTTGATCGCCATGTGTGAGCATGAGGTGAACTTATACTATGCTTTGGGACTGCACCCGATGTTTATCAAACAGCATCGAACGAAGGATATTGAGTCTTTAAAAGAATATCTGACGGTAAACCATCCGGTTGCCGTGGGTGAAATAGGGCTGGACTACCAGGATAAAAATCTGGACGTGCCCGGGCAACTGGATATATTCGCACAACAACTCGAAGTGGCGCAGGAATTCAAATTGCCGGTAATATTGCACGTGCGCAAAGCACACGATGATGTGTTACAACAGCTAAAGAATATTCCGGTAACGGGAGGAATCGTGCATGCATTTAACGGCAGTATGCAGCAGGCTGAAGCGTATCAGCAGCTTAATTTTAAATTCGGTTTCGGCGGTATGCTGACATTTGAACGGTCAACCAAATTGCGTGCGCTCGCAAAACAATTACCGCTCGAATCCATCGTGCTGGAAACCGACGCGCCCGATATGACCGTGGAACAGCATCGGGGAGAGCGCAATCACCCGGCATACCTGCCTTATTGTCTGCAAGCGTTGGCGCAGGCAAAGTCGATGGCGGCAGAGGACATAGCTGTAACTACCAGTAGTAATGCGCGTAACATTTTAGGATTATCGTAGAATGTCATACGCTTATTTCAAACGTTTAAACAAAACGCAGAAAAAAATATATCTTGCCAGCGATAAAATCACGCGCGTCGAATTGCCAAACACCGATGCATTGCAGACCACGGCACTGGAAATCAAACATGTGCTGCCGCAGGCAAATGTGATCGCGGTAGAAACTTGTTGTCAAAACTTGTCCGACCATCTTTGTACGGAACTGAAAACATCCAAAGCGCGCATACATGTGCTGGAGCGACGACCGCATAATAACTACGGTGAATTGCACGGTTTGTATGAACCGGTGGATATTGGTCGGGCTCGCGGGCAGATTTATGTATGGATGCGCACTGCAAAACGTCAGCAGGTAGTGGCTTTTAAAACATTTTTACGAACCTTGATTCATGAATTTTGCCACCATCTTGACTACGAATATTTTAAACTGGCGGATTCTTTTCATACGCAGGGTTTTTTTCAGCGTGAATCAAGTATATATAAACAACTGGTAAACCTGTAATAAGAGATTATGTTTTCATTTGGAAAAAAACCGGAAATGCCGACCCAAGAGCAAGCGTTGCCTGGGCGCGCCGCAGCGATGCCTGTTTCGGCTGTGCACTATGTTAATGGTAATGCCATCAAGCCGCCGTTTCCCGAACATATCCAGCAAGCCATGTTTGGTTTGGGTTGTTTTTGGGGAGCCGAACGTACATTCTGGAAGCTAAATGGAGTGTATTCGACTGCAGTGGGATATGCAGCGGGTTTTACCCCTAATCCCACTTATGAGGAAGTGTGCACCGGCATGACGGGGCACAATGAAGTAGTGCTGGTAATGTTCGATCCGGAAAAAATCGATTATGCGCAATTACTGAAAGTATTCTGGCAGTCGCACAACCCGACTCAGGGAATGCGGCAGGGCAATGATCGCGGCACGCAGTACCGCTCCGGCGTTTATACTTTCGACGAATTGCAGCAGCAGCAGGCGTTGCAGTCGCGCGCACAGTATGCACAAGCCTTAAAAGCTGCCGGTTTCGAAACTGTTACGACCGAAATATTGCCGGCTGAGGAATTTTATTACGCTGAAGACTACCATCAGCAATATCTGGCGAAAAATCCGGATGGATACTGCGGTCTGGGCGGGACCGGCGTTGCTTTTACCGGCTGAGCTTGCGAATGGCGATAAATTTATTGCTGTTGGAGAATTCTATTTCAAATTCACCATAAACACCTTCATGTAATAAGTACGGTCGTAACACGGCAGCAGGAAACTGTACAGTACGTCCGTCGCGTGCAGTACAAATAACCTGCTTCGCATCGCCGCGATAGTAACGTGCGTATTCTTCAGATGTAATCGCCAGTTTGACTTGTACAATAGGCATGTATACTTCGAACTATATAGCAGGGAAAAATAACAGTGAATACGGAATATTCTGTATTGGCTACCAGATCAGATTATAAAGCAGGAAAGCTTATGCAGTCAGAGTTAAAACAAAACCCGTTTGAGCAGTTCAAGGATTGGCTGGACGCCGCAACCGCTACAGACATGCCTGAACCGACCGCGATGAATCTGGCCACATGCGATAAAGAGGGTGTGATTTCTTCGCGTATGGTGTTGCTGAAAGGGTTCGATCAGCGCGGATTCGTGTTCTACACCAATTATGAAAGTCGTAAGGCAGCGGATATTAAAGTCAGCGCGCAAGTGGCACTGTGCTTTTGGTGGGGAACACTGGAGCGACAGGTGAGGATCGAGGGGCGGGTCGAATTGGTTGCCACTGACGAAAGCGATGAATATTTTAACAGCAGGCCTCGCGGCAGCCAGATCGGCGCTATTGCATCCAGGCAAAGCGAAGTGCTGAGGTCGTATCAGGAGTTAGAAAACCGCGTGCAAAATCTCGAGGAAAAATATTCAGGTGTTACACAGATTCCCCGGCCGGAATTCTGGGGAGGCTACCGCGTTATTCCGCAGCAAATAGAATTCTGGCAAGGCCGCCCCAACCGTTTGCACGATCGCTGGTTGTATACAAAAGTAAAAGATGGCGAATGGAAAGTCGAAAGATTGTCGCCGTAAATGAGTGACGTTTATTTATAGATCAGGTGGAATTCCGGTGCGGGTTTTACTTTCTCGGGCCAATACGTTTTTTCCGAATTTTCGGCAATTAATTCTTCACAACGTTTGCGCGCTTCGCCATACGTCATTTGCTCGTCGAATTTGCCGGTTTCAAAATCATATTTATGCTTCCAGGCAATGATATAGCCGGTATCTTCATCGCGTTTGACGAGGTTTTCGTTGCTCATTCAGGCTCCCTTGCTCCTCACTGGAATACCGTTGGTTGGAGTAAATATTAGTATTCGCTAAAAAAGAGCCGTAATTTTAGCCATCTCAATCGACTTGTCCAGTCATATTTAATTGAGAATGCTCGAAATCCCTTGAATTAGTACAAACAATAATTATTTTTACATCAGCAATTTAGGTGAATCGCCTGTACATTGATGAATTCTATATCAGCTATTCACTAAACCAATCATTGCTGCATCTTCAAAACAAATGCATACATTAGTGCGACTTCTTTCAAGCTGTCGAAGCGACCCGATATACCGGCATGGCCCGCTTCCATATTGGTCTTTAGTAACACAACATTATTGTCGGTTTTTTGAGCACGCAGTTTCGCCACCCATTTCGCCGGTTCCCAGTAGGTCACGCGTGGATCGGTCAAGCCGGCGGTGACCAGCAGGTGGGGATAATTCTGAGCCGCTACGTTATCGTAAGGTGAATAACTTTCAATCAATTCGTAATCGCGTACATTCTTAATCGGATTACCCCACTCGGGCCATTCCGGCGGCGTAAGCGGAAGAGTGTCATCGCACATGGTGTTGAGTACGTCTACAAACGGCACATCTGCAATTGCCGAGTGAAACAAATCCGGTTCCATGTTCAATACCGCACCAATCAACATTCCGCCGGCAGAACCGCCGTGCACGGTGATTTTTCCTTTCGAAGTATAGTTAGACGCAATCAGGTATTTGGCGCATGCGATAAAATCCACAAAAGTGTTTTTTTTATGCTCGTGCTTGCCGTTTTTATACCAGGCGTATCCGAGCTCCATACCGCCGCGAATATGGGCGATCGCGTATACAAAACCTCTGTTTACCAATGACAGGCGAGTCGTGGAAAAACTCGCCGGCATACTGCTACCGTAAGAGCCGTAGCCATATAATAATAATGGTGCGCTGCCGTCGATTACTGTGTCTTTATGATACACAAGTGAAATCGGAATTTTGGTTTGATCGGGTGCGTGCGCAAAAACGCGCTTCGTGATGTAGTCTTGAACTGAATGCCCCGAAGGAACTTCCTGCTGTTTACGCAACTCACGTGTTTGCGTTTGCATGTCGAAGTCGAATATTTGCGTCGGTGTCGTCATTGAAGTATAGGAAAAGCGCAAAGTATTGGTAGCAAATTCAAATCCTGTATCGATCCCCAATTCATATGCCTGTTCTTCAAACTCGATTGCATATTCTGAATTTGAGGATTTATCCTCGTCAAAACGCTCGATAACGATTTTAGGTAATCCTTGTACGCGTTCGCTTCTAACCATAAAGTTTTTAAACAAATAAATTCCTCTCAACAAAGTACCTGCGCTCGGCACATAATAATCTTGCCAGTATTCGCGATTTGTATTTTCCAGATCCGTCGTCATGATCTTGTAATCTTCACATTCATCGGCATTGGTAGTGATAAACCAACGCTTGTCATGATCGCTGATGCTGTATTCAATATCTTTTTCGCGTGGCTGAAATAGCTCTACGGACTGGTGCGGCGCATGCGCATCGAGGTAATGAATTTCGCTGGTGGTATGGTCGTGCGCGGAAATCAGAATAAAGCGACCGGATTCCGTGCGGTCCAGACCGACGAAAAAGCCGGGATCGTTTTCCTGATACATTAAAGAATCTTCGGTAGCGGGGGTGTGTACGCGATGCCGGTAAACCTTGTCGGGACGATGGTTGGAATCCAGGCTGGTGTACAAAATCGTTTGACCATCCATGGCCCACACAAAATTACCCTGCACGTTTTCAATTTTTTCCGGCAATGTTTCGCCGCTAACCAGGTCGAGTATATGCAAGGTATAAAACTCGGAGCCTTTGGTATCGACACAATACGCCAGATAACGATGATCGGGGCTGTGTTCGCAGTCGCCCATATCGAAATACTCATATTGACTGGCCAGTTCATTTGCATTCAGTAAAATTTGTTCCTGTGCGGGGGCTGACGCAGGATGGCGGCAATAACAGGGGTGCTCTGCGCCGATGTCATAGCGTACATAGTAATAATAGTCGCCGTCTTTTGCGGGTACCGTAGAATCGTCCTGCTTGATACGATTTTTCATTTCTTCAAATAATTCGGCCTGCAGCTGTTCGGTGTCTTGCATAAACGCTTTGGTGTAGGCATTCTCCTGCTCAAGATAGGTTCGAATATCCGTTCGCAGTACAGACGGATTCTGCATAACGCTTTGCCAGTCGGAGTCGCGTAGCCAGGCGTAATGGTCGGCTCTTGTAATGTTATGCAAAGTGCTCTTGCTTGTTTCGCGTTTTGCGACCGGAGGCGATAAATTCATTTCGATTAATTTTGTTAGATGTTGAATAACGAGTACGCGTTTTATGTTTAATTTGTCCGCGCCTGTGGCGAGCTCCCAGCAGTTGCCGCACAAAAACTTGCCGCGCAAGCTAAGCCTTTATATGGGTACGAACTACCGGAATTCTATACCGAAATATGCGCGAGATGAATTTAAGCGATTCACACGAGTGCTGGACAATAATAATACAAAAATTATTCTAGACAGTGGATGCGGCACGGGTGAAAGTAGTATCCATCTGGCGAAGATAAATCCGCATTGTCTGGTTGTCGCAGTAGATAAGTCGGCAAAAAGAATGCGGCGGTGTAATACAGATACCGCGGATTCAGGTAATGTTATGTACGTGCGTTGCGATTTAATCCATTTTTGGCGCTTGCTGCAGCGCGCGCAGTTCCGTTTATACAAGCATTATCTATTATATCCTAACCCCTGGCCCAAGCCGGGACATTTGCAGCGTCGCTGGCACGCACATCCTGTGTTTCCCGCGGTGATAGATCTGGGCGGAGAGCTGGTGATGCGCACCAACTGGTCTGTATATGCGCAGGAATTTGCGTTTGCATTGCGTTCGTATATAAAAACTCCGGTTACTGTGACTGAATTAAAAATAGAGAATGCGATCAGTGCGTTTGAAAAAAAATATTCCGGCAGTGGTCATATTCTTTACCAAGTGAAAGCTAATTTGCCACACGATTAAGCGGACTGGCTTCCAGCTGTACCGGCCATTCCGCCCGCACTACATTATGCGTCAGAATGCTCGCGCCTTTGGGGCCGCTATGGCTCACCTTGGATTTCTGGCCGCCCATAATATATTGATAATATTGCACCGCCGCCTCGGCAAATGCGTCGCACTCAAACGGGAGATCGCGCCGAACTTCAAACATCGCTTCACCCTGTTCTTCAATCAACTCGATTTCCGCCAGCAAATGAGAGTGAAATTGACCCTCGAATTCGACATCAAACAAAACCTTGGCAACCGGTTTGGCGGGGTCGTCGTTTATGACGTCCGGAAACAATCCGTGAAAAACAAAATTTGCGGTACCCATAATGTACTCCTAAGCTGCATTTATTATACTTGAAAATAATGTCTTTCCAGTCGGAATCAGCAATGGAATATTTTTTGGAAACAGAAGAAGCAAAATTTGCTATTCGTACCGAACCGCTCGGCTTATGGGATTTATGGGTCAACGAAATGCCGACCCTGACTTTCGCAACGCCTGAAGATGCCGCACGCGCGGTATTTGAACAAAATACCGGTTATATTGTTTGGGATCAATTGGAAAACCACCAGGCGCCCGAGTCGCTGGCGGGTTGGGAACAACGGCCCTAGCGTTTATGGGTCGTTATCGTCCGCCGCCACCGCCGCGATCGAAATATATTACGCCGGCCGGCAAAGCCCGCTTACAAGACGAACTTAATTATTTGTGGCGGGTAAAACGTCCCGAAGTCACTCGCGCCGTGTCTGAAGCGGCGGCGCTTGGCGACCGTTCCGAAAACGCCGAGTATATTTATGGAAAAAAGCAACTGCGTGAAATAGACAGTCGTGTACGGTTTTTGCAAAAGCGTATCGATCAGGTGGAAGTCGTTGCCAATGTGCCGCAGGATACGTCCAAAGTTTATTTCGGCGCCTGGATCACATTAGAAAATGAAAACGGTGAAGAAGCTGAATACCGAATCGTTGGTGCGGATGAGTTCGATCACGAGCCAAACTATATCAGCATCGATTCTCCGCTGGCGCAGGCGTGTTTAAAGAAAAGTCTGCACGAGGAAATTTCTGTAAGTTTACCCACCGGAACCCAGGTCTATTGTATAATTAGCATTCGATATCGTTGATTACCCTGGAAAAATTATGCGAATAAATCTGCGTGCAATTCAAGCAATGTTGGTTTTACTGATTTTATTGCTCGCAAGCTCAATCAGTTACGGCCAGCAATATTACAAGTGGGTGGATGAAAACGGCGTCACTCACTACGGTGAAGCGTTGCCGAGTGAAAATACCGAGCATGTCGCATTTGAGTTTCCGGAACAGTACACAACGACCAATGCTGAAGAAGATTATTATTCAATTCAAAACCAGTTGCAGCGAATGCTGGAGCGACGCAAGTTACAGCGCGAAGCACGGGCGAGCCGGCAATCACCCGCGCCGGCGGCGCAGCCACAGCCGGTTCGGTATGAGGAGCCGCGCTATATAGTCGGGCCGTTACATCGTCCGATTTACTATCCGCATTTGAAGAAAAAATTTAAACACGACTGCAAGTACGGCGATTGTGTTTCACCCGCACCAGTGTACCGCAAAGCACTTTTCCATAATCGAAGTTCAAGAAGTACCGCAGCCAAATCCGGCAAAGTTGCAAAACGCGGTATTCACTCCGGAATTGCTGCACGAAACCGGTAATTTCACGCGTATAGCAAAAATTTATTAAGCGCCGCCGGTGACGATTGGCGGCGTTTTTGCTACTGTACGCGGCTACCAGATTTCCAGCAAGAACGTTAACACTATGAGCCAGGTCGTTTTACACTTAGCAAAAGAATATATAGAAGAAGATCTCGAGTATTATTTTTCCGGCGAACGCGATAAAAACAACCAGGTACGTCCGGACGAAAGTATCTATAGTTTGACTCCGTTTGAAAATCACATTGATATCGATTTAAACGACGGTAAAGTCGGTAACTTTTTCTATCCGTTAATGCCCAATTTGCTGGATCGAGTTTACATCGGCATCAGTATTTCATTATTTGCAAATCACTGGGGCGCATCGTTTTTGCTGGAATTATTGAAAGTCGTCAAGCCGGGAGGCGCAATCATTTTACCGGTTTATCCGGAAGGGCAGGCGGCTGAAAAAGGTTATTGGTCGCGCAGTTTTCTGGAAAACGTATTTTTAAGTCGCAGCAAGTGGCGAGGATTCAGCAATATTACTGCAGAAAACGATGGCGTCATGTCATTGCGTGTGGGCAGAAAATGGCCTGATCGCCTGCCTAGCACAATTGAATGGTTTTATCGTGAGCGAAGTGCGCTGATATTAAAAAGTTTAACGGCAGTGAGCGGCAATATCGACGTGCATTCTCATATTGAGAAATCATTTGTAGCACTTTGCCAGGTGATCTGGCAGGAATACAGTCGCAGCGCCGTTATGGAAAGAATTATTATTGATTATCTGGGAGCCGACCGCGAAGTTTCGGTTGAGCACATCGGCAGTGATCATGGATTACTGATGAATGATTTAATGCTTTCGCAGTATGTCAGTGTTGTCAATGGCCGCACCCAGCATATCGGAAATGCTGATCCTGTCTTGATGGAAAGTGTGAATCGATACTTTGCGCCCTTGACCGAAAACAGACACACCATTAAGGAAAAAAATGATTATAGCGACTTGCCCGAAAGTTCTGCGCAAGTAATGATTTTAGGCGATGCATTTACAAACATGGATCATGCAAGTTATCGCACATTGCTGGAACAAACGTGGGCGCGCATTCCGACTGACGGCGTGCTTGCTGTGTATGAAGATCTATCGTCACAAGCGGGGCAAGTGGAACAACTGGATCAGTTATTATCCGCGTTGGGTGAAGTGGAATACTATTCGTTAATTGCCGGTTGCAAAATCAGGGCCGATTACGACATCAGTCAATACTCGCTGGCAGTGGAAGAAAATTTGCGCCAGGAAAAGAAAAATAAAGATAAAGTCGTTCGTGTAATCCGGAAACGCTGATTACTGAACGAGATAAACATAGATCGCGTAGCAGATAATGCCGACACTGGCGATGAAAATCAGAAAGTTTCCCGCTAACGGCTTGATCCCCTGACTCAGCGACAATTTTTTGCTGACGATTCTTGTTGCCAGATGCTGCACCATATTGCCGCTGACGATGGCCGGAACAATAAGCAAAAGTGCAAACAATACCAGGCCAAAACGATAAATCGGCAGGTTGGGAATTTCGCGGATAAAATCTATCAGGGCAGGACTATTTAATCTGGTGAGCGGGGATCTGTTCCCATCCGTATACGGTACGTCGGTCTTTGCCCGATCGACGGGGTGTTTTGTTGATCTCATAACGCACCATTTCGCGGCGGTCATTAACACCGCTGCGGCGCTCCGCCACGCGGCGTTCGGGTCCGGAATAAAGTGTGCTCATGGTTGCGTCCTCTATATGGTTATTCAGTCGCCAGCCGTGACCGGATCAGGATTCATACATCAGCAGGGGCAATATCCAGCAATTTTCCACTGGTGTGCTGTTCCCTGTTTTAGTAATCTGACACGGCTTGTTCGTAGCTGGCGCTATTATATAAAAATAATTCCGATAAAACTTCACAAAGTGTAGTAAAAAAATGCCCAGATCATTTAGCCGCCGATTTCTAGACAGTATGTTTGAACTCACCTCTCTGGTTACGGAAGGCTGTGCAGTAAAGGGCGACGTAGAGTGTAGCAATGCTTTTGTGCTGGACGGAAAAGTGATCGGTGACGGCCGTATAGACGGTGGCTTGCAGATTCTGCAGAGCGGGTATTGGCAGGGAGACGTGCACGGGACCGAAATGCTTATCGCCGGCACTGTTGAGGGAGATGTGAAGGCTTCCGGAAAACTGGAGATTTTAACGACGGCCGTGATTCACGGCAGCATATTTGGCGGTCAGATCGCAGTTGCGAAAGGTGCACAAATTTACGGAGAAATGGTCGTTCACGACGGTTCTCAGGTGAAAATGTTTGAAGAACAGCGCAAAAATAGGTGATTTGCAGGCGTATAAAGTAGGTTTGGTTCAGGTTTAATCAGCGGTGAAGACATGATTCGATCTATGTCACACTTTGTACTGGCGGCGTTGGGGCTGGCTTCGCTTGTACTCACAGGATTCCCCGGCGAATTAAATGCGGCTACGCTGACGCAGCAGCGCGATCAGTACTTGCAGGCCAGGCATGCTTTGGCCGCGGGTAAAATGGCCAGGTTCGAGTCGTTGGCGTCGCAGTTGCAGTCTTATCCCCTGTATCCTTATCTTCGTTACGAGGAATTGCGCCGTCGCATGCATTCAGCGCCGGAAAAAGACGTACGCGCGTTTTTAGACCAATTTGCGTATATTCCGGCTGCCCGCAGAATTCGTCACGCCTGGCTGGATGCGCTGATGGAACGCGGCCAACACATTAAATTCCAGCAATATTATCGACCTGCCGGCAATGCTGCCCATGATTGCTTTAGTTTGCAGGCGCGCATGCTGGCCAGCAATGCGCCGAACGCATTAGACGAGGTGAGGCAATTCTGGCTGGTAGGTACTTCCCAGCCGGAGGAATGTGACCCGCTTTTTTCCTGGTTACAAAAACGAAATTATCTAAGTGACGACCTGATCTGGCAACGAATCGGTCTCGCCATGGAAAAGGGTAATGTGGCGCTGGCTAAATATCTGGCCGGGAAATTGTCGACCGAGCAGGTGCACTGGTTTGCTCTTTGGCAAAGTGTATACCGCGATCCGAATAATTTGTTCAAACATGAAGAATTGCAGCAAGACCATCCGATAGCACGAAAAATAATTGCCCATGGCGTTCGCAGAATGGCGCGCAAAGACGTCGCAATCGCGGTCGATAGCTGGCGTAAATTCAAATCCCGTTACACGTATAACGAGAAAGAACGCGCTGATGTAGAAGCCAGTATCGCGCTCACTGCGGCGATCAAGCATGATCCGATGGCAGCTGATTTAATGTATGCCTTGCCCAAAGATATAGATGATGTCGGTGTGCAACAATGGCGTGCGCGTGCTGCCATGCGTGCCAATGATTGGCCGGCGGTATTGCGCAGTATTGTATTAATGGACCCGATTACTAAACAGGAACTTAAGTGGCAATACTGGCGTGCGCGCGCATTGGAAGAAATCGGTGTGCATGTCAAGGCGGGACCGATTTATGCGCGTATTGCAAAACAGCGTGACTACTACGGATTTCTGGCTGCAGACCGCTTACAAAAACCGTATGCAATGAATTACCGCCCGTTGCAGTTCAGCGATATCGAATTGGCTTCCTTGCTGAATTTCCCACCGTTGATTCGTGCGCGCGAATTGACTGCGGTTGGGCAGATTTATCACGCTCGCCGCGAATGGAATCAAATGGTAAGCGGTTTGAGTAAACGCCAGATACCGATAGCTGCTGTAATCGCGCACAAATGGGATTGGCACCATACCGCCATTATGACGGTGGCAAAGGCCAAGCAGTTCGACGACCTGGAATTACGTTTTCCGCAACCGTTTGATAATCTGGTTTTGACCAATGCCAGTAAGTTTTCTTTACGCCCCGAATATGTCTACGGTGTTATGCGGCAGGAAAGCGCATTTAACAGCGCGGCTCGATCGCATGCAGGCGCCAGCGGGTTAATGCAATTAATGCCGGCGACGGCAAAGCAGGTTGCGCAGGCATTGCGTAAAGATGCACCTAGCCGTTCGGCATTATTACAGCCCAAAGTCAATGTCGAACTCGGTAGTAAATATCTACGGTTGATGCTGGACGAATATGGTAATCAGCAAGTGCTGGCAACAGCCGCGTACAATGCGGGACCGCATCGTGTAAAACGCTGGTTACCGGAAGATAAAACCATGTCGGCAGATATTTGGGTGGAAACCATTCCATTCAATGAAACCCGCAAATACGTGCGTCGAGTGATGGCGTACTCCACTGTTTATGAATGGAAGATGGCGCAAAAAACAACAAGATTACAAACTCGAATGCCGCCGGTTCCCGCCAAGTAGTTTGTTTTACATTGATCAAGCAAGCACAAAGAGTTCTCGATTTCTGGTTCGGACCGTTAGAAAATAAATTCAGTGTTCCTGAAGACAAGTCCGATATGTGGTTTCGTAACGGCCAGGCCTACGACGAAATCATTCGTACCGAATTCCTGCAATTGCACACGCAAGCCAGTAACGGCGAATTAAACGAGTGGACGCATTACCCCAAAAGCCTGCTGGCATTGATAATATTGCTGGACCAGTTCTCGCGGCATATTTATCGCGGACAAAAGAAAGCTTTCGCGCAAGATCAGGATTGCCTGTTTTACGTGTCCAAGGGCATTACCAGCAGCCTTGACCGCGACCTGTTTTTTATCGAACGCAAGTTTTTTTATATGCCGCTGATGCATGCTGAAGATGGCGCCGCTCAGGAGCTGAGTATAAAAATGTATACGCGTCTGTGCGACGAAGCGCCGCCGGAACTGAAACAGATGTTTGCCAGCGCATTAAGTTTCGCCAAGAGCCATCATCACGTGATCGCCAAATTCGGCCGGTTTCCCGAGTTGAATGAAATTCTGGAACGACCCAGTACCGCACAAGAACTGGCGTTTCTCAAAACCGGTAAATACCGGTTCTTGTAGCCAGATCCTTCCCAAAATGCCCCATTCGGTGGCAATTTGGCTGTTCTGCCGTCGCCACTGAAACAAATGAAACAAAAAAGGGGATTATAGAAATTCGCCAGATACAAAGGGCGCGTATTGTGTACACCATAGAGTTAACCAACGAATACAGAT
>JANQOT010000189.1 GCA_028285655.1 Gammaproteobacteria bacterium
CGCCTACTCTACGGTAAGCCAGGTTTCGTACATCGCATTGGGAACAGCCATCGCCGGGCCGTTGGCAACCATTGGCGGTATAGCGCATCTGGTTCATCAAGGCTTAATGAAAATCACGCTCTTTTTCTGCGCCGGTAATTTTGCCGAAACACTGAAGCTTCATCATATCCGCGAACTGGACGGCGTCGGTAAGCGAATGCCCGCGACCATGCTGGCGTTTTCCATCGCCGCTCTTGGCATGATCGGCATTCCACCGATCGCAGGATTTTTCAGTAAATGGTACCTGGGTATCGGTGCGGCCGAATCGAATCAATTGTGGGTGTTATGGATTTTGGCAGGAAGCAGCGCGTTAAATGCAATGTATTTTTTCCCGATTCTATATCGCGGCTGGTTTAAGTCTCCGGCCGGGCCCTGGCAAGATGCAATTCCGGTAGAGAAATTTGAAACCCACTGGATGCTTTTGTTTCCGCCGTTAATTACTGCGGCAATTGCCATTGCGGTAGGTGTATTTGCGAGCACCGAATTTAGTCCGCTGGAATGGAGTCGCCTGATTGCGACACGGGAGTATATGCAATGAAGAACTCCTGGATACTACTCCTGCTTGCAAGTATAGGAACCACGTTAACGGCATGGCTGCTACCGGACTTCCGCCTGCACATACCCTGGTTGTTGCTGGGCGTTCAAATCGGAATCGATACAATCAACCGTCCGTTCCTTCTGATTTCAGGACTGGTCTGGATCATCGCCTGCCTGTATGCATACCGGTCCTGGCATGAACTCGAACAACCAGGCTATCAGCGTAGCGGATATTATCTGGTATTTTTTGGAACCCTGATTGCAGTTATCAGCCAGGATCTGGTGACATTTTACAGCGCGTTTGCGTTGATGAGCGTGTCTGCAACCCTGTTAATTACCATCAACGATCGAGCTCAAAGCAAAAAGGCGGGACGCATTTATTTGTCGTTCACGATCTTTGGCGAACTAATGTTGTTTGCCGCTTTGGTGGGACTGGTAAATCTTACGAATTCAATTGAATTTCCTCAACCAAACGTGGGTGAGATTCCAGGCTGGATAGTGTTAATGATCTTGTTCGGGTTTGGTGTCAAGATCGGATTATTCCCTTTACATTTCACTCTGCCGGTCATTTATAAAGCGGCGCCGCACGCAAACGGTATTGTACTGGCAGGTGCGGCAATCAATATTGGCCTGCTGGGCTGGATGCGCTGGTTACCGAAAGCCGAACCGATTCCGGAAGTGGCTTTATTGTTAATGACGCTGGGCATTATCGGTTACTTGTACGCGATCGTCATGGGGTTGCTGCAAACCCATCCAAGATCTTTACTGGGTTATTCAAGCATCAGTCAAATGTGCCTGATCAGTATAGTTATCGGAGTATTCCTGTATCAGCCCGCGTTATGGGCAGTACTTACAACAATCTTATTGCTGGTGATCACGCATCATGCCGTTGCCAAAACATTTTTGTTTGCCGCCAGCTATGGCATTCCTACCCGCAGTATTGATAAAACGATCTGGTGGTGCGGCGTATTCATCGCAGCACTTGGCCTTGCGGGCGCACCTCTGACCGCCGGCATATACGGAAAAGACTTACTGAAACAAACCACCGAGCTGGTTCCGGAGTTTGAGCTTGTTGCTTACAGTTTATGGCTAAGCAGTATTTTTACATTGTTCCTAATGTTTCGATTTGTGTGGCTGATGAGAACAATGCCCTCTATGGCGCAGGATAATGTTTCCAGAAGTGGATTTTTTGTATCTGTTTTGTGGTTAGTCGTTATCACTGGATTCGCATTGATCAATAATGCCGACTGGTCATTTGACGCATTTATGACGGGCTTGCCAATTCTACTGGCGCTTCTGGCGTGGGCAATCTGGTGGAAATTCAACGGAAACAAGTTTGTCAGAGAAAACTTGCACCTGTACGACCATTTCGAAACAACTAACCCTGGAAGCACTCTTCTTGATTACAGTAGAAATGCATTCGGGCAAATGAATACTCGTTTAGAACACATTACATCAAAAATCTATTTGAACCGAACCGCATTGAGCGGGATGTTTAAATCGAGTGATATCGATTCACCTGCGCCCAGATGGTTCAGTTCTTCGTCTTTAATTTTACTTTTTATAGTGCTGATGATTGTCGGCATTACATTCCTGTAACATTTCGGAGATATAAATGAAAAAGGTTAAGAAAATACTTATTGCAATCGACGACGAAAGCGATGAAAAAATAGCGATTCAACAAGGCATCGCGTTGGCGGCCACACAAAAAGCAAGTGTGCATATACTTGCAGTCCTGCGAGAAACCAGCGGTATTGAAGAGTCGTTACTGGAAATAATCAAAAAAGAAGAGCTGCAACGACATTTATACGAACATAATCGTTCAAGAATATCAGGTATCGTAGATGAGTATAATTCAAGCAACGTCGATACCACGATCGAGATTACAAGTGGTATTTCTTTTATCGAGTTCATCAGAAAAGCGTTTACAATTAACGCCGATATCATCATCCAGTCTTCCCACCCGGACGTGCGTGAAAACCTGGCTTACTCCAGCGTAGACTGGCACTTGATGCGCAAGTCTCCCATTCCGGTTTGGGTGGTAAAAAACGCTCTTCCAGAAAAAAACGGCAATATTGTCGTGGCGGTCGATATTCTGGATAAAAACGGTATTGAATCATTCAATAAAAGCATTATCGGATTGGCGGCAAACCTGACACATGCCTTTGACGGTCAATTAACCATCTATAGCGCCTGGGAACTTGTCGGTGAAAAAATGTTGCGCTATAGCCCGTTTTTAAAAGGCAGTCCCGAAGAACTGGACGAATTAATCGCAAAACAAGTCGAAAAAGCACAACAAGAGCAGCAAAAAATTCGCGCCTGGTTATACAAAAATTCAAATCTGGCGTCGGAAAAGATAAAACTGCATTTGCACAAAGGTAATGCACGCGACACGATACCGACTTATGTAAATGAAAATAAGGCTGACCTGCTGATTATGGGCACTGTTAATCGAACCGGGATACCGGGGTTATTGATCGGCAATACTGCAGAAATGGTTTTATCGAAAATTAATTGCTCGGTGGTAACGCTAAAACCATCACTATTTGAAGGGCCGATTAAGAACTATCAATAACTTGATGTATGGCGTACGGTGAAATGTGCACATTTGGCGCTAATTGTGCGACACCTGGGCGGTTTTTCATCAGTTTAACTCGAAGATTAAACCCTATAAATACGATTTGTTCTTAATAAGCAGTTTTACTAAAATTGTTCTAACAAAATTACTAAGGAGCATCATCAACATTCGCAAAAGGAAAGAAATATGGAGTTACTTTTAGTATTGCTTGTTTTTCTGCTCGCGCTTACTCCGGGAATATTTTTCGATTATCTAAGCGACAGAATTCACGCCAAAAGAAAATAGGCAGAGCATAAAAAAACCCGGTCAAAATAAAGCGGTAATATAATACCGTGTTATTGAATTACGGTCGATAGCCGCTGTCGGAAAACATTCGTCTAGGCTTTCGACGGCACAACCAGGATGGGCATATCACTTAGACGTATAATATTTTCTGCAGTGCTTCCCATCAATAGCCGCTTGAGGCCAGTCTTGCCTTGAGTTCCCATTACAATCAAGTCGGCCTCCCACTCTTTTGCAATATCGACGATTCCCTGGCTTGGTTTTCCCTCGGGAATAAAACGTTCGAACTTACATTCAGGATATTTTTTTGCGATTCGATCCAGCGTTCCACCGGCCTCGATTTTCAGCATTGAAACCTGGTCTTGAGCAAGAGCACCCGATTCGGTATCCGCATTTACTTTTGAAGCATCAATTACAAAAACCACCGCAAGTTCAGCGCCAAGCTGACTGGACAGTTGCACACCATGCTCCGCCGCTTTCATCGAAGGTTCGCTGTCGTCGACCGCAACTAATACTTTTTGATAAGGCATAATTATTAATTAAGTAATTTGCTATAAGGATATATATGTAGCCATTATAGTCGTTTTTCAATCAAAGTCGGTTTGATTCTTGATTCCATTAACGACGTTAGTGTATTTTTTGATCATTCAATGAAAGAAATGGTTTGCCCAAATCCAGCGGCATACCACCGATTTGGCAAACGTTTTGATGACAAACTCCTGGCCCGAAGTTAGGTGGACGACCTCAAAATTGACCTACTATGCGCGTCCGCTAAACTTCCGTCCAAATTTACCACCTTGTCGCTGGAAAAAGGACATCTGCCCACTAAATTTGCAACTTAACACAGTACGGCAAAGAGCTAAAATAGTATACAACGAACAGTCAATCAGATTGTTTATAAGTCAGTTTGAAGCTATAAGATTTATCTATTCGCCGCCACTGTACTCAACGTCGCTTGTCGATTGATTTCACTGGCAATTTCCTGACTAAGTTGACCAAATGCTCTGCTTTGCGCAACCGCAATGGCATCGTAACTTTCGTCTGTTAAAGGAGTATGAATCACAGATTTTTTGCGTTTGATTTCATTGCGACCCTGATCGGTTGCAATAATCCAACGTGCGACTAATGTTGCCTCATTTCCCAATTCGCTATCAAAGCGTGTCACGTGTATTTTCACCTGGTAATCAATTGGAATCATTCGGTTCCACGGATAGGTGTTGATATTTTCCGTGCTTAATAACATGGCAAGATTATCGCTTAACACGCGTGACACATTATTGTTCAGTGATTCGCCCCAGCGATGAAATTCGTCAATTATGACTTCGTTCTGCCCACTCATGGTGACTATTTGGGGTCGATTTACATAATCGGGTAATACAATAGGCCCAATACCGATGGCTAATGGTGTGGATTGATCCGTTTCTGATGCAATCTCAGCAGGCAAAGAGGGTGTAAGCACATAGAACTTCGTGGGATCACTTGCGCATCCGAATAATACAAGCAGGCTGCCGCAAAATAATATAAGTACGCTTTGTTGCCAGGTAAAGTGGTGAATAATTTTCATGTTCTCCTCCTATTTTTTTCCGGAGATAAGCGATTCAGGATGACGTTCCAGATAATTGGTGAGCATTCGAAAAGAATGCGCTGCGGCTTTAAACTCCACCATCATATTGGCAAGATCATATTGCAGTGGCGAATCGGGCGCGATGACATCGTCTACAGTTGCAAGTGTTGTATTCATCGACGCTAACGTTTTTTCGGCCTGAACCAGCGTTGCATTGGTCGAATGAATGGTATTTTTCATATCAGGATCATTGACCAATCGATTGAGGCCATTGGTCGTTTCCACCAGATTTTGCGCGATTTCAGCCAATGGTAATTTTTGAAGATCAGTTACCAGGTGGCTTACCGTTTCCTTGACCTGTGCGATCGTGGTCGGAATGGTGGGAAACTGCGGATGTTCCAGTTCAATATTGGCCAAACTGGTTTTTACATCCGGGTGAAACTCCAGATCGACAAATAACTGGCCCGTTAACAAACTTCCGGTCTGCAATTGAGCTTTTAAACCACGATTGATCAACTCTGCAAGCACTTCCTGCGCAGTACGTTTTTTGTTATCTCCATTAAGGTAAGGAATTCGTTCAGGTTCGATCTCCATCGTGACAGGAATGAATATGTCTAGCGTATTTGGATTTTCGATTACATCAATGTCCGTGACTGAACCGAGTTTAATTCCTCGAAACTCTACCGGCGCCCCGACACTTAATCCACGCACGGATCCCTGAAAAAACATGGTGTATGGCAGTTTCTCTGCATACGCCACTTCTTTCGTTTCACTAAAGCGATCAAACAATGTAAATGATGCGTTTTCACTTGCTAACTCGTTCCCTACGGTGTGATGCTCATCAGTATCAAAGGCAATCCCACCCGAAAGAAATGTTTGCAATGAGCCGGTTTCGACTTTGATTCCTTCAGCGCCAACCTGCATTTCCATACCACTGACATTCCAAAATCGAGTATTGGTTTTGACCAGATTGTGAAACGGCGCTTCAACAAAGGCGTGTAGTTGGATCTCACTTGAATCAGGTAAGAATTTGTACCCTAGGATTTCTCCGGCGCGAATGCCGCGAAAGTAAATGGGTGCACCTTTATGCAACGAGCCCAGCTGGTCGGTACGTAAAATAAATTTACGTCCTTTCGTATCTGTGTGAATCACGGGCGGCTCTTCCAGTCCGATGAAACTTTTTGCTGCTTCACCTGTTCCAGGCTCGTATTCGATGTATGAGCCAGAAAACAAAGTGCTCAACCCCGTTACACCGGAAATTCCCACTTTTGGCCGTACCACCCAAAACTGAGTATTTTCAGTCAAATGATGCTTGGCTTCCTTGTTGAAATGAACAGTGACATCCACTGTCTTAAAATCTTTGGAGAGCGTAACATCGCTCACTAAACCCAATGTCACTTCCTTGTGTTTGACTTTTGTTTTACCGGCTTCAATTCCGGCTGCATTCTGAAAGCTTATTGTAATGACCGGTCCTTTTTCAGAATACGTTTTATACCCAAGCCAGCCCGCCACGAGTAATGCAACAAGCGGTAGTAACCATATAATTGAAATTCCTTTTTTTGATTTTACTGCCACTTCTCCGGTGCCATGAAGCTGGCGTATTTTTGTAGTTTCGTTATTCATCTTTATTCCTCACATTGTCCCAAATTAATCGTGAATCAAAGCTAATGGCGGCCAACATGGTAAAAATAACCACCGCTGCAAATGCTGTGGCACCTGTACCAGCGTATACCTTAGCGACCCCTCCCAGATCGACCATTGCAACCAATATAGAAATCATGAACACGTCCAGCATGGACCATCGTCCGACAAACTCGATGATGCGATAGGCTTTCGTTCGATGATGTGCTGAGGTCTGCCAGTGAAACTGCACAGACAATAGCAGCAACGCGATGCCCAGCATTTTCAACAATGGAACCAGCAAACTTGCAATGAATACTACAAATGCAATGGGATACATACCGCTATGAAGTAATGCAATAATGCCGCCAATGATGGTATGCCCGTCCCCTTCTCCAAGTTTTTGTACCGTCATAATGGGATAGGTATTGGCAGGGATATAGAAAATTATACTTGCGATTAAAAACGCCCATGTACGACTGATACTGTTGGGTAATCGTGGATGCACATGGGCACTGCAACGAGAACAGCTTGCCTTCTCCTCATGCCGGGCAGGCAAATCCAGTAATTTCTTACAGACATGACAATGCATAAAACCTGCATCAAGCGCTGTCATGCGTGGTGCACGTTCAGTCATTTTTTGCCTCTATTTTTTCCCAGTAAAGTTCTTCATCCACAGTGGTTGAGGTAAACCCTGCAATAAAAAGTACAGCTACAAAACAATACAAACCCAGCTCCGGAATTACCTGTGCCAAACCTATGAGCTTCGTATACGCAACCAAAATGCCAAGGGTATACACTTCCAGCATGCCCCATTCGTCCATATGCTGATGCCAGCGCATACATTGCGCAAGGCGTGGAAAGTTGCGTGATGATTTCAGACCAAGTGAAATATAAAATACTAAAAGTAATTTAATTGCAGGGATTACGATACTCGCTAACAGAACGACTATAGACAAAATCCACATCCCGTTTTGAAACAACGACACTACCCCGGTAAACATAGTCGCACCATGTTCAATACCCAGTACTTTTAAACGTAGAATGGGTAAAAGATTTGCTGGAATGAATAAAATTAATCCCGTTATCGCTAAAGCCAGACTGCGATTGATGCTGTCTTTCTTGGATTCGTACAGCACATGATTACAGCGCGGACAATATGCTTTCTGCCCGATGCGGATCGGTTTTTTATACAGCAGCAGATCACACTCATCACAGGCAAGCACGGGTGCTTCTTCGTTAATTCTTCTATTTGGCATTTCTGCAATCATGTAACTGCTTCCACACGCACAAGCGAGTAGCGAAAGTTTTCGACAAATAAGGCCATATGTGCAGGTAGAATAAATCTTGTTGTTTTGTTCATTTTTCCTCCCCACTGACACTCAAGGGCTCTCCCTGGGCAATATGAAGACCCACCAGACGTGCTACTAAAATGGTCAGGTAGAGTTGGCCAATAATGGCTTCCATGTATACAAACGCCGCTATTTGAACTGAGTTTGGAGACACATCCCCGAATCCCAGCGTGGACAATGTGACAAAACTAAAATAGATAAATCCATGAAGTTCTGTCTGAAATCCTTTCCCCATAAACTTTGCTTCGGTAAACGCACCGGGATCTAGAATGCTGATCGCCATGTATAAAAATGCGAAAGCAAGACCAATTAATAAATAGATGCTTATAGAAGAATAAATCATGTTAACGGTAACTCGACTTCCCTGTTGATAGATATTTTTTAATAACAACAGCCCCAGAAAACCAAAAAACAAGGTGCCAGCTAGCGAGCTGACAACTTGCAAGATATTATTATCAGTGAATGTCGCCACCCAGTCTGTTACAACAAAAGTGCTTGCAATAACCAGCGCCAAAAAGAAATGTTGTTTCTGATTGGACGCAATCCAGACACCGTAAAACAGTATCAGCAGAACGAAAACATCAATTAGTGCTTCCCAAGTTAAATGCATACTAATCAGCGGATAAAGAACAAGTAATGCAAACAGCATTAAAGTCAGCATTAAACTGGTGTGTTCTTTTTTAATCAGGTTAGCCATTTTATTTATTTTGTACTTTTGCCTGAATTAGGATTAAGGCGTATTCTTAATATATTGCCTTCTGCCACATTTATATTTTGTAAGTCGTTTAATGAGCTTCCGTTTTTGTCTTCACTCTCAATCAAGACTAGATTCTTATTGAAATGATTTTCGTGCTGTAAAAAGCTATATCCATAATATTGTTTTCCTTTGTTGATTCCTGGAAAAAAATCGATATCGTATATTTGTCCGATATCGATATTGATTTGTCTATTGTTGTTTTCAAGATTGCCCTGTGCTTTTAACTCACTGACATTGATCATCGTCATGATGGAAAACAACAGAACAAATGCTTTGGCGTTATATTGTTGCGGCATTGTCAGTCTCCAGATTATTTTTCGATGGAAAAGAAAGAATTTTTTTCCGAGCAGTATCACGAACAAAGGCACCGATATTTTCGATGGCTTCGTTAGCCTGGGATAAATATGGAGCAAATTTCTGGAAGGTGTGCGGCATGTTCTTCCACGTTTGTAATGTAATTTTTATGTTTGCATTCGTAGCTTTTTCCACAAACTTATGTACATCACCAAAAACCAGTTCCTGCTCGCTTACCTGAATGAGCATCTGAGGCAATCCGTCGAGAATTCCGTGAATTGGAGAAACCAGTGGCTGACTAGAATTAGTTGTCATATTGAGATACGAATACAAAGATTCTTTTAGCAGCGGCGCACAACTAAATGTATTAACCATGTCATTTGAGTCAACAGTTTTACAGTTTGTAATCGGCGAAAGTAAAACTACAGAACTGGGTAGCAAAATATTCCGTTCGCGCATCAAGAAAAGCAATGCGAGTGACATATTTGCTCCTGTAGAATCAGCGAGTAAAAACGTAGAGTCGGCTTCACTAGAACCCTCTGGTCCGTTTACCAGTATTTTTGTATAGCTTGCCAAACAATCTGAGAGCCCATTGGGCATGGGATACTTGGGAGGCACACGATACTTGACAAGTAAAACACTACAATGGGTAGCTAATGATATTCTGGCGGCAAGAGCGCGGTAACTTTCTACGCTCTCATTGCACCATCCACCTCCGTGGATAAATAAAATGCGGTTCTTGAGATCTACTTCAGGCGAATAAATCCATTCACTGGCAATATCTTCGCAGACCACTTCAGATTTAATAATGACGCCGTCGGGAATTTCAGATACAGAAGGATCTACGCGTGCAAATTCGCTATTAAACTGCGAAATAACAGGCGCCACTTTTGCATTCGCCACCTGCAACTGGCGCTTGATGTCCCTATCAAGCCGTTCCAGATGCTTTCTTACTCGTAGTACTTTGTCACTATTTTCCATTTTGAGAGAAGGAGTGGTCTCGTTTTGAAAGTGGGGTAATCTTGCAACTATCCGGCTTCAGAATTAAGTTACAAACGGTATGTAACGTGTTACATACGCCGACGCTTAAAATAATTTTTGTATAATAATCAATAGCTTATCGATTCTGTTCAACTTTTGGTAAAGTACATTAACTAGTGCGCCACTAGAGCGGGGATATGAAAAATAACAATGTAGAAGCTCTATCCAGCGAGCGAATGCCGACTTCAGATCAGTCTAGACGTCAACTTGAACGGATTCTTCAAAGCCCTGACTTTGTTCGTTCGGAAAAAAATTCAAAATTTCTAAGCTATATCGTCGAGGAAACCATCGCGAATCGTCATAGTTATCTAAAGGCGTACACCATTGCGCTGGAAGTTTTTGGAAAAGACCAGGCATTTGATCCTCAAACAGACCCTATTGTTCGCGTTCAGGCCGTGAGACTACGTCGAATGCTGGAACAATATTATTTAGCAGACGGAAAAAAAGACGAGGTCATCATAAACCTTCTTAAAGGCAGCTATATTCCGAAAATTTACTATAACGATGATCACGGTGTTGATCTGGAAGTACCGGATACTCAAATAGACACAGTAATACCAAGTGTTGCTGTCATGCCTTTTAAATATTTAAGCGATGACAATAGCCAGGAATATTTTGCTGATGGAACTACTGAAGAAATAATATGCAAACTTTCTCAATTCAAAGAAATATTAGTGATTGCCCGACATACCACCCATCAATACAAAGATAAGACTATTGATCCTAAACAAGTTGGAGACCAGCTAGATGTACGATTCATCCTTTTAGGAAGCTTACGAAAAGCAGGGAACCAAATAAGAGTTGCAGTAGAGCTTATTGAAACAAGAAATAGCGCTGCCATTTGGTCACAAGCCTTCGATAAAGAACTCAGTGTAAAGAATGTTATTTCCATACAGGACGAAATTGCGACATCTGTTTCGGCTACAATTGCTCAACCTTACGGTGTAATACTTGGAAAAGACCTTCGTTCTCTGAAACGAATCCCAACTAAAAGTTTAACTGCTTATGAATATGTCTTGCGCTACTACCAGTTTTTAAGCACTTTTTCTCCTGAGGATTATGAATGGGCCCGCGAAGGTGCCGAAAAAGCAATTAAAATTGATCCTAATTATTCAGACGCATGGGCTGCTGCAGCCATCCTTTGCGCGGACGAATATCAAATGGCTTACCGAAATGAAGGAAAAAATAAAGGTGTAGTTGATGAAGGTTTTAAAATGGCACAGAAAGCTGTGAAAACAGATCCGGAAAACCCTTTTGCGTATTATGCATTGTTCTATTTAAATGTAGTTAAGCATGATGTAGACGCATTTAGACAAGCTGCAGACCGTGCTCTAGAGTTGAATCCGAGAAATGCTTTTATACTTGGAGAGTATGGCGTGCAACTCTCATGGACTGGCGCATGGGAGGAAGGATTTGAATTAATTGAACAAGCCATGACACTCAATCCGTCCCATCCTGATTTCTATCATTTTCCCTCTTTAGTATATTATATATGTAACGATGATATTGATAACGCACTACGTGAATCTAAAAAGGTCGATTTGCCTCATATGTTTTGGAGTCATTTTTTCAAAGCAATTCTTTATGGTTCACTAAATAAACAAAAAGAAGCAGAAACTGCATTGAAAGACCTTTTTAACTTGTACCCTACTTTCTCAGAAAACGCGCAAACTGAAATAGAAAAATGGATGCACGAAAAAGATGTTATTAAAAAGCTTTTAGCTAGATATAGAAATGCAGAACAAATCTCCGGCCTTACTACTTAGGCACCATTTAAAATCGTAAAAAGCTGGTTAGTGGAGCCAGTCTTGCACTACCACCCTATTCTTCCTATTTCAGCAAGATTTTACAACCCGCATTCTACAACCATAGTTTTTACAATGTCTGCTTACGGCCAATTGCAGATATTATTTAACTTAAAAAAAAGCAGTAGATTTTTTGACTTATAAGTCAATAACAACATCGAACCCGCCCATAATGATCCGTTTCATTTCAAATGGCATATTA
>JANQOT010000190.1 GCA_028285655.1 Gammaproteobacteria bacterium
GGAGATTCAAATGCCGGTCGCAGGGTGATTGGTACATCATCCATGCGGTATACCGTGCCGCTGGTATTTATTCCGTAGGTAGAAGTCGCAAATGCAACATGCGCAAGCTTGCTGGTTGCAGTCGGTTTGGTATCCAAAGAAATCACCGGAATTCTATGCATATGATCTATTGCGGCCTTGGGGAAATTAGAACCCGGATCGCTGGCAATAATCATGGCGGCATCGGCATCGCCACGTGACAACACATCCACGGTGGTAAATTCGCCGGGATTAAAGCGTGGAAAACCATGGCTAAAATTGACTCCAAACGGGTATCCAGTCTGCCACGATACGACATTATCGGCGCCGGTAACATTGCCGTGTCCGCGCACGGGTTTGGCGACAAAGTGAGTAAACTCATTTAAGTCGGTTGCTAATGACAACAATGCTCCCGAGTTAAAATGGCGTCCTCTGGTCATAGTCAGTCCCATACCAAAAAACAATACTCCGAACTGGCAGTTTTTCATTCTCTCGACCAGATCTTCAATGGTTTGCCTCGAAACGCCGGTAACTTGTTCAATATCGTCCCGCACTTTTTTACCCTTAACGCGCGCGCGCAAGGCCCACAATAACTCGAAATCTTTGCCCGGCTTGGGTTGAATAAATTCGTCCGCAACGCCCGCACTTTTGGTTTTGCGCACATCGACCAGTACAATGTAACGGTCTTTTTTTCCGTTGGGTACGAACATGCCTTTCGGCATCACCGAATAGCGGCCGAAATGCCGCGGATGACTTTCGGCCGGATTCCCGCCCCAGTAAATCACCAGGTCGGCACGATTTTTTACTTCGCCCAAGGTCATAGTCATTTCACCGACTCCCTGAAAGGCCATACCGGAAGGTCCGTGGCATACTGAAGTAGTAGTATCAATATTACCTTTGATTAGATCGGTGATAGCAACCGCCTGTTTTTGAGCTTCACAGGTGGTGTCGCTGAGACCATAAGTAATGGGAAATTTTGCATTTACCAAGGTTTGTGCTGCTTCTTCTACCGCTTCTTCCACACTGCATTCTTTACCATCAATCATTGCTTTAGGGCGTTCATGGTCAATGGTGTGCTCAAAAAACCAGGCTTTTCCTAAAATGCAGGCGTTTTTAGCCTTGGTAATTTTTTTTTCATCCATATCAATGGTGAGATCCATGTCATCACATACGCAACCACAGAATGTGCAGGTTGCGCTCTCAACGGTTTTGATATTTTCGCTCATATTAAATTCGCTTTACTTGCTGTTTACTTTTTCAATAGTGACTTCCATATGTTTCGACATTGGCATTCCGGAACCGGCGGTATCGCTGTCCATTAACTGGCTGGAAGGAGGTCCGTAGGGAATAAACAACATGCCTTCCGGCAAGTCGGTGCTTTTTTTCCCAACGCAGGACACGATCGTTTCACCGATTTCGTTACTGAGTCGAACCTGGTCGCCGTTTTCCAGCCCGAGACGTTTCATATCGTCTTCGTTGACTTCCAGCGTCGAAGTGACATCGATGTATTCGTCTTTTAATTTTCCCTTATTAAGAGAGGTCCCTTGTTTGCTTGAACGACCGGGGACCAGAATCATTGTATTTGCCATGTCGGTTACGTTTTAGATCCATTTACGTAATTTGCGCGTGTATCCGAAATCCGGCGTTTACATTGAGCAAATGCCAGTATTAGAACAATTAATAGCATGTCCCCAGGCTAGGGTCAAATACGTATAATATTATAAGTTATTGAATATAAAGGAATAAACTTAATCACTGATGTGCTTGGGAGGAAATTTCTGAAAATATCGAATTGAATTAAATCAATTCTTCGAGCAAATTCTGATCACTACATATAATTATTAACTACCAGATCTATTGCTTCCGCTAATCGACCCACGGGGTAGATTTGCAGGTTTGCAATCGATTCCTTGGGGGCGTTTGAGGCCGGGATTATGGCTTGTTTAAAACCGTGTTTAGCGGCTTCGCGCAGACGTTTCTGGCCATTCGGAACGGGTCGAATTTCTCCGGCCAAACCGATTTCACCAAACACGATTAAATCGGCCGGCAGAATAAAGTCGCGATAGCTTGATAAAGTGGCAAGCAAAATTGGCAAATCCACGGCGGGTTCCTGCACGCGCACACCGCCAACGACATTTATAAATACATCCTGGCCATGCAGTGAAACTCCGGCATGTCGATGCATGACGGCCAGCAACATCGACAAACGATTTTGTTCGATGCCCTGCGCCAGTCGGCGAGTGGTATTACCGGGATTATCGTCCACCAGCGCCTGGACCTCGACCAGCAAAGGACGCGTGCCTTCGCGGGTAACCATGACCACGCTGCCGGATGCCGGCGACTGGTGGTGCGACATAAACAGGGCCGAAGGATTCTTGATGCCGGTGAGACCGTTTTCCTGCATCACAAATACGCCCAGCTCGTTGACTGCGCCAAATCGATTTTTGGTGGCGCGCAGCAGTCGAAAGCGGTCGCTGCTGTCGCCCTCGAAATACAAAACCGTATCCACCATATG
>JANQOT010000215.1 GCA_028285655.1 Gammaproteobacteria bacterium
TTCGGCGTTGCCGAAATTTATTTGCGTGTAATACCCACACGCAAGTGTGGCGGAGAGAGAGGGATTCGAAACCTCGGTACGGAATTACCGTACACTCGCTTTCCAGGCGAGCCCGTTCGACCACTCCGGCATCTCTCCTACAACTCGGGTTTTCACACAACAAAACTACGTTCGGGATTACAAAATACTTCCCTGTATTTTGCCCGCTGGGCCTTCTCGCTTTGCTCGAAGTTCTGAATTGCTCCCGGCAATTCAGTCGAACCCTCGGTACGGAATTACCGTACATCAAAATTTTAAGTGCGCATCTTCCCTGATGCGAACTTTCTCTCGTGCTTCCCTGCACTCGCCGGCATCTCTCCTACAATTCGGGTTTTCACACAACAAAACTACGTTCGGGATTACAAAATACTTCCCTGGATTATGTGCGCATCTTCCCAGATGCGAACTTTCTCTCGTGCCTCCTTGCACTCGGATGCGAACTTTCTCTCGTGCTTCCCTGCACTCGCCGGCATCTCTCCACACTTGCGAGCGGGTACTGCTCGTAATTTTACGGTCGCGAAGCGACTCTTCAATATTTTTATTACATACTCATTTCATGCGCACTCTCACTAGCGCGGAATTGGAAATTTTGTATCTATGCTTTTCCAGAATCGTTTCCAGGGGTGTATATCGTCGAAGGAAACGGCGTTACGTTTTGATCGGTTTCGGTAATTTTGCTCGCACCCTGTTTTTCCACCTCGTCGATTCTGATGATCGAGTGCATCGGAATATAGCTTCGCTTGACTGCATCAAATTCAGTTTTTAATTTTTCCTCGCCGGGATCTACCACCACCCCGCCGCGCTCATTAAATACAAGCTGCTCGATAGTGACGAAGCCGTACATGTCGGACTGGTAAACCTGATGGGCAAATACTTCATACACCTTGCCCTGATTAAAGAATACAACTTTAAATATTTTATTCCCTGCCATTTCTAATCGGTCATCCTGAAATTATGCGGTACTTTCTCATTATCCAGGCTTAGATGCCAGTAAAAACTTTGATCAACTAAACTACACCTGCGATAAGCGTGTTGCGCCCCGCCATTTTTGCCTCGTACAGCTTTTTATCCGCTTCTACGATCAAGGACTCGACATTCAGCGGCTCGGTGGGCCTGGTGGCGACCAGCCCAAGGCTGATAGACACTCTGACATCGATATTGTTCATGCTGATGCATTGCGACATAAGATTTTTGCGTATCATATCCAGCACCAGGTAAGCGCTGTCGAGATCGGTATCCGGAAGAAATACCAGAAACTCGTCACCTGCATAGCGGCCCACTACATCTGATCTGCGTAAACGATTATTCAGATAGTCCGAGATATGGCGCAGCACATAATCGCCTACGACATGGCCGTTCTTGTCATTGATTTGTTTAAAATGATCGACGTCGATCATACCCAGGCAAATTGTTTCATTACGCCGAATAGCTAAACTGATCTCTTCGCTTGCCCGGTCAAAAAAAGCATCCCGATTCAGGGTTCCGGTTAGCGAATCCATAATGATCATATGATTCGCACGCCGAAAACGCATAATCCGGTCTTTTAAAATACTGAAAATTTCCTGCTCGTATTCGTTGCCACTAATACAGTCGTCGGCTCCGGACCTTAATGCCTCTATACGTAGCTGAATAGATTCTTCTTCCAGTAAAAATATTATTGGAGTATTAAAATATGTCTCGTGCAACCGCACCATACGCGCAGCATTCACGCTGCTCTCATCATTTTGCTTGTGTGCAATTAATACCAGGTCCGGTTTGAAATTTACAAGCTCATCGGTAATTTGCTCCACTTCACTAATTACGCGGCACTTTATATTTTCATTGATGAAAACTTTTTCAATATATGAAATCCGTTGGGAATCATCGTCCATCAATAGTACACGACAGTAGTCATTGCCACGGGTTTCCAGTATTACATCCAGCGTTGAACTAAAATTATGCGCGTTAATAGGTGTCGCGAAAAAGGCTTCTGCGCCAAACCGTGCCGCACCAAGCCGGGTGTTTACATCATCGCGGCGAGAAATCACGATAAATGCAGGAATTTCATTTTTCGACGAACGAAATTTATTTTTCAAACTTTCGTCCAAGCTGATCTGGTCGGCATCGCCCAAATCCAATACTACAATTGCCGGGTCTACTGTTTTGGCCATGGCAAATGCCCGCTCAAGGCCGCTAAAAGAAAATACGCTAAATCCGCGCCCTTCCAGTAAATTTGACAATAAAGACAATTCAACTGTTCGCTGGCTGATTATAAATACCGCCAGTTCGCGATGTGAAAGTTGCAATGCGTCCAGGCGCGGAATTTGTGTTTCCACTCCGTCCAAAGGCGAATAATGCAGACTATGTTCTTCCAGTAAATTAACCAGCTCCTGAACCTGGTTACCTACTAATTCCTGGTTAGACGACCAGTCAGTTTCTTTATCCAATACTTCGACGATACATTTTTCTATTTTTCTGGTTAGTACGTAAATATCGTCAAATCCGTGCGACCCACTCGAACCGGCCATCTTATGTACTGCCGTGCGCATTTTTTGTAACGGTTTGGTGGCTACCTTGGCGGCATTTATTTTTGCCCAGCATTCCCGCAGTTCGTCGACCTTTTCCGGAAACGACTCCACATATATCTCCCGTATGCGCTCAAACTTGTTCTCTGTCAGAGATTTAGTATCGGTCACGATGAATTACTCACTTACTGCCATTCTTGAATACATACAGCGGCTTACGCATTTTCGCTTTTCTCGAGGCGATAGCCGTGTTGATAAATAGAACTTAATCGCCAGCCGTTCTCGGGAGAGATCGATAGTTTCCTTCGCAGTCGACTGATATGGGTATCCACTGTGCGGGTATTTACTTCGGCACTACGCCCCCAGACGGTTTCAAGAATATACCCGCGAGAAAGAATTCTTCCGGCATTTCTGAACAAAAATAATGTAAGTTCGAATTCTTTTCTGGTGACTTCGATTGCTTCTCCGTTAAGTTTTAGCGAACGAGTAGATCGTTGCAAAGTATATGGGGGGTATTCCAGATTATCTTCACTACTTGATGACCCCTGTGAGCGCCGGCTAATGGACTGAATTCGCGCCAGCATTTCGGCTCTTTTCACTGGTTTTGCCATGTAATCATCGGCACCACCCTGCAACGCCTGCACAACATCCTCTTCGGCATCGCGCTGCGTAATAAATAGTACTGGAATATGCCAGTCCAGATTCTCACGCACCCATTCAAGCACTTCCAATCCATTCATGTCGGGAACCAGCCAATCTAAAATCAACAAGTCATAGCTTTCGCCTAACAACGATTTTGTAATCGCTTTTCCGGAGTTGAATACGACGCATTTATTGCCGGCATCTTCCAGCCATGCACTGAGAAGATCCGATTGATCGCTGTCATCTTCTAATAAAGCTATGATCATATTTCAACGCGTTCGAATAGTAATTTATTCTATAATAAGTAGTTACATATGATTAATAATTGCTTCACCAAATCCGGAAGTAGTCACTAGTTTTGCACCCGGCATCAGTCTTTCCAACTGTTGTTCAACATCTTTCGCACTACCTGGCTTGGCCACTTTGGTGGAAATTCCCGCACGCGCTCTGGCCAGATCGTAGGTCACGGTTTTCGCGGCAATTGCCCCACCGACTCCCTTAAGAACCAGATCGGCTGCTTCTTTCCAGCCGATATAGCGCAGCATCATTTCGGCAGAAAGTATTATTGATCCCGGATTCACTCGATTTTTTCCGGCATGTTTAGGCGCAGTGCCGTGCGTGGCTTCAAATACCGCCACGGCATCGGCAATATTGGCACCGGGCGCGATTCCGATGCCTCCAACCTGGGCTGCCAATGCGTCTGAAATATAATCACCGTTTAAATTCAGCGTCGCGATTACGTCATAGTTTTGCGGTTGCAATAAGATCTGTTGTAAAAAGTTATCGGCAATAACATCTTTGATGATAATTTTTTTGCCGGTTTGCGGGTCTTTGATTTCGCACCATGGCCCTTCTCCTATCACCGTCGCCCCGAATTCGCGCTGCGCCAGCTCATAACCCCAGTTTCGAAACGCGCCTTCGGTGAATTTCATGATATTGCCTTTATGCACCAGCGATACCGAGCTGCGCCCGTTATCAATTGCAAACTGAATTGCCTTGCGAATCAGTCGTTCGGATCCTTCTCTTGATACCGGCTTGATTCCGATTCCGGATGATTCTGGAAAACGAATCTCCGTCACCTGCATTTCATTACGCAAAAAATCGATTACTCGTTTTACTTCTGCGGACCCGGCCTCCCATTCGATACCGGCGTAGATATCTTCGGTATTTTCACGAAACACCACCATGTCGGTCGTTTCCGAATCCTTTAACGGGGTCGGAGTCCCGGCAAAATATCGTATCGGTCGCACGCAAGCGTATAAATCCATTTCCTGGCGAATCGCAACATTAAGCGAGCGCATACCACCTCCCACCGGGGTAGTTAACGGCCCCTTAATGGACACCACGTACTCACTCATCGCATCCAGTGTTTCCTGGGGTAGCCAGGACAATTCGCCGTATAGCTTAGACGCTTTTTCGCCCGCGTAGACCTCCATCCATACTATGGCTCGATCTGCTCCGTAGGCTCTATTGACCGCCGTATTGACCACCCGACGCATGACAGGCGTGACATCGATACCGATGCCGTCGCCTTCTATGAACGGAATAATGGGAAAATCGGGAACCTTAAGTGAGCCGTTCGACCTTATCGAAATTTGTTCACCGTCCGCAGGACGCTGGATGTGCTCATAAAGTTCGTTTGTCATTGGCTTCCCTTGAACAACCCTTTACATAACCATAATTAATTCATGGTTATATTCGAGCGTGCAAATACTAATGCTATCGGGAATATTATATGAAAAATCAGAATATTGCTGGCATCCAAAATAGTTTGAATGCCAGCAATTTGAGATGAATTTCAGTCGCAATATACCGCGACTAAAACTAGAACTGCTCTTCTTCGGTAGACCCGGTTAATGCAGTAACCGATGATTGACCACCCTGAATTACCGTGGTGACATCGTCAAAGTACCCGGCACCGACTTCCTGCTGGTGACTGACAAAAGTATAGCCTTTATCACCGGCCGCAAATTCCGGCTCCTGTACTTTCTCGACATAATGCCGCATACCCTCGCCTCGCGAGTAGTCATAGGCAAGATCGTACATGTTGTACCACATGTTATGAATGCCGGCGAGTGTGATGAACTGGTATTTGTAGCCCATCTCGGAGAGCTGCTCCTGGAAACTGGCAATGGTTTTATCATCCAGATTCTTTTTCCAGTTAAAGGAAGGAGAACAGTTATACGCAAGCAGTTGGCCGGGATTCTTTTCGCGAACCGCCTCGGCAAATTCACGCGCGAATCCGACATCCGGCTTGCCGGTTTCACACCAGACCAGATCCGCATAAGGCGCATACGCTACACCGCGGG
>JANQOT010000024.1 GCA_028285655.1 Gammaproteobacteria bacterium
TAATCGGTGGCATTATGTTACTGGTCGGGTTCGGCGTACGCTGGGCGGCGGTTCCACTCATGTTTACCATGGCGGTAGCCGCTTCCACGCATTGGCCCAACGGCTGGCACGCGCTACCTGAAACCGAACTCACCATGCCCTGGGAATGGCGCATGGACTTAATCGAGGATGCGACCGCACGCAAAGACAAAGCAAAAGAAATTCTGAAAGAGCACTCCAACTATAAATGGATTACGTCAGCGGGATCGTTCACCATTCTGAAAAACGGCATCGAGTTTGCCGCCACCTATTTCATCATGCTGCTGGTCTTGTTTTTTATCGGCGCCGGCAGATTTTTCAGTATCGATTATTATCTGTGGCTAATGAGTGGCCGGGAGTAGGAACTCGGTGCCGAGGTTTTGTTCTAATAAACACTGAACGATAAAGAGTGGGTCATGAGTAAGGAATATTTGGTAAACGGTGCGGGGCTGGGATTGCGACGCGGAGCAATGATGAAAGAATTGCTCGAAACCAACCCCGCCCAGATTCAGTTTATGGAAGTGGCTCCGGAAAACTGGATTGGCATCGGCGGTCGGCTGGGCAAACGCTTTCGCGAATACACCGAACGTTTTCCTTTTGTTACGCATGGGCTGTCACTTTCTATCGGCGGCCCCACACCGATTGATGTGGATCTGGTGCGCGACATTAAAACGTTTATGCAGGACCACAGCATTCTGAAATACACCGAACACCTTACCTACTGTTCCGACGATGGTCACCTTTACGATTTAATGCCGATTCCGTTTACCACCGAAGCGGTGCACTACGTTGCCGAACGTATCAAACAAGTGCAGGACATTCTGGGTGAACGCATTGCCATGGAAAATGCGTCGTACTACGCGGCACCCGGTAAAGAAATGGAAGAAATCGATTTTATTAACGCAGTGTTAACGGAAGCCGACTGCGAATTATTACTCGACGTTAACAATATTTATGTTAACTCGGTTAACCATCGTTACGACCCGATCGAATTTTTAGCCGCATTACCGAAAGAACGCGTGGTCTACAGCCACATCGCCGGACACTACAATGAAGCGGAAGACCTCATCGTCGATACCCACGGCGCCGACGTCATCGATCCGGTCTGGCAAATTCTGGATAAAGCCTACGAATTGTTCGGCGTCTTTCCGACCTTACTGGAACGCGACTTTAATATTCCCGAACTGCCGGTCCTGATGGCGGAAGTCGATCAGATTTGCCGTCTGCAGGAAAAATGGAATGCTACTGCAAAGGCGGCTGCACATGGCTGAAGCACGCCCGCAATTCCAGAATGTGCAGTATGACTTCACTGCACACTTACGCGACCCGGAACATAAACCGGCTCCGGCGGAAATCGAAGATCGGCGCATGGAGGTTTATCGCGGTCTTTTGTACCGCAACGTGCAGGGATTTATCGCCAATGGCTTTCCGGTCTTGCGCAAACTGTACGCAGACGAACCCTGGCATGCCATGATTCGCGATTTTTTTTCAAATCATCAAAGTCATTCGCCGTACTTCAGAGATATCGCCAAAGAATTTATCGAATATTTAAACAAGGAACGCACACCGCAACCGGAAGACCCGCCGTTCCTGCTTGAACTGGCCGAGTACGAACGCCTGGAAGCGACGCTTACAATCGCGAACGTAAATATCGACTGGGAGAATATCGATCGTGACGGCGACCTCATGAATGCTGCACCGGTACTCTCGCCACTGATGCAATTGAATCGCTACCAATACCCGGTGCAACAGATCAAGCCGGATTTCCAGCCGCAAACACCGCCGGAACAGCCGACTTTTTTACTGGTCTACCGCGATCAGCAGGACAACGTGGGTTTTATGGAAGTCAACCCGATGACGGCACGCTTGATTGAATTAATAAGCGAAAATACAAACAAAACCGGTACAGATATTTTAACTACCCTGGCGCAGGAAATTCCCTCGGTACAGGAAGAAGTGGTTCTGCACGGCGGACACACGACGCTGGTACAACTACGCGATAAAGATATCATTCTGGGAACTCGCTCCACCTGATTCCGCACAAATAGCCGGTCACCATTACCACGATTCGCACATTCGAATTCCGGTAAATCTGTACTTTTTTCTATTGTTGAATTTACAATCACCATAGTGCAACAACGTTGCGCTTTCGTTGCGAGGTGAACATGAATAAACAATATGACGCTATTATTATCGGTGCCGGTCAGGCCGGCCCGTCACTGGCTGCACGTTTAACAGCGGAAGGACAACAAGTCGCCATCATCGAACGCCACCTGTTCGGCGGCACCTGCGTAAACACCGGCTGCATTCCCACCAAAACGCTGGTTGCCAGCGCAAAAGTCGCCAATATGGCGCAGCGCGGAGAAGAATACGGAGTTGTGCTGGGCGATGTGACGGTCGATATGAAAAAAGTAAAGGCTCGCAAAGACGGTGTCGTCGCACAATCCAATAAAGGCGTGACCGGCTGGATGAAAAACATGGACAATCTGGATGTATACGAAGGTCATGGAAAATTTATCGACAATCATTCAGTCACCGTCAACGGCAAAAAATTAACTGCGGAAAATATTTTTATCGATGTCGGCGCCAGAGCAAGAGTGCCGGACATGTCCGGTCTCGACAACATCGAATACCTAACCAATACCACGATCATGGACGTCGACTACACGCTTGATCATTTGATTATTATCGGCGGCAGTTATATCGGACTGGAATTTGCACAAATGTATCGCCGCTTCGGCAGTCGAGTGACCGTAGTGGAAATGGCCGACCGCCTGATTCCGCGCGAAGACGAAGACGTATCATCAACAGTGCAGGAAATACTGGAACACGAAGGCGTTGTGGTCGAACTCAATGCGGAATGTATAAGTTTCAAAAACAGCGGCGACAGTATCACGGCAAACCTTGCCTGCGCTGGTCAGGATCGAACCGTTAGCGGCAGTCATGTCTTACTGGCGGTCGGGCGCGAACCCAATACGCATGATCTGGGCCTGGAAAATACCGATGTCACATTAAACGAACGCGGTCTGATTAATGTCGACGACTTTTTGAAAACGGATGCATCCAACATCTGGGCATTGGGAGAGTGCAACGGTCAAGGTGCATTCACACACACTTCCTATAATGATTATGAAATCGTCGCCAGCCAGTTGTTTGAAGACCAGCCGCGCCGGGTCAGCGACCGTATTCCCTGCTACGGGCTGTTTATCGATCCTCCCCTGGGAAGAGTCGGCCTGACCGAGCAGCAAGTGCGCGCATCGGGCAAAAAGGCGTTGATCGGAAAAATGATGATGTCCAGAATCGGGCGCGCCAAAGAACGCGGTGAAACGCAGGGCTTTATGAAAGTATTAATCGACGTCGAGACCGAACAAATTCTGGGAGCAAATATTCTTGGTATCGGCGGTGATGAAATCATTCATTTATTTCTGGACATCATGTACGCCGGACAAAGCTACCAGATCATCAAGAACGCGGTACACATACACCCGACCGTAGCCGAATTGATTCCGACAATGTTACAAGATTTATCGGAACTCGATTGATCACCACCGATGCACTTCAACGCGCAAAGAAGACGAATAATTTCTTTCCTCGGTTATGGCGCGTTAGTCGGTAATAGTCCTGAAATCTTCGGTAATAATTCTCGCTCCGACTTTCCGCACATCACAGGCATTGGTCCAAGTCGCCAGGATGATTTACGGCTGGCCGACGGCCTGCATTACGATGTATTAATTCGGTGGCGGGATCAGATAAACGCAACCGAACAATTTGGTTTTAATAATGATTTTGTTGCCCTGCTACAGGAAAACGCGCAGCGTGGAGTGTTGTGGGTAAACCATGAGTACGTATACCCGTTGTTTATCGGCGGCGTAAAACGCACTAAAAATAATATCGACCTTGAACGACAGGCAGTAGGCGGTAGCGTGTTGCGCATCGTGAAAAACAACGCACGCTGGCAATTCGCAAAAAACGACTCAATCAACAAGCGCATCGACGGCAGCACAAAGATTCCTTTTACCCGCAATACTGTTATCGCCAGCGCTGATTTCGCCGAAGGCACCGTCGGCAATTGCGCCGGCGGCGTTACGCCCTGGGGTACCTTTCTGAGTTGCGAGGAAAATTACCAACTATTCTACGGCGATCAAAAATTTAAATCGAACAAGCGCAAGAAAAGCCAGTATAAATGGGAACGGTATTATCCCAATCCGCCGGAACACTACGGCTGGGTGGTAGAAATCGATCCACGCACGCATACGGCAAAAAAACATGTTGCGCTTGGCCGCTTTTCACACGAAAGCGCGACCTGCGTGACGTCCGGCAACGGTCATACGGTGGTGTATTCCGGTGACGATAAAAACGATCAGTGCTTGTATAAGTTTGTCGCCGACCGTACCGGCACGCTGGAATCCGGCATCTTGTATGTTGCCGATGTCGTTAACGGCAAATGGCTGGCGCTGGACTGGCAAAAAAGTAAAATTTTACAGAAGCATTTTGCCGATCAGATCGAAGTGTGTACGTATACACGCCATGCAGCGAAATTATTGGGCGGTACTCCACTGGACCGTCCCGAAGACATTAAAATCAATCCGATTACCGGCGACATTTTTGTCAGCCTGACCAATAATGTGCCGAAAGGGAATCTACACGGGCAGATTCTTAAAATTACGGAAAAAAAACATGACTACGAAAGTACAGAATTCCACAGCGAGGTTTTTTTAACCGGAGGCGACAGCGGCTTTAGCTGCCCGGACAATCTGATTTTCGATCGCAACGGAAATTTGTGGTTTTGTTCCGACATTTCGGGAAAATCCATGGGCACTCTGCCGTATGCCAAATTTATGAATAACGGGCTATACCTGGTCCCTGCACATGGCCCGCAGGCCGGTACCGTCATTCAACTTGCCAGCGCACCAAATGATGCAGAACTGACGGGCGTATGTTTTGATGCGGAACAAACCACACTGTTCGTTTCGGTACAACACCCGGGCGAGACCTCCAAAAGCCTGGACCGGCTCACCAGCCACTGGCCGAACAAACAGGATCTACCTGCCAGCGCAGTAGTACAAATTCACGGGCCGTTGCTGGAGGCAATCACCAAAGCCTAGTTTACGCCTGGCGTCATACCGAAGACGATGGACCAGCAGACGTTGACGAGTATTTCAGGGCACATCGACTCCGGCATGACATAACGCGTAGCGTACAACTCTTCGTTATCAGTAGTTATGAATCCAGTTTTCTACTGTCCCGTTCCATTCTGTAATCCCACCAGCTAATACTTTTACTTCCGTTTGACAGCACACCGTTGGCTTCATAAAGGTCGGTATGAATTCGTCTTAAAAATTCATATCCTTTTACATCGTGGTCAACCATGTCGTAGTATTTAAAAATATCTCCGCCGGCAAATGCGATTGATCCTCTTACATCCCCAAAAACCGAGCAATCAGCAATAAATTTTTGATCCACATCTTCCGGCGGAGCCACTGGAATATGAAACGCAATCGTTTCTTCCGTTTTTTCCGGATCTTTTAATACAATCGTGCGCGTTACTTCCCACAAATTATTCACATGCTCAATATTGACCAGCCCTGTCATCCCAACCGACGGGTGTCCGTTTTGTTGAAAATTGCCGGCCAATGTCCAGTTGCCGGCGTCAAATAAATAAGAATGCCTGCAGAAAATCAGTTCGCTTGAAGGCGATACCGGCATTGTCTCCAGATATTCAAAAAACTCACAAGTACCGTTACTTGATTTTTCATGAAACTGTTTCATCAAGGATTCGATATTGTCTTTTTGATTGGTCAGCAGAGTAATCTGACTTTTAATGTCGAATGATTTTTTAATCAAAAAATCCAGCGCACTGGGACAAGCATTGGGCAATCCATCCAGCTTTAACAATTGACGAACTTCAAGCAGACTAAATCCCAGCTTTTGTGCACTTTTAATAAATTTTATTCGTTCCAGCGAAGTTTCATCGTAAATTCGATAATTGGATTGGTTGCGACCCACCGGGTGCAGCAACCCCTCCTGTTCGTAATGCCGAACAGTCGCAACCGAAACTCCAACCTTGTCTGCCAACTGGCTAATCGTCAGTTCCATACACGTCCCACGGTTTTAACTTCTAATTTTGCACCTTAAGGTTAGGGTCAAGGTCAAGTCTTTTCGTCGTAAAATAGTCGCATTTCCCAACCATCCAAAGCCACGCGCTCGACACTCACAGATATCGACATTCAAGTAAATCAATGCCTTGCATGATGCATATAGCCAGCCGAGGACGCGCTATGTAACTACAACCCGCACTCAGGAATCGCGTAAACTACACTATTCCTGTATTTCATAACTATTACTTTCTCTAATTATATGAGAATTTACTGACCTGGGTCAGCAAATAACTGCGAATATTTCGTTAGCTTTTGTTGCTGTGTTTGGCGAAGGCACTTCATGCCTTCAGAACAAAATTTCAACTGCGCAACAACCAGCAAACGAACCGGAAAACATGGCCCAGCAAATTCTGTTTATTAAGTGGGAGGATCGTAATTTGATCCATTTGCCGATTGTAGACGAACAACACCGCGGGATGGTCGCCACCATAAATTCCCTGTACTACTTCATTCTGCAGGGCTGGGATCTGAATTCATTAAAGCCGACGGTTTTAATGCTTGAGCAATACGTGAAGTTTCATCTGAAAACTGAAGAAATGATTCTGAAAAAACAGGGAATATCATCCGAAGATATGCAAACTATTCACGAATATAGTGAAAATTTTCTATCCCAGCTGCACAAGGAAATTGATTCTGCAATCGAAACTGACGAACCCGAGACTGTGGCTAAATTTCTAGCCCGCTGGTGGATGGGCCACAAGACCGAGTTTCACGATAAATTACAAGAGTATTTTCAGTGATACAGATTCTTTTAAAACAATAAACAAAGTGGACGCACATGAAAATCGATAACGAGGCTTACGAAATTTTAATGACGCTGGCTAGGCGAGCCAAAATAGTTTCCGACAGCAAACCGGCCGATACCATTATAAGAATGTATCAGCAGGGCTGGATCGAGGAACTTACATCTATTCTCAACAAGTGTACTGTAATCGATAGAGACGGAAGAGTCATCCAGACGCCGGAAAATCAATCGGGTATAGACAATCGCATTAGCCGTTAACTTGCGTATCCCGATTTATTCATCTCACACTAAAATAATCTTCACCTGCCATGGGCGGACCGCCAGCTTACGGGTACAAACATCAACGCAGAAAAACCGATTGCAGTAAAAAAAAGATTGCTCAGTAACGTGTTGCGAAAAAACGGAATCCCCGCAATATATGCTTGCCCCAAGCCGCTAGCCGTGTGTGGATACATATCATGACTTAACCAGGCGCCGAAATTGGTGCCTACATAAAAAACTACAGACGCGAGTACAGCGGTACCGGCCAACCTTGTAACGGTATACTTGGTTAACCAATAACGACTGAGTATGACCATAGCAATTACCGCAGCATAGACATACAAGATCGAACTGTGAAACCCTATCAAGGCATCACTGATTATCATTGCGGCAATCGGAATAAATATTCCCAAACGCAGATCTTTTATCATTGCCCCAGACAGAATCGCCATTGCACCTAGCGGGGTAAAATTGGGTGGATGCGGAATTAAGCGGCTAAATGCCAATAGCAATACCAGACCGGCGATCCAGTACCAGTGAACAGGTGTTTTTGAATTTAATCGTTCCATAACCAGGCCGCCCCTCTCACGCCACTGGAATCGCCGTGCTTGGGCGGCACCAGTTTGGTAAGCACAGTATCGGAAAAGACGTACTCTCGCCAGAGTTGCGGAACGTTTTCATACAATCGCGTTACATTTGACATTCCGCCGCCAAGTACAATGACATTCGGATCGAGAATATTAATTATGTGAGCAAGGCTTCTGGCCATTCTATGCTCATAGCGCGCCAGCACTTGTTGTGCATACGCACTGCCTGCATCGGCTGCCTGCGCGATTTCCTGACTGCTGAGTTCTTCACCGACCACGCGCAAATAATCAGCAGAAAATCCGGTGCCGGATAAAAACGTTTCGATGCATCCGTTTTTACCACACCAGCACCTGGTGGTATTTAATTCATTGCCCTGCGGCCAGGGTAGTGGATTATGCCCCCACTCCCCGCCGATCGCATTGGGCCCGTCGACGACCGCGCCGTTGACGATCACACCCGCACCGCAACCGGTACCGACAATCACACCAAATACTATTTTTTCACCGGCGGCGGCGCCGTCGGTAGCTTCCGACAAGGCAAAACAATTCGCATCGTTAGTCATGCGAATTTCACGATCCAGGGCTTTTTCAAGGTCCTGTTTAAACGGCTTGCCATTCAGGCAGGTGGAATTGCAATTACGCAACAAGCCGGTGGCGGGCGAAAGTGAACCCGGTGTACCGATTCCAACAGAGCCTTTTTGATCGACCTCATTTTCCACATCGATCACTAGCTGTTTGATACTGTCGATCGTCGCAGGATAATCGTTGCGCGGAGTGGATGTACGTTTACGTAATAATTCCTTGCCGTTGTCGTCCAGCGCCAGTATTTCTATTTTTGTTCCGCCTAGGTCTATACCGAGCCGCATACTATATTTCCTTATTTACCCGGTTCAGGTAATTCGAGATTTTTATCCCAGTACGTCGATTTTATATTTCGTTGTTTCTCCAGCACGCGCGCCAACACAAACAACAAGTCGGATAAACGATTAACATATTGAATGAGTTCCGGCCTTACCGCTTGTTCCCGCGACCATTCAACCAGATTACGCTCGGCGCGTCGACACACTGTGCGTGCCACGTGGCAATAAGCCACCGCTGCATCTCCGCCGGGAAGAATAAATTCTTTTAGTGGTGGTAGATCGGCATTAAAGTAATCGATCCAGCGTTCAAGCCATTGCACGTCAGCGGCACTGGTCAAATCGCACTGTGGCGCGCTTAGCTCGCCGCCGACATTAAACAAGTGATGTTGTATAGCCACCAAAAGCGTATCGATTTTTTTATCGTCGGAATACGCACGCACACAGGCAATACTTGAATTGAGTTCGTCCAGATCGCCCTGCGCCTTGATCAGCAGGCAATCTTTGCCCACGCGTTCACCCGAAGCCAGCCCTGTGCTGCCGTCGTCACCTTTGCGTGTGTAAATTTTTGTCAACCGGTTGCCCATTTTTTCGTTACAATCTTATTTCCAGCCCTACTAAACCAGAAAATTCTTCACTCTCAAAGCCAAAGACATCCTGGTATTCTTCGTCCAGCAAGTTATTTATTCGAGCAAATAGTCTAGTATTTTCATGCATCTCGTAATTAAGAGAAACATCTACACGTGTGTAGTCGTCTAATGTTACTCGAGTGCCGTTACTGAAATCGATATCTCTGCGATCACCAATATGGTCAATACTGATATTCAAATTTGCCCTGGCCGCAAAAAACAAATAATTTGCAAACAACGACCACTGATGCGCTGGACGTCGAATCTCGGTTCGTTCATTATCGAAGGCATCCGGCTCGGTTGCATCCAGATAGGTGTATGTTCCTCCCAAGGTAATCGAACTCGATAATTGCCCACGTACTGACAATTCTACCCCATTCCGGTCACTGCGTGATTCGTTATTAATTACAGTCGACTGAGAAGTAGGTAAAAATATCGTTTGGATTTCATCGATCAGGTCCTCCTTGAAAACTGCCGCGTCGATTTGCAGGCGGCTATCGAAAAACTCCTGAAATATACCAAGCTCCCAAGATTCTGAAGTTTCCGGCTCCAGATCTGGGTTCCCTATGAAATTATTAGGCGCGAAACCGAATATTTCTGTAAAACTGGGATTCTTTGCACCGGTACCATGGGTGAAGTAAATCTTAGTGCTGGTTGAAGGCAATAAATAATTCATCCCCACTCGATAGGTATTTTGATTATCAAATTCATCATTATCGTCGTGGCGTAACGACGCAGAAATCGTCCATCGATCGAATATATTCATTCTGAATTCCGCCACTGAGCTGTAATTCGTTATTTTCTGACGTTGATTCGGATCAAATCCGGGAAAGGAGGCACCTTGCTGACTAAATCGCTCTTGCTCTCGTTCCAACGCAATAGTGACTGACTGTTCGACAGGGGATTCTGCCGACTTCGGAAAAATGAAAGTCGACTGATAGGAAAGCTTTTCTTTTGTCGCTTCAGACTTAGATGCACCGAACAAGCCGTCTATAGTATCGTTGCTGGTATCAGTCACCGATGCTTCCAGCAAATGCAACCAGCGTTCATTAAATGTAGAAGCATTTATAAAGGCACGAGCATAAATTTGCTCAACATCGATTTTGCCAAATCCGTCAATCGGAACACCGAGGGGAGCCGGATCGAATTCATTACTTGCGTTGGTGTAGCGCGCTGAAGCCCCAATTAAGAGATTCTGATTTGCATACAATTCGGAATTCAGATTCAGCGTCGCGTTGTCGTAGCCATCACGCTCCTGTCCGGTTGTCGCAATATTAAATCCATGCGTATCAATAAAATTACCACTTAAAGCGAGTTTAAACTTTTCAGTTTCGGTAAAATATTTCAGACCGCCTTCGTAGCTGTGCTCTGTGCCATACGAACTCTTGACAAGAATTTTCTGGTTTTCCAACGATTTCGTAGTCACAATATTGATAACCCCCGCAAGCGCATCACTACCCCATAAAGAGCTTTGCGGTCCGCGTAATATTTCAATTCGTTCAACATTCGCAGCAGACAGGTGTGCAAAATTAAATTCAGACGCGCTGGCTGGGTCATTTACTTCGATTCCGTCAATAATGACTAGCACCTGGTTGGCTTCGGCACCGCGAATTCTCACTTGAGTAATGTTCCCTGCGCTGCCTTGTCTGCTTACATTCAAGCCTGGCACGGACTGGAGTAAATCCGACACGTACACTGCGTTTTGCTGCTCGATTTGCTGTTTTGAGATTACTGTAATTGCGCCTGCAGCATGGTCTAGACGAACTGGCGAACGGCTGGCAGTCACTGTTATCGGGTGCAGTTGCTCCGATGCGTGTAAATCAGTCACACAGCCTAAAGCTATATATAAACAGATTAAGCGTTTGAAACTCATTGGTTCTCTCCCTATTTAGAACGTAACGAGCAAACGCAGTTAAGACAGGACACGCATTAGCACTGCTACCAAAGTAACAGCTACAACAGCCCGAATTGCCCACCGCAATTTGCCGCGCAGTTATCAGGCCGGTCTCCGGGCTTGCAAGTCGAGAACGTTGCAAAAAAGTTGTTTTTCTACGTGGCGTTGTTAAAAAACGTACTCAATCAGTCATTTGTATTACACAAATTCCTTCATTGCGTGCGTTTTTGCCTGGCCACAAACAAAAACCCCTAATTTTGCAAAAGTTCTCGGATCGCTTGCAGATTTTTAACTGCAAACTGAATAAGCAGTCTTCCCAAATGCATTTTGCATTCAGTGACGCAGTTGCTTATTTACACTTGATTACCGTTGCGGGGGCAGCTCTGGTTTTTCACCAGATTCCCTGTTTCACCCATCTTCGCAGATCACAAAGTGGACACCTGTACCGCTAAGTAAAAACACAACCGGCAATAATGCCGGCCGGTTAGATAAAGATAATACTACAGTTAATTGGCTTTAAGTAACTTCAAATCGGCCAATACTTGTTTGCTGTGGCTGGCTGCATCCACTTTACGGTATATTTTTTTGATTTTACCGTTCGGATCGATAATAAACGTATGCCGCTTGGCATATTTAAGCGGGCCCAACGACATCAACGCTTGATAACTTTTTGCTACCTGTCCTTTTTCGTCTGACAGCAAAGGAAACGGTAAGCTGTATTTATCGGCAAACTTCTCATGACTGGCACGGTCGTCGACACTTACTCCCAGCACCTGCGTATTTTCCGCCACGATAACTTTATAGTCGTCGCGAAAAGCACACGCCTCTTTGGTGCATCCCGGTGTGTCGTTTTTGGGATAAAAGTAAAGCACCACCCAGCGACCGGCATAGTCCTGCAGAGAATGCGTCAAACCATTCTGATCGATTAATGTAAATTCCGGCGCTTTCTGATCCAACATAATAGTACTCGCGTAGGTTTGCCCAAACATCGTAACTGCCCCCAAGATTAAAACAGTAATTATCAGTAAATATCTGGGTAATATATGTTCAAACATATAACTCATAATTGTTATCAACCTGTAGCGGGTCTCTGTAACAATAAATTCATATAAATTCCCACTCGCAATCCATCAAAATTATTACAATCCAATTAGAAGTTTATATCAGACATGTACGAATTACTGTAACGTAAGTGACTCATTAGTCGTTAAATTTAAATATTTTTGTAACATTAATTTGGATAATTATCTACAAATTTACTTAAACCGCATAGAAACCACATATAAATAGCTGATTTCAAGTCGTCGTCAATTTTCTACCGCCGATTGGACAGTTTTAGTTTATGCGAAAAAGATCAAAGTATTGTTACTTTGAGCTGACTGTCGAGTTACACATACGTTATCGAGAATATTACCGAGAGTTATAAAATGCCGATTAAAACCGCAATTATAAAATTTCTTTCGCTGCCGGCATTGGTATTGTGCATTTGTGCATTTAACAATGCGCATGCTTCGCTGATCGAGTATCAAGTAAGTTTATGGGGTCCCGGCATGCAGGCGCACGGGCCGGAAGTTTGCGACAATCTGAATTCATACGGAACCATAATCGGCGAATACAACGACGGTGTATTAACTAATATCACCGGTGAACTTTCATTTATTACGATAACGGCCGGATATATTGCCAGCGGATTGAATCAGGTAGAAAATTTTGTGCGCGGAATATTCAATGATGATGCGCCGGAATATTTTCAGGGTAAAGAAGTTTTCATCGACATGTCGCGCGGCGCCAGTTATGAACCTGCGGTGGTAACTGAATCCATTATTCGCGAATGGGCGTGGGCCTTATTTGTAGCGGAGCAGGGAGAAGATTTTCGCACCATCCGCCGCCAGGATAAAACGCTGGCACAACTATGCCCGTACGGCGAAAAATGGTGCAAAGCCGGTGTTGAGTTTTTCGGGGACTACGGCAAGCGCATTCCGGATTCACCGGTTCCTTTGCCTGCAGCATTTTATTTGTTCTCAATCGGGCTGGCGGGACTGCTCACTTTTAGCCGACAGCGCAAGTCTGCTTAAGCAGTAAATTCCTTATCGGTTAAATACCAGTGTAGTTTATCGTGCAGCGTTACCACGCTGCCAATGATAATCAACGTGGGTCCGTGCACATGATGATCGTCCACTAAACCCGGTAGAGACTGCAAATCTCCGATTAACACCCGTTGTTCCGGTGTCGTTCCCTTGGTGACCAGTGCGGCCGGCGTATTTGCAAACATGCCATGTGCAATTAATTTTTCACAAATAATCGGCAAGCCGTGCAAGCCCATATAAAACACCAGCGTTTGATTCTCGTGCGCCAGCATTTCCCAGTTGAGGTTCACCGTTCCGTCTTTTAAATGACCGGTGACAAAAATGCAGGCTTGAGCGTGATCTCGATGCGTAAGCGGAATACCGGAATAAGCAGCGCATCCGGCAGCGGCGGTAATACCCGGAACGACCTGAAAATGGACTCCTTCTTCCATCAGGGTTTCAATTTCTTCGCCGCCGCGGCCAAATATAAAAGGATCTCCGCCTTTAAGACGCAACACCCTCTTGCCTTCTTTAGCCAGGCGAACAAGTAGTTGATTAATCGATTCCTGCTGTAGCGTATGTTTGGATCTTTCTTTGCCGGCGTAAATTTTATCTGCATCTTTTCGCACCAGGTCCATAATCTGTTCCGAAACCAGCCGGTCGTATACCACCACATCGGCCTGCTGCATCATCCGTAGTGCGCGAAAGGTGAGCAAGTCAGGATCGCCCGGCCCCGCACCGACCAGATAGACTTCGCCCGTTTCATTGCCGGTGAAATCTTTTGTTCTTAACTTGTTCGCAAGCGCTTCCTGTGCCGCCTCCAGTTTCCCGGCGAATACCATTTCAGCGATCGGTCCCTGCAGCACTTCCTCCCAGAATCTTCGCCGCGAGGTTTCGTCGTCTATTTGTTCCCCCACTTGCTTGCGGAATTTTTCTACCAGCGCCGCCAGTTCTCCGTACATGGCGGGTGTACAGCGTTCCAGATTGCTGCGTAACATTCTTGCCAGTACCGGGGAAGCACCACCGGTAGTAATGGCGATTTGTATCGGATCGCGATCGATCACCGACGGCAACACCACATCGCCCTGAGTGAAATCATCGGCCACGTTAACCAAAATATTCTTTTGTTTGGCCAGTTCGCTGATGTGTTGATTTAACGCGGCATTATTAGTCGCCGCGATTACCAGGCGTTGTTTATCGATATCCGCATCGGTAAATTCGCGAGTTACTACATTTACCGAATATTTTGCGCATAAGTCTTTTGCATTGTTACATAACTCCAGAGCAATCACCGTTATATCGGCCTGCGCCTTGCACAGCATATTTAATTTACGCGCAGCCACTTTACCGCCACCGATCAGCAAGCATGGTTGATTTTTAATATCGATGAAAACAGGTAACAGACTCATTTATTTTAATACACTTAATTGGTCCAGAATCGGCCCGGTTAGATGTGCAATACGTTTTCTCATTACCGAACCGATTGAATCCGTAACACCGAAAACCGGATCGAGCAACGTCTCACTAACCATAGAAAGCAACAATATAGCACGCAATAGCGGTTCTGCATCAGGCCAGAGTTTCAATATTTCAGCGACCTCTTTATTCGGCGATGCGAGTATTACTTGGACATGAGCTGCCAGCTCCTCGATACTTCGCCAGTTGACGGGTAAATGCGTATCCACGGAAAAATACTGATGCAAAGTATTAAATACTTCGACTGCCACATCCTGGTCGTTGGGCTTTTTCAGTATTGTTTCAAACACGCTGATCGCAGCCTGTCCGGCAGGGCTTAATACTTGTTGCAATTTAAGCCATACATTGTTCGTCGAACTCAACGATGCGCCTAAACTTTGCAACTGTGCATACAGCGCATGAGCGGTAACCGTTAGCGGTAATTCATTTGGACACTGTTGTAAAAAGCCGACATAAAAAGTATTACGACGATTTCCCCGCTTCCAAATAGCCTGTTTGGTTTCTTCATCAATTAGACCGGCTTGCAATACCAGTCGGACCGATTGCATGGTCGCTCTGGAGGTTTCTTCAAAAGGAAGAAATTCCACCAGAAAACTGGCTAACTCCGGTCCCATCGAATCTTTTACAACTTCTTCGTTGGCAAGCAGGCAGCGTGCGTTTTCTGCATTGGGCGCACACCACCAGGCGCGGCGTGCGATTTCATTGGTAATTCCGTTTGCATGCACGACCGCTACCACAGCTTCCGGCTCTCCCAATAAAAGCAGTTTTTCCAGGCTATCCGCACGCGCCTGCCCCATACGCGTCCAGCGTCGCAAGAACACCGGATAGCCTCCGGGAGAACCCAATACATTAGTCGATAACCATTGCTTTACCAGACGAATATACTTTTCATCTTTGCAATTGGCATGCAAAGGGACTTTAGCTTCGCCTTTTTCAGACAGTGCATGCACTTCCATCCGCGATTCGTCGATACGAACAGCCTGCAAGGATTGCGCAAGTAATACATTTAAACGCAACTTATCTTCGTGGCATAAATCCATAGACTAATTTAATTGTACTCGCTGTCCGAACGGTGCGCGCTCGCGTCCCTTTACCAGCCAGATGACCGAGTAGTTCGGCTGAAAGTCGGGAAACTTGCCGATGCAATCAGTAAAGTAAACTAATATTTCGGGCGGCTGATCCTGTTGTTCCACCCAGTCGAATACCGGTCTGAAATCCGTTCCGCCGCCGCCGGTAAAGGTTTTCGGCAAGCTGAATTCCTCCCACGACTCAAATATCCACGGCGATTCTTTTACCAATTCCGCATCGCAAGCCAACAAACTGATTCGTGCCCGCAACTGCCCTTTAATGGCATCGATTTCGGATAAGAATTCGCGCATTTCCTCGTCTCCGATCGAACCGCTGACGTCTAATGCCACCACAATATTGACTTGCGAACTGCGCAGACTGGGAAAAATAGAAGGATCGCCGCGTCTAGCGGATGGTCGTGAATAGTTGTAGTCGTCACGCGCATTCGCCACCATGTACCTGGCCAGCAATGCGCGCCACGGCAATTTCGGCTGCAACATAAATTCGACCATGCGTGCCATGGATGCACTCAGTTTTCCCACCGCCTGCGCCTGTTGTGCCGCGCTGGCCAGACGCTGCTGCCATTGCACGGTTAAATTTTCCTGCTCCTGCTGGCTTAGCGGTGGTGGCCGAGGTGCGCCTTCAGAATCATTGTCGGATTCACTGCCGGTACCAC
>JANQOT010000231.1 GCA_028285655.1 Gammaproteobacteria bacterium
AAATTGTGAAGTTTGTTAAATCCAATGCAATTGTTTACGTTCGTGATCAACAGTCGGTCGGTATCGGGGCCGGCCAGATGAGCCGCGTTTATTCGGCAAAGATTGCGGGCATTAAAGCCGCCGATGAAAATATTCCCGTGCCGGGCGCGGTCATGGCTTCGGATGCGTTTTTCCCGTTTAGAGACGGAATCGATACCGCCCACGAAGCCGGAATCAGCGCTGTCATTCAACCAGGCGGCTCACGCAACGATGAAGAAGTCATTGCGGCAGCCGACGAGCATGGAATGGCGATGGTGTTCACTGGCATCCGCCATTTTCGCCACTAATTATGCGCTAACCACATTGCTGCTACGGCGTTAAAGATGTTTTCAAAATGCTCTTTTACTTCATAAGTAAACTGCGCTTTTTCAAATATTTTCGCCTTGTCCCCGCAGCCTCGCTAACTTCTTTCGCTGCACTCCCTCGCGCATAAACATTGAATTCCAATAGATAAATGTCGACGTCGATATTCATTCAGATCGGGCAAATCATGTTTCCGCTGATTGCGATCGTCAGTATCGGCATTTATATCGGCAAGCGGCATAATCCTCAACTCGATTCAGTCAATAACGTAAACTTAAATGTTTTTATTCCCGCGCTGGTTTTTTATTCTCTAACAGAACAAAAATTTATTTTTGAGCAATATGCCTTACTCGCCATAGGTGGTCTGGCACTGGTGTTAGTTACCGCGCTCATTGCTTTTCCTGTGGGTCGCGTGATGCGTGAGGAGTACAAAACCATCGCGCCACCCCTGATGTTTCACAATGCCGGCAACGTCGGTCTGCCGTTACTGACCCTGGCGTTAGGCCCCGAGGGTCTGGCGGCAGGACTCATTCTGTTCCTGGTCGGCAACATCACCCACTTCGGCTTGGGGTCCTACATGCTTGACCGCGATGCTAAATGGCTGCGCAGTATTACCTCGCCGGCCATTATTGCAGCCGTATGTGCGTTTTTACTGCAAGCCGGCAGCATTGAAGTAGCACCTTATTTGATGCTGCCGGTACAAATGCTGGGAAATATTGCCGTTCCCCTGATGCTGTTCTCCCTGGGCGTGCGCCTGGCGCAGGCCAATGTCGATCACTGGCGCATTGGCAGTGTGGTTGGTTTACTGACTCCATTGATAGGAATCATACTTGCCTTCATTATTATTTCTCTGCTGCCGCTGGATAGAACTCAGGCAGGAGCATTGTTATTATTCGGCGCATTACCGCCGGCGGTGATGAATTTTTTATTTGCCGAGCGTTATATGCAGGAACCCGCCAAAGTTTCTGCAATCGTTCTGTTTGGCAATGTATTGGCCATATTTACCTTACCGTTGGCGTTGCTGTATGTACTGCCGCGTTTCGGTTAATTCCACTTAAGAAAAATCGCATGAAAAAAATACTAGTAGTAGGAAGCGGCGGCCGGGAACATGCTTTGGCATGGAAACTTAGCCAATCCAAACAAACCGATATTGTGTATGTCGCGCCCGGTAACGCCGGTACGGCGCTGGAACCCGGAGTGAAAAATATCGACGTAGGCAGCGAAGATATCGCGGCTTTGCTGAAGTTTGCCACTGCAAATGCGATAGACCTGACTGTGGTAGGACCGGAAGCCCCTTTGGTTGCCGGAATCGTCGACCAATTTTCCGAACAGGGGCTTGCTGTTTTAGGTCCGCACAAATTTAATGCGCAACTGGAAGGTTCCAAAGCGTTTGCCAAACAGTTCATGCAACAATTTTCCATTCCCACCGCTGAATACCGCGAATTTACCAGCCCGCAGGCGGCGATCGATTATGTGCAACAAAACACCTTGCCTATTGTAATCAAGGCAGATGGTCTCGCGGCAGGCAAAGGTGTTGTGATTGCGCAAACCGAGCAGGAAGCGGCGAGCACGATCGAGGCGATGTTAAGCGGCAGCGCACATGGTGATGCCGGTCGAAAAATTGTGGTCGAACAATTTTTACAAGGAGAGGAGGTAAGCTTTATCTGCCTGGTCGACCACGCCACCGTTATTCCACTCGCCAGCTCACAAGACCATAAAGCGCGCGACGACGGTGACCGTGGTCCCAATACGGGAGGTATGGGAGCCTATTCTCCGGCGCCGATAGTCACTCCCGCGCTGCATGAAAAAATAATGCAGCAAGTGATCAACCCGACCGTAAACGGATTTATGCAACTAGGTCATCCTTATCAGGGCTTTCTGTATGCAGGATTAATGATTAGTCCGGACGGAATCCCCAATGTACTGGAATTCAATTGCCGTTTCGGCGATCCGGAAACCCAGCCTATTATGCTCAGGCTGCAAAATGATTTTAGCGAGCTGTGTTATTCAGCCGCTCGACATCAATTACAGGCTACGGAACTGCAATGGGACCCGCGCAGTGCGCTGGGCGTTGTCATGGCGGCGGGCGGATATCCGCTTGACTATGCAAAAGGCGAACCAATAAGCGGGCTGGATAAAGCCGATAGCGAAAACGTAAAA
>JANQOT010000237.1 GCA_028285655.1 Gammaproteobacteria bacterium
CAATTGCACCTTGGCGACGTCATCGACTTTTAACAGCTCGTCTTTGATTTCATCGGCAATGTCTTTGAGCTCGCGGTAACTGAATCCATCACCCATTAAGCCGTAGATGATGCCGTACACATCTCCAAAATCGTCATTTACATGCGGGCCGTCGATGCCTTGCGGCAAAGTACCTTCGATGTCTTCGACTTTACGCCGCAAGTCGTCGAATATTGGCCGCATATTCTTATAACTTTCTTTGTAGTTGGGTGTTATCACCGATATGCCGGTACGGGATTGACTGGTAATAAAATCGATCTCCGGCATTTCCTGAACGGCTTTTTCAATTTTGTCGGTTACCAGGTTTTCTACCCGCTCGGGGCTGGCGCCGGGGAAATAAGTGGTAATTTGTGCGGCGCGAATAATGAATCCGGGATCCTGGGCTTTGGGTAGCGCAAAATAGGTGGAAATTCCATAAAGAATCAGCAAAGCAACCAGAATAATCGTCACACGATTATTGTTAATCGCGAATTGGGTGATATTCATGACGGTTTACTCGACTTTCACTGTCATACCATCGCGAATAACTGTGATACCGGCAGTAACAACATTATCACCATTATTTAGGCCACTAGTAACACGCACACCTTGCTGCACGATTTCATTGACCTCAACATACCTCTTTTTCACGACCGCTTGCTTATCGTTTTCGCCGGCAGTCAACACAAACGCAAAATCACCTTGTTCATCATGCGCAACCGCAGTCACCGGCAAAATAAAATACCGCTCTTCTTCACCGTCACTTTTGGTGAATTCCACTTCTGCCGCCAAGCCGGCACGCAATCCTTCGTGATCCCCATCCAGAGTAACGGTTACCGGAAATGCCGATGCCTGGTCGCTGCTACCGCTGCTGATTTCGGTAACATGCCCGCTAAACTCACTGTTATCTATCGCAGTTAATGCCACATTTACCTGTTGATTTTCCGTTACTGAATCAATATAGGATTCCGGAACATCAACAATCACTTCAATTTTCTTGCCGCAGTTGACACTAACAACCGCCTGACCGGAAGAGACGTTTTCATTTTCTTTCACCGGTTTAGATGCCACTACACAATCTTGCGGCGAATACAACCTGGCATAACTTAGTTGCAGCCGAGCCGCTTCCACTTGTTGAGTATTTGCCTTTACTTGCGCTTTAGCTGATTCCGCGGTGGCACGCGCAGTATCCAGCTGACTTTTGGAAGCGTTCCGTTTCTCATACAGCCCGATCGTTCGGTTGTACTCTGATTCTGCACTACGTAAAGATGCTTTCGCAGCAGCAAGCTCGGCTTTGGCCTGCTCAAACAGTACTGCATAATCTTTGTTATCCAGGCGCGCGACTAATTGCCCTTTTTCCAGCTTGTCGCCCACATTCACCGGGATACTTTCTACACGGCCTGACACTCGAAAACTAAGATCTGCCTCCAGCTCGGCTTTTGTAACTCCGCTAAATGTTTTAACCAGTTTGTCGGTACTGAAGGAGATTTTCTGGTGTTTAACCGAACGCAGAGGAAGCTCTACGATTTCTTCCTGTTTATCGCACGCACTCAACAAAACCATAGCCGATACAATTAAGATGACTATTTTCATTGCATGGTCGCTTTTACTCTTTGTTGCCATATTTTAATTCCATCTTCTTGCAGCAATAAGTCAAAATTACTTTCTGCCCTTAACACATCCACTAAATCGATTAAAAATTGATATCGCGCTGCAGCCGCTTGTAACTGCGCGGCAAGAGCGGCATCCTGCGCGTCAATTAAATCGGTAATCGACACCGCACCTTCTGAATATGAATCGGTAACCAGCTCCAGGTTTTCTTTTGCCGCTGCGGCTGCGTCTTCCGCCAGGCGTATAGATGAATGCGACGCAGCAGCGTTAAACAAGGCCGAACGCATGCGTGTTTCCACACGCTCTGTTTCGGCTCCTTTTTGCAATACCAGTTGACGATGTAAATTTTGCGACTTTGATAACTGCGATCGCAACTGACCACCGGTAAATATCGGCAAAGTCGCCTGCACTCCGATACTCCACTGATCGTCATGAATGCCGGTGCCGCTAAGGTCCGAACCCGCACCGCTGCGTTCGATATTTTCAGTAAGCGAACTGGTAAGCGAGACATCGGGCACATAATATGCACGACGATCTGCAGTAATTTGCCGATCCTGGGCTTTAATCAGATAATCAAAACGCTCAATCTCAGGTGCATTCTCTACTGCGATTTCTGTTTGAAAGGCAATGAACTTTTCCCAGGCCAGGGGATTATCATAAAGGTCACGACTTTCCTCACGGTTTAACTCTCGAAATACTTCGCTGGTGGATTCGTCCGACGTAGCAATTGGATCGGCGGTGGATATATGCAATACACGATAAAGTTCGGTTTCTGCAACCAGCCGGTCTGCTTCCGCCGCCAGCAAACTTTGCCGGTCTCGTGCGATCTGACTTTTCCAACGCAACACATCCGCTCTGGAAGTATCCCCGATTTGTACTCGAGCTTTTGCCAGCTCCAGGTTATCGCGTGTCAGTTCCACATTCGATTTTTGCACTTGCTCAAGCGCAACGGTGCGCAGAACATTTAAATATGCAGTCGCCGCCGATTGCAAGGTATCGAGCAAGGTGATTTTGGTTTCCAGGCTAGTACTGCTTTTCAAGTACTTGGAAATTGTATAGTTGGCCCATTGATCATCGGAATAAATTGTCTGCGAGGCCTGGACGCCGACGTCACCCGAATTCTCGGCAAAACTTTGCGGACTGGCCCGGTCTTTATCAACTGTCTGGTAACTGGAATTTGCATTAATCTGCGGCAACAGGCTGGAACGCGCAATACCTATGTCGTCGCCCGATATATCGATATTCACTTGACTGGCCTGAAAATCGACATTGGCTTCTATGGCGCGAGCCATTGCTTCCGCCAGGGTTAAGACGCGCGCACCTGTAACCATATCGTCGTACAAAAGTTCTGCATCTTCCAAATCCACCCAGCGCGGAGACACACCGATGGCACGCGCGGTTTGCATATTAATCGATATTCGATCGCTCTCGTAAAAGTCGACATTCAAGTTTTCCGCAGGAGCTCCGAGCAAAATGCGGTATACATTAGTGGCAATGCGCCTGGCCAACACGACCTGGTCACTGGCACGCCCTGCTACCGTCGCCATCATTCCCAGGCGCAATTCCTGCTGACCAAAAAAAGAAAAGCTGGGTAATTTTTTCGCAATTAGGTCATTGGCAAGTTTTTGAATATCTGAATCGTCGACTCTCAATAGTGGAGCAATAAATACTGCATCTACATCATTTGGCAAATTGTCTGCCAGATTGTCCACGTCATCTCTACCGGTAACCATTGAAATTGAAAAACCAAAATCTTTAGAGGCCCGATCAACAGTTTTAGTTAAATTAGGAATCGCCCGCACCGGCAATTCATCCGCTAAAACTCCCAAATGCTTGAATTGTACGAGATCGTGAAAACGTTTCAGATCATCGGATATGGATCCGACATGTCGAATATAAACGAAGTTTTTCTTGCCGCTGCTGTTTCTATCGTAAGGAATTTGTTGCAGCTGCACATCGACTATAGATGGCGCGATCACTGGTTTGTTTAACTCATCGACGTGAGCCGCCAGGTGCGAAGCCACCACCCCCATAGTAATCACGATATCTACAGTCTCACTCGACAAGGCATTACGTAATTGTTGGTTGATACCATTTACCGACCAGCCACCATTAAGCTTCCATTCTTGTGGAAACGAAACCTGAAACTCATCCCCGACCAGATCCCTGATTTCCTGCTGGATTAAAGACTCGGACACAATCTCACGCGCCAAGGGGCCATCGAATACTGTTGCAATGACGATATCTCGCGCAGTTGCAGATTGAAAAAATACTGTCAGCAGAATGCCAGCGATTATTTGCTTCATTATGTCGCTAAATTAATATTAATTAAGTTAAGCGAATTTAGTCACTTAGCCAATTAGTTTGTAGATATAATTTCTTTTCAATGTTAGCATTTTTTCAATCCAGCCCCATAGCATATTCGGAGAAAAAACATGTCACGCATCATTAGTCTATTCATACTAATTGCAATTTTTTTACCACATAGCAACGCCGATCAACTGGAAGAATCACGCATAGAACTTGAGGCAAAAAAGAAAGTCCAGATTTCAAAGTCACTGGAACTTACCGGCGAGCAAAGTGACGGCTTTTGGGATGTTTACGCAGATTACGAACGCGATCTTGGACAAAGCACAAAAGAATCTTTTAATTTGATTAGAAAATTTAGTGACGGCTACCAAAACGGAAGCATAACCGAGCAGGATGCAGTTAACTTGCTTGCGGAATTTTTTAGAATAGAAGCCAGAAAACTACAAACCAAACAAAGTTACTTATCGAGGTACCAGGAAGTTCTTCCGGCAAAAAAAGTATTCAGATTTTACCAAATTGATAACAAGATAGACTCTCTAATTCGTTGCGATATTGCTAAAAAGCTGCCGCTAATCGAACCCGACATGGAGTTTTAAAATTCGATATACGCGGAAAGCATTTTTTGCGATCAAATAAATTATTCTTCCGGCTCACCCTGCCATAACATTTCATAACCGATCTCGTAGGCTTCCGACGCATAATCGGCCAGAGCGTCGAATTTTTCTTTGAACGCTTTATCAGCATGTGATTTTTCATGCTGCTCAAACGACTGCCAGTAAGTAACAATGGCAATATGATCTTCAGTTTGCTGTTTGGATGCCAGAGACCCTTCATCGGAAACAAAACCTCCAAATCGATACACCTGACCCCCGATAAAACCGCCTTTATCATCGCCATAGGTATTTTTCACCACATTACACATTTCCCCTAGCGCCAGTTCGACATCTTCTACTGAAACGCCATCTTTAAGTTTTACGACGTTGTACAGCATGACACAACCAAAAGGGACGGAAAGCGCACTAAACATGTTTCAGCTCCTGAATACTTAAATAAGAATTTTGACCAAGTATAAAGGATCTACCCATTTCCACGCACCCGTTCTAATTAGATATACCGTAAAAGCCCTGCATTTCTGCAGGGCATGAACGGATGACCTATTAAACCTTAGTTACAGCGTTCGCTGTCTGGATGATTTTCGCAGAATTTCGCATGTGCATTTTCTTTTGCAGAAAGGCATTCTTCAGACTCGGGATCGTCCTTGCAAATTTTATGTATGCGCGCGCGTACGCATTTTTTTGCTCCCGGATGCTCTTGACAATATGCCTTGAATTTTTCCTTGTGTTTCTGGCAAATCTCGGAATCCGGATTATGCTTACATTCTTTTAGCGCCTTCATTTTGCGGCAACGCTTTTTATCAGCATGCTCGGCACAATATGCACGCGCTTTTTCTTTTTGTTCCAGACAAGCATCGGAATCGTGGTTCCCTTTGCAGGCGGCACGCATATCCCGCCATTTAAAATCTTCGTGGTCTTCCGCCGACACTGAATAACCGATGGTAGTAATTAAAATAATGAGCAGACTTGAAATTAACTTCATAGGGTTCTCCATGACCAATGTTTTCTTACTAATTAGATAACGTATTCACTTGACATTGGTTGACAGCGACATTATTTTTTTGACTCTGCACCGGTGTTCTATATTAGAAACAACTGATTTAGATCAACAATAGGTTTTTTGAAGAAAGTAACATGGTGCTGATGCTAATTAATCAACCAAACATACCAATATGAAAGAGTCATTGTACGAAGCCATAGGCGGAAAAAACGCGGTGGAGCTGGCCGCTATAAAACTGTATTACCACATTATGGAAGACGATCGTATCAACAAGTTTTTTGAGGGGGTCGATACGAAAAAACAGGCCATAAAAATGAATGCATTTTTAACCTATATATTTGGCGGTCCGTCTCTGTATGCCGGACGCAATATGCGCGCGGCGCATAAAAATGTGGTTGCAAAAGGCCTTAGCGACGAGCACGTTGACGCCATGCTGGACAACGTGCACACAGTGCTGAACGAAATGGAAATCGCTCCGGATTTACAAAAACAGGTTTTTGCTCAACTGGAACAGCATCGCGACGATGTATTGTGTCGCTAAATAACGAATTAATACCGCTGCTCAATAGTGCGGCGGTTTTTCATCACCCGCATCCATAGTCGGCATCAGGCTGCCGACTTCCCGCATTCGCTCTTTGAGCACCTGACAACATTGTTCCAGGCTGTCGATCTGTTTTCGCATCGCGATGACGGCTTTATCCAGCTCCTGAATACTGACTTCCTGGTAGGCAATTTTGGTTTCCAGTTCGGCAATTCGTTGCTCGCTCATTTTTACCTCTAGTAATCGTTTTGCTCGACAAACATGACCAATGGATAGAATTTCGGCCCGGCTTTCATTCTAAACAAGGGGATGTTTTAGTACTATACAGCCTACTTCATCACTCGGGAATCTGGTATGGACTGGTCATTCATAATTTTCTTGGTCGTCGTTATCGGCATCATTCTTTATGTCATTGGCATCTACAATCGCCTGGTTAGCCTGAAAAATCGATACGAAAATGCATTTGCTCAAATCGAGGTTCAGTTAAAACGCCGCTATGATTTAATTCCCAATCTGGTCGAAACCGCCAAAGGCTACATCAAGCACGAACGGGAGACACTTGAATCTGTAATCGCTGCACGCAATGCTGCCAGCTCTATTCTCGATGCAGTCAAATCCAACCCGGGCAGCGCCGCAGCCATGCAGGACCTGGCCGGCGCCGAATCCGCCCTGGCATCGACTTTGGGTAAGTTTAATGTCGTGGTCGAAGCTTATCCCGACCTCAAGGCCAATCAAAATATGATGCAGTTGTCGGAAGAGCTTTCTTCGACAGAAAATAAAGTCGCTTTTGCCCGTCAGTCCTTTAACGATTCGGTCACGGCATATAATGAATACCGGCAAAGTTTTCCACCGGTCGTTTTTGCCGGCATGTTTGGCCATTCTTCGGATGCCACGTTGCTGGAAATGCCGGACAGCGCCGAAATTCAGGCCGCACCCAAAGTATCTTTCTAAGTTAACGGCGGTATTTTTATTGATAAATCCCTGATCTTGCCGTATGAATTTTTTTGAACAGCAGGATCAGGCTCGCCAGAAAACCTGGTTACTGATCGCCCTATTCGCGGCAGCCGTCGTTGGCATTATCGGCCTGACGGTACTACTGATGGCTGCCAGTGTCTGGGGTTTCGAAGTTTGGTCCGCCGCTGATGTTTCCGGCCGCGGCAATCAATTCAACTGGACAGTAATCGCCAAAACTGCATTCGCAGTCATTGCGGTCGTCGCCTGTGTAATATTTTTTAAACGCCTGCAAATTTCTCAAGGGGGTCATGCCATCGCCGACATGCTGGGCGGCCGACCCGTCGAACATGGTTCCGACGATCCCAACGAACAACGTCTGTTAAATGTCGTCGAAGAGATGGCGATTGCAGCAGGCCTGCCGGTGCCGCCGGTTTATATAATGAATGAAACCACTATTAATGCTTTTGCCGCCGGCTTTTCCGACAGCGACGCTGTCATTGGAGTTACGCGGGGAACGCTTGAGCGTATGTCGCGCGACCAGTTA
>JANQOT010000241.1 GCA_028285655.1 Gammaproteobacteria bacterium
ACAGCCCGCCCGCCAGGCCATCGCCAGCCCGTCGCCGCAGGCTCCGTCCGGGTTGCTGGTATATAAATAAACTTTACTGGCACCGCCGGTGGCGAGCACTACGCACTTGGCACGAAATACTTCGACATGGCCGCTGTCGCAATTAAAAATATAAGCGCCTACACAACGATTTTCAGCTAAACCAAGCTTGCGGGTGGTAATCAAATCAATCGCAATGTAGTGGGCGTGTAAATCGATATTGGCTCGATTTCTGACTTCGTCAATTAACTGATTCTGTACGGCATTCCCGGTGGCATCGGCGACATGCGCTACACGGCGACGGCTATGGCCGCCCTCCCGGGTCAGATGCAACTGACTGGTACTTTCCGGATTGTTGTCACGGGTAAAATTCACTCCGATCGACAACAGCCACTCGATGACTTTTTCGCCTTCCGCCACCGTATTCGCGACCACCTCTGAATCACCCAAGCCGGCTCCGGCCGACAGCGTATCGGCGATATGCTGCTCGACTGAGTCATTATCGTCCAAAACCGCCGAAATCCCGCCTTGCGCATAGGCAGTACTGCCGCTGGACAGCTCGCCCTTGGAAATCACGGCAATATCCAGCATCGGGTCTAAATGCAGGGCGGTGGTCAGGCCGGCGGCGCCGCTGCCTAATATCAGGACGTCGTAATCGTGGAATCTGGGCGAATTTGCGGTCATTTGCGTTAATTTTGTCACAAAATGTGTGACGTCGTTAGCATCTATCGTTAGTATATCGCCGTTCGCTCAAAGTCCGCCTGGACGAAGCGAACTTCATTGCAAACCATGAGTCATACCATCAGCGGATCAAATTTCGCGCAAGGAGCAAGCCCATAATGGGCGAGAATAATAACAACGATAAAGAGCTGGTAAAGCGGGCCAAAGAGGGAGATTCGCGCGCGTTTGACTTGTTAGTCAAAAAATATCAGTTCAAAGTTGTAAATTTGGTAAGCCGCTATGTGCGTTCCGAAGAGGCCCAGGATGTGGCCCAGGAAGCGTTTATAAAGGCCTATCGGGGGCTAAAAAGCTTTCGGGGTGATAGTGCCTTTTATACCTGGATGTACCGGATTGCGGTAAATTCAGCCAAGAATTACTTGCTGTCGGCGGCGCGCAGGCAATCGGATTATCAGGTGGACGTAGAGGACGCCGAGTACTTCGATGATGCTGCGGTGCTGCGTGATCAGGATACGCCCGACCATGTGTTGTTGTCGCAGGAACTGGAGGAAAAAGTATTTGGGGCAATTAATCAGTTGCCCGAGGATTTGAAAACGGCAATAACGCTGCGAGAGCTGGAAGGGTTGAGTTATGAACAGATTGCCGAAGCGATGGAGTGCCCCATCGGGACTGTGCGATCAAGAATTTTTCGAGCGCGTGAAGCGATCGATAAAGTAGTAAAGCCATTAATGGACTGAGAGTGAGAGTCATGAAAACAGAAACACAAATGAGCGATAAAGAATTGGAGTTGATTAGTCGCAGTCTGGATGAAGATTTATCCGAACTGGAAAAACGTCGACTCAGCCAAAAAATTCTCTCTAAAGAGGACGGCGCGCAAGCCTGGTACCGTTACCATGCGGTTAGTGCCGTGTTGCACAAACAGTTTCCTGTGCAACTGGACAAAGATTTTAGTCGGCGCGTTATGCAAGAAATCGACAATGACTCGAGCCAGGACGCGGCACCGGCGCAAACCGGTTTACATCGCGCCAAGTCCACCGTTAAACAAATCGCGGGACTGGCGGTGGCGGCATCTGTAGCGGCGGTTTCGGTAATGTCGTATCAGTACTTTAACAAACCGGCGATCGATCCTGCTGCAGTGATGAATGCCGAGATTAATTTACCCTCTCAGATTCAACCTGCCACATCAAGCAGCATTCAAAGTCTTCCCGTCGAATTCAGCCCCGCACAATTAACCAATACGCAACAACAAGATACTCTGAAGTCTCCGCAGGTAGAGGAAAATATCTATTTTAGACAAATCAATCCTTACATCCAGGAGCATTCGGGTTTTGGCAGTCAGCGAAATATTACTCCATATGTGGAAATTATCGAGCTCAAGGATATTCAGGAATAAAAGCATGCGCGTTTTATTTGCATTGTTATTGCTAAGCTCAAGCAACATCTATGCAGATGAAGTTTCTGTCACTGGTCATGAGCTTTTGACCAAAATGCAAAATTTCGCCGATCAGATTAATTATCGCGGCACATTTGTATTTATGCATGACGGTCAACTTGAGTCCATGAAAATTATTCATGGAGTGTCCAATGGCGAAGTCAGGGAACGTCTTACCGCCTTGAGCGGGGAACCGCGGGAGGTATTGCGCGACCAGGAAACGGTAACCTGTGTATGGCCCAATCGAAAACTGGTGACAGTGGAACCAGCTTCTTCAGACCACGGTATTCCAACCATTATCCCCAAAGAACTGGAAACAATCGAACACAATTACCGTATAAAAGTCGGCCCTGTCAAAAGAATTGCCGGACAAAAATGTCGCTTGGTGGCAATCAGGCCGATCGATTACTTTCGCTATGGGTATGATTTATGTATTCAGCCGCATACAGGTATGGTGCTGCAATCAAAAATGTTTCATCCGCGTGGCGGGTTGCTGGAAGAAGTATTGTTTACGAGTTTGCAATATCTTGATGAAATCGATGAGCAAGAATTTGAACCGGTAAACGATGTTGAAGGATTTACCTGGCGCAAACCGACAGATCAGGTGCAATACAGCGAAAATTCCGTTGATTTTGACAACAGTTGGCGCGTATCCAATTTACCTCCGGGTTTTTCTGTGAGTAAAATTAGTCGCAGGTTAATGAGCACCAGTGATGAGCCGGTGCAACACATGGTTGTGAGCGATGGTTTTGCCTCCGTCTCGGTTTTTATTGTGAAACCGCGTGAACTAAATAGAGTGCATGAAGGTCGTAGTCGACATGGTGCCATTAATGCATTTTCGCGAGGGTTTAATGACCACCAAATTACAGTGCTTGGCGAAGTGCCAAACGCTACTGTAGAAATGATTGGCACTTCCATTATGTATGATGGAAATATGGGTCAATAAAGAAACACTTTAACCATTCATATAATTTACACGATAGAATTTTTAAAGTTCTATGCAGGTCAATGGAAGCATGAATACAGCAATGGAAAGCGATCAAAATTATAAATGTAAATGTATGGGGTTGAATTTAGAAGGAGAAAGATCTTGTTAACTTTATACAAAAACGCAGCATTACTGCTTTTCCTGCTGCTGGCCGGGTTCTTGGTCGGTAGTACCGCAACCGCCGAACAAGGCCTGCCCGAATTTACAGGACTGGTCGAAGAAAATTCGGACGCGGTCGTGAATATTAGTACCACCAAACAGCAGACGGTACGTCGCGGTTTGCCGCCCAATATGGAAATGCCCGATATTCCGGAAGATAGTCCTTTGGGCGATTTTTTACGTCGATTTTTCGGTGAGCAGGGCCCGGGTGAAGAATACTTTAACTCGCGTTCACTAGGCTCGGGGTTCGTGGTGTCTGCCGACGGCTATGTGGTCACTAACCATCATGTCGTCAAAGATGCGGAAGAAATAATTGTCAAATTAAGCGACCGACGCGAGCTGGAAGCAAAAGTAATCGGCAGTGACCCGCGTAGTGATATTGCCTTGTTAAAAATTGAAGCCAGTAATTTACCTGTTGTAAAACTCGGTTCGTCTTCTAATTTAAAAGTCGGACAGTGGGTACTGGCCATTGGATCACCCTTTGGTTTTGATCATTCTGTTACGGCCGGCATAGTAAGTGCTAAAGGCAGAAGTTTGCCAAATGAAAACTATGTTCCGTTTATTCAAACTGATGTTGCAATCAATCCGGGTAATTCCGGCGGACCGTTGTTTAACATGGACGGCAAAGTCGTTGGAATCAATTCGCAAATATATAGCCGTACCGGCGGATTCATGGGTTTATCCTTTGCGATTCCTATTGAAGTTGCCATGGATGTGGTCGAGCAATTAAAAACGCATGGTTATGTTTCTCGCGGCTGGCTGGGCGTGTATATACAGGAAGTTACCCGCGAACTGGCCGAGTCCTTTGGTATGGATAAGCCGATGGGCGCTTTAGTGGCTAAAATTATGGATGAAAGCCCGGCGAAAGATGCCGATGTAAAAGTCGGTGACGTGATTCTTTCATTCAATGGTCAGGAAGTAGCAAACTCGGCGGCATTACCGCCTATGGTCGGTCGGGTTCGCGTGGGCGAACAAGTCAAACTGAAAATAATGCGTGACGGTAAATTGAAGACCGTTAAAGTGAAAATAGGCCAGTTGCCCGAAAGTGACGAGGCCATCGTCGGTGATGTTCCCGGCAAATCAACTGAAGATGAAGTTTTGGGTATGCAATTGCGTCCCCTGAACAAGGAAGAAAAAGAGCAAACTGAACTGATGTACGGTTTGCTTATCCTGTCGGTTAAAGATGGTTCCGCCAAAGCCGCGGGCTTACGCAAAGGCGATGTGTTGCAAATGGTCAACGGCGATAAAGTCGAAACTGTCGAAAGTTTGAAAAACATTGTCGAAAAGTTGCCGAAAGGAAAATTTGCCTCCTTGTTGGTGCAGCGACGGCAAGGGCCGCAGTTCTTGGCAATGAAAATCCCCGAATAGCTGTGAAAACTACTGCGCTTGCTGCAACTGCGTTAAAATCAGTTTCGAAATGCTCGGTTACGTTCGTGTAAACTGCGCTTTCTCAACTAATTTTGCCTTGTTTCGCTGCGCTCGTTACGTTTTCACGTCGTACGCACAGTAGTATAAATAAAGGTATAATTAAAAAAGCGGGCTAATTAGCCCGCTTTTTTTGTTACTCTTAGTGAATATGAAACACATCCGTAATTTTTCAATTATTGCGCATATCGACCACGGAAAATCGACGCTTGCCGATCGTTTTATCCAGCACTGTGGGGGTTTGACCGAGCGCGAAATGCGTGCACAAGTACTGGATTCCATGGATCTGGAGCAGGAGCGAGGCATTACGATAAAAGCACAGGCAGTTTCGTTGCCTTATACCTCCTCAGACGGACAAACCTATCAGTTAAATTTTATCGATACACCCGGTCATGTCGATTTTTCGTACGAAGTTTCACGCTCGCTGGCGGCATGCGAAGGCGCTTTGCTGATTGTAGATGCTTCGCAAGGGGTAGAAGCGCAAAGTGTTGCCAATTGCTATACCGCGGTTGAATTGGGCCTGGAAGTGATTCCGGTATTGAACAAAATCGACTTGCCCGCTGCCGATCCGGAACGGGTTGTAGAGGAAATCGAAGAAGTAATCGGCATCGACGCTAGCGATCCTCTGCTGGTAAGTGCCAAAACCGGCGAGGGTGTCGAGCAGGTTCTGGAAGCACTGGTTACCCATGTACCGCCTCCGCAAGGCGATCCCGATGGTCCATTACAGGCATTAATAATTGACTCGTGGTTCGACAGTTATGTCGGAGTCATTACATTAGTGCGTGTATTCGAAGGCAGCGTAGCGTCAAAGCAGAAAATTACCGCCATGTCATCCGGCCGAACCTACCAAGTGGAAAAGCTGGGTGTATTTACGCCGAAGCGAGAAGATCGTAACGAACTTTCTGCGGGACAAGTCGGCTTTATTATCTGCGGTATTAAAGATATTACTGCGGCTAAAGTGGGTGATACGTTTACATCGAACGATAACCCTGCGAGTGAAGCATTAGCCGGATTTCAGGAAGTCAAGCCCAACGTGTTTGCCGGTATTTTTCCGGTCAACTCGGACGATTATGAAAATTTTCGTGATGCGCTGGAAAAACTTAAACTAAATGATGCGTCGTTTTCGTTTGAGCCGGAAACCTCGCAGGCGCTGGGTTTTGGGTTTCGTTGCGGGTTTTTGGGTATGTTGCATATGGAAATCATACAGGAACGTTTGGAGCGTGAGTACGATCTCGATTTGATCACCACTGCACCGACCGTTGTATACCAGGTGCATATGACCAACGGGGAAGTTATCGAAATTCATAATCCGGCCGAATTGCCCCCGACCAATAAAGTGGCTTCGATCCATGAGCCTGTTATAAAAGCCAATATTTTGGTTCCGCATGATTATGTTGGTAATGTAATTACATTATGTATTGAAAAACGCGGGGTACAAAAAAACCTTCACTACCACGGGAACCAAGTTGCACTTACTTTTGAGTTACCGCTAAACGAGGTCGTACTGGATTTTTTCGATCGGCTAAAGTCGGTCAGTCGCGGATACGCATCATTTGATTATCATCATTCACATTTTGCCGAAGCGCCGCTGATTAAACTGGATATTTTAATTAATGCCGAAAGAGTGGATGCTTTATCGGTGATTGTACATAAAGACCACGCACGTACCTACGGTAATGCGCTGGCGGTAAAACTAAAAGACCTGATTCCACGGCAGATGTTTGATGTTGCAATCCAGGCTGCGATTGGAACACAAATAATCGCGCGTACGACGACGAAAGCATTGCGTAAAAATGTGACGGCGAAATGTTATGGTGGTGATATCACTCGTAAGCGAAAGCTATTGGAAAAACAAAAAGCGGGTAAAAAACGCATGAAGCAAATCGGAAGGGTCGAAGTCCCGCAAGAGGCGTTTCTGGCAGTATTGAAAGTGGAAAAGTAGTGGAACGACCTTTTCTAAAGTGGTTTGGCATAGTGTTTATACTGACAATCAACCATGCATATGCCGAGTACGCGGAAATAATCTTGCTTGGAACCGGTACTCCCCGTCCCAGCATCGAACGTTTCGGCTCCGCGACACTGGTTTCAGCCGGCGGCAAGTATTTTTTATTTGATGCCGGACGGGGTGTGACAATACGATTGCAGCAGGCCGGTATCACGCCCGACCTTGTCGAGACTGTATTTCTTACCCATTTGCATTCCGACCATATTTCAGGGCTGGATGATTTATGGATTACCGGTTGGGTCTGGCAACGGGAAAGTTTATTGCAGGTATACGGGCCAAGCGGAACAGACCAGCTAGTCCGGAATCTGCGCAAGGCCTATGCCGCGGATATATCATACCGCACTGAAAATGCCGGCCTGGATGACGACAAAGCACAAATTAATGCGCAGGAAATTTCCGAAGGCGTTGTTTATAAACAAGGGGGTGTCACCATTAGGTCTTTCCTGGTCGACCATAAACCGGTAACACCGGCGTTCGGTTATCGAATAGAATTCGGAGATCGAGTCATTGTACTTTCCGGTGACACAACTTATGTCGAAAGTATGGTAGAGCAGGCACGTGATGCAGATGTGCTTATTCACGAAATTGCCGCTGCCAGCAAAAAGCTGTTGCAACGTAATAAACGTTTGCGCCAAGTGGTGGCATATCATACCACTCCGGAACAAATGATAAGCTTATTGCAAAAAACCAGGCCCCGCTTTACTGCATTAAACCATGTATTATTATTTGGCGTCGATGAGCAATCGGTTTTAGCCAAGATAAAGGCGGAATATCAGGGAGAAGTAGTAATGGGGTATGATTTAATGAAAATTGGGGTGGGTAATAAAATTACGGTAAATAAAATAAACGCGGCTGCATATGAGTAGTGATCTGCTTAAAAAAGAGGGCCCTGTCATCATGGGAATTCTTAATGTCACGCCCGACAGCTTTTCCGACGGTGGAATGTATCCCAATACACGCGACGCAGTTGTGCGTGGTCTGGAGATGGTCGACGAAGGCGCGGATATTATTGATATCGGTGGCGAATCCACCCGGCCGGGTTCGCAGCGTGTAGACGCCGATGAGCAAAAACGTCGTGTGCTTGATGTAATCGCCGCTTTACGGCAGGAGCTACCTGCTGAAATCCTGATTAGTATCGATACCACCTTACGCGAAGTCGCGGAAGCGGCATTAAACGCAGGTGCCGGGTTTGTCAATGACGTAACCGGCGGGACTGATGATGCTGATATGCTGGCTTTGGTCGCCGAGCGGAATGTACCGTATTGCATCATGCATATGCAGGGCAGGCCCGGAAATATGCAGGATAATCCCAGCTACGAAAACGTAACCAAAGAAGTAAAAGAATTTTTGTTGCAGCAGGCAGTGCTGGCGGAGCAATCCGGATTGGCAAAGGACAAGATTATACTGGATCCCGGTATAGGGTTCGGCAAACGTACACCGCATAATTTAGAGTTATTGTCGCAGCTGCAGGACTTATGCGACACCGGCTACCCGGTGCTGCTGGGCACCAGTCGCAAGCGGTTTATGGGTGAAATTTGCGCTACCGAAGATCCGGCTCAGCGCATGCCGGCTACTTGCGCTACCACTGCGCTAGGTGTTTTGGCGGGTGCAAAAATATTCAGAGTTCACGATGTATGGCAAAACAAACAGGCTGCCGATGTCAGCTATGCTATTTTAATGAGCAAGTAATTCCTTAATCGCTTTCTCGATATCTTTGCCGGAATACTGGTTGTTAGGGTCGTCACCCGTCAAGCGATAACGTTCATCTCCGTTACGATCATAAATAATCACTGCCGGAATACCGATTAAATTTAATTTTTCAAAGGCGATCATTAAATTTTCGTTCATCCAGAAATTATCAAACTCGGCATTCATTTTCTGTAAAAATTTTTCCGCATTCTCTAGCGACGGTTGGTCGTTATGGTCGTCGAGATTCATGGATACAAATTGAACGCCGGCATCTTTATATTTTTTATGCAGGTCGACGATTTTCGGGAATTCTTCCAGGCAACTGGCACACCAGGTAGCCCACATATCGACTACAACGATATTCGGCTTGTACGTTCCAAGTTGTTCCAGCCATTCAGTGTGCTGTAACGGTACAAACGTGACTTTGGACGCTGTATTTTCGGTACTTGCGAAGGCAGAGCTAATACAACCGCATGCCAGCCAGAGCGTGAATCCGATTATTCGTCGGTGTTTATTGAACATACTTAATGGTGCAACCATGTGCGCGTGTTTCTGCGGTAGCAATGGTATCTCCGCTTAGTGTCGCTGCTACAGCTTGTTGTACATAAAATTCATTTGGATTGCCGTTAATGTAATTTACACTACCGTCGCTGTTTATTTTTCCGGGCGAATTATGCAGCAGGCCCATGTATACCAGTTTGCGTTCTTTATTAAATACAAAATATTCGGGTGTGCGCGTCGCACCAAGCTGGCGTCCCAGTTGCTGGGTTTCGTCATATAAATAATTAAAGCGGTAACCGTTTTTTTCGGCATGCTTTTTCATGGCGGGCAAGCGATCGTCTTCGCGGTGATTCATACTAAGCCCCACGATTCGCACATCCTGTTCTTCAAGCTGGGCTGCCAGCTTGACCAGATCCTGGTCCATGCCGCGTACCCATGGGCAATGGTTAGCCAGCGAAACCAGCACCAGTACCGACTCGGTTAAATCATTGCTGGAAATTTTATCTCCGGAGATATCGGGCAGATCGGTAAACTCCGGCATTGCGTCGCCAATGTTCAGTACTGCGTTGTACTTACCGCCGATGGCTGCCTGGGAAAACAGTAATCCGCAAGCCAGGACGGTCGTTAATAATGTAGTGATTCGCATGACAGTACTCCAGTATCCATTTTTATTGAGACCAGATTAAAGCAATTTTTATCACAAAAAAACGGCGCTGCCGGCGCCGTTTTTGTTGATGTAATTCAGGATATCAGTAGTGCTTGTAGTGCTTATTGTATCTATGCTTTTTATAGTAATAGCGTTGATTATAGTGCTTGGGTCGGTATTTATGAGAGTAATACTGCGACCGGTAAGCAGGGTGACGGTAATGGTGGATACCCCCTCTGTAGTAACGCCGACCGTAATATCTCGGTTTATGGTAATAATGACGATAATGACGGGGCTTATAGTAATGGTATTTTCCATGCCCGTAATAATGCGGCTTGTAATAGCCATGATCTTTATATCCAATCGTAATGTGGAATGGATAATGCGAATAACCCACTTTGCCGAATATTGTGCTCGCCTGACTGCCAGCCGAGAACAGTAAAAGCAGTAAAAACGCCGCAAGTTTTAACATTCTGGTAACCCCTGTATCCATTGTCGTCTTCTCCAGGTAGCAGACTTAGTAGTTGGACTGAGCCTGGTTCGAGTTGTTCCTGTGTATATTTTATTCAATAAAAACAATTAGTTATAAATTATTTTTCGTTTTTTACAGTAGGTCGCTTAACGGTTTAGTGCTATTTATACACTATTCATAACGTTCAAAGCATCGTTTGGTTGACACAATGTTTGAATTTCTCTGAGTGTAACCGCCGTTAGAACCAGCGTTCATTGTTCTGCAAACTGAATTTTGATTCAACAGATAGCGAAGATGATCGATTTTTTCAAAAAATTTTGTTCTAAATTACACAGGTAATGCTGATTTAACACAAGAATGAATGTTCGCAATAAAATGACCAGGCATTAATAATATGACGCTATGGCCTGCAACGGTCCGTTCTACTATCTGCTATAAAATTACAAAAAAAGTTTGCCAGCGCGGCGTGAGCGGGTTCAGTCATATGAGCGTCACGGCGCGGAAAATCCTTGATCACTTTTTCCACGTTAACAGTCTGTAAACTGGGTAAGCTGGCGGTATTTTCCGACGCCAAGATTGACTGGTCGCTTTGTAATTCTGCCGGAAACACATTTATATATTTCCAGTGCTGAACAGCGATTAATAACGGGATATTCTGTTTTTTACACATCTTGATAATTCTCTGCAAATGTGCGCGAAAATATTCAGCACCCTTGGCGGACTTTCGCCATTCTTTTCTTTGCTTGGCTTTAAGTTGATACAGGCCCATATTGATGATTAGATAAAGATACGACTTGGACCATTGGGGATGGTAACTTAAAGGTTTGTAAACATCGTTTTTATTGAATAAATAGATTGCCATATCAGGTCGTATTTCAGATAGCGTTTTTTCCACATGTGTTGCGATACTGGCAATATTGTAACCTGGCACTCCAAAATTAATGACTTCAATATTCTGGTCGCGATTTTGCATGTGTGCTTGCCAGGTATCCTGCAGGTCGACAGACCAGCCAAAGGTTTCGCTGTCGCCGTAAGTCGCGATTCTGAATATACCGTCGGATTTGCCATTAATAATTTGATCGCTGCGTAGTCCTTGCGAGTTGATGTGCCATTCAATTTGTTCAGAGGATTTTTCGTACAAGCCGCTGTAGGGGGTCGAGGCGTCAGGTTTTAGCACGTAGTGCCTGTCATCGTCGCTTGCAACGACGATGTTTAGCAGCACGTTTATGTTGGGTAAAAAGATTCTTGCCCCGATTTCAAGCATTGCGGCGGTACCGCCCAGTACAACAATTGCAATGATCAGCCAGCCTAAAAGTTGTATGGGAAAGCTAAAATTTTGCTTATGCGTTGTCATTTAAATTGCTGTTTTGTCGAGAAAAATTACGAAATTAAGTGAGAAATACCGGGCAAAATCACATCGTAATTGGTCAAATTAGCTTCAATTGATGAGAGCCGAGTCACAGTTTAATCAGAATTAACGATTAATATCGAACTTGCTATGTAAGTAGTTTGTTTGACAAGGGTCTTACTCGCAGTAGCGATTTTCGCCCCAAAACATAATTTTTGGGGCGTCTTTTTAAGCATAGCATTCAGTGTCCAGCAGCATTCGGGTTTGGCAGTATCCCTCAAAAGGTTTATCGGAGCTTGAAATAGCAAAATTAGACCTAATATTAAGGGAAATAAATTTACTTTCAAAAGTATTGCGATCATGGATATAAACGATTTAATGTATTTTGAAAAAAACGATGTTTCGAGTGCGTATTGCCTGGCAATGACGGAAAGCGGGCAAGTGTACTATTGCGTTGCAGATAAAGATATGAAGCCTAGTGGCGAATGGAAACTGGTTAATATTGATGAAAAAACCGTTAACCTGCTTCATTAATTACGTAACATTCTATAATTCTGCAAAAGTACTTCGTCCCAACCATTTGGTAATGTTCTTCACATAAGCTGTGGTCCCGGCAATTTTAATTTCCTGCTTATCGATAGACGTATGAACGTTACGGTAGCCAAGCCAGATCTTAGTCATATTCGCTAAAGTCGTAGTTATCACAATATCCGGTTCATGTCCGGTATCTTCAAAACACAAATCAATTTCATTTTGATCGATGATCATCCACCAGAAGCGGTCGGCTTTTTTTTGATCTGTGAATTCAATATGAATTACCACGCGATTTTGTTTGAAATAATCTGTATTCAAACGTCTCCGCATATCCCAAAGCAGGAAACCCGCATCAAGATCATCGTTGGTAATCTTGTTTTTTGCCCAGCGATGTCCCCAGGTTCCGAACCCTAAAACAAGCGGTCTTAATTCTTCGCCCGATTCGGTTAGATGGTACTCGTAGTTGCGTTTTCCGGAAGTGGGTGTACGTGCGATCACTCCTTGCTCTTCCAGTGTTTTTAATCTTCTGGAAAGAATAGTCGGGGAAATTCTGGGTAAGCCACGACGAAAATCATTAAATCTTGTGCTTCCCATCATCAGTTCCCGGAGCACTAGGATGACCCATTTCTCACATAAAATTTCTGCAGCTTTTGCGACCGGACAAAATTGACAGTACCTATCCATATAAATTATTCGCCAAATTGTGAAGTGTTTGTATTATGAGCTATTTGAAGTGCGTTTTAGTAGCATTAAATATATACAATATGTTGCATATGCGGCCGCAAAATGCTTTAGGGTATGCCCGCTGATAATTTGCGCGCTAAGCATATGTGTCAATGAATCAAATTGTTCCAGTAATTTTGAGATTACGTAACAAATTAAGCCCAGGTAAATGTACCTTACATGAGGGACGTCAGGTCTAAATAAAAATCCTGCCACCATTATAAAAACCAATGGAAAAAACTGAATCCATGCATAAAGTCTCAGATCGTCGGTAATGTGCCAGTAATACACGGAATAAATTCCCAGCAGACACATCGGAATTAACAAAAAACTTAATTTTCTTGAGAACCATTCCGATAGCAGTGCTACGAACAATCCCATGAAGCCGATTGTCATGGGCAGTCGATCCCAGACTAGTGTGGCGTTGTTTGGGTTTAAATGATAATAGGCAGAGCCAAATCCGACTAGAAATACGCCAAAAAAGAAAATTCCCCAGGAAAGATTCGGGCGGTTTGGTTTATCTGGAAAAAATAGTTGCAAGCCTACTATGCCGATCAATATATATGGTAGATTGGAGTAGA
>JANQOT010000270.1 GCA_028285655.1 Gammaproteobacteria bacterium
ATGGTAAACCCAAAAAAATCTGGATCGTTTCCACTAACTCCACCGAATTGCTTGGCGAAAGCGTCTCCGTTTAACATCGACAATACGGAATAGGTGGTATTAGCGAAATACCCACCGAGCACTTTCGCGGGCCCCCCAAATTCTATACGAGAAATGTCGCTAAATGCGACGCCGTAGTTACTACTACCGCCTTGACCACTGCCCGGAAAAGCGCTGTATTGATTGGTAAATCCTGCAGTGGTTGTATCTGTGGTATTGGAGTAGTAAAAGCCACTCCCGCAGCATCCACCGCCGAAATCGGTAAAGCTATTCAAAAACGTAATTCCACCGCTTGTGTATTGACCGCTCAAGTTCATTCCGTTTTCAAAAAACCCACCGCCCGGACCAGCATACGCTTGAGTGGGTGTTAGGTCTTCAAAGGTCGCCTCCAAATTCACAATTGATGCCTGGACAGTGAAGGTTTGTATGGACATGCCTAGCGCGAGGCCGATAGCCAGGCTCCATTTGTTAATTAAATTATTTGGTAAATTCATTTTTGCATATCCCTTTAATACTTATACATTGATATAAATCAACTTTGTTGTGGTTGTTGAAATTTTCTTACTCCGAAGAATGTTGTAATCAGAGTAAGGAGAAATGGAAAAAAGGCACCCGGCAGAGGTACTGGAGTCGTGGTCAGGTATCTTGCAGCGACACCATCAAGATCGAAGCCTCCTCCAGGTGAGGTTTCGGGCGATGGGTCGTACACTGGATTACCGAAAATGTCGGTGAAGCTGCCGTCACCGACAATGTCGAGAATGCGAATAGTAGTAATATCATTAACGTTAAGGTTAAGGTTGGGGTCGTCGGCTTGACCAGTTGCAACAAACCATTCCAGATCTAGCGGCGTACCAAAGCCCTGTATGTATTTGCCGGCATAACCCGTGTTAAATGTACCGACACCAGAAATAGTTATGGTATTCGCAATGTCTGTTGTATCGATGCTGCCAAATGTCCCGATCGGAGATAAACCTGGATCGACAATTCCAGGGAATTCAAAAAAGTCAGTTCCATTTGAGGACACCTGCACGCGGGCCAGTTCTAGAAAATCATCGGAAAACCCGTTTTCAAATACGAGTATGTCCCAGCCGGGACCATTAAATATCGAACCAGAAAACGTCAGATCGATAAAACCACCGGCGCCGAGACTGACAATGTCCAAAGAGTTTCCTTCTGCGGCGCCAAGAGCATTACTTGGATCATCAAAGGGATCTGCAGCAAGCGGACCAGGTTGATAAACGGACACACCGGTAGCCCAGCCGGCAATGGCTGGATCGGAATTTGCAACGGCGGTGGACCCGGGCTGACCGGCCGCCGGCTCAAAGGGGCCCGAAAACGCGTTGCCGCTCACTAATAATAAGACAAGCAAACTAAGGGATGGGAATTTACCCGATTTCATCAGCCCACTTCGACTTGTTCTTTGTTTTGTTTTTAACTTCATGTTTTTTTCCTCTTTTACAACTGTCCATGTGGTGTCAGTTAGAAATCGTACCTCATTCCAATAAAACCATTACGCTCCGGCATCGGATTGAACGTGCCGCTGTATCCGATAGGAGAATATATTTCGTTAGTCAGGTTTTGAATTCCACCGAACAATTCAAATGAAGCGAATTCATAGCTTCCGTTTAAGTCCAATACTGTGTAGGAATCCAGTTCCTCAAATCTGGAAGTTCCAAAATCGTTGCCATCGATTCGTTTATCAACATAAATTGCACGCAGGTTAATGTTTGCACGATCAGTAATCGCCAGGTCGGCGCCCAAGGAGGCGGTGATGCGCGGCACTAGCGGTATGTCGGCATTCTGATCTACTAACCTTGGCCGCACATAACCAAAGCTGCCAGATAACTGCAAGCTGGAAATCGGCTTATAATTCACATCCAATTCCAGCCCGACGCGTTTGGTCTTGCTATCAAGATTGCGATTAAAATCATCGGCAAACACAATCTCGTCTTCGATTTTCAGTGAGAAGACACTTAGCGAAATGTCAAGATTTTCCGAAGCGCGAATGCGCACACCCAGGTCTTTCGAAAACCCTTTTTGCGGTCCGAGGTCCGGGGTAGCCAGTAATAATTCGTCGACATTGGGACTGCGAAAATTACGATTAATACTGGCAAAGAACGTTAGCCAGTCCATAGGCTCCCAGGTTAACCCCAGGCTGAAAGCATGGTTACGCCAGGTATCGTTGTTGCTTTCCCTTGTTTCAAAATCGGTTACTACACAATTAACGTCTATCATTCTATCAACAGGAACAAATATGCCTGGCGCAACTTCTACAAGTTCCGTTACAGTAATGGTGTCGCATTCCTCCCCCAGTACTCGATCATCCTGAGAAGTTTTGTATCGTTCTTGCCGAAATCCACTGGTTAATGAGAGGAAATACGGTCCATTAAATACAGTTTCTACATAAGCGCCACTGCGTCGCACATCGCCAACTAGGCGGGAACTGGTGCCTGCATTACTAGTGCCATTTTCAGCACGCACGTAATCGAAATCTTGCCATTCAATTCCGGCATAAAATTGATGTTGGTAATCTGCCAGTTCAAACGGCAATTCGTATCTGGCTGTGGCCGAAATAGTATCAACTTCGATCTTGCCGGCTTGATCTTCCTCAGCCGCATCGCGACTGAAACCTAGAACAGACGGGTTATCACGATCACGATAGCCAGCATCAATGACCAGGTCGCCATATTTTTCAGTATCAATATCGATACCTACACTGTAACGCTGTTCAACCGTCTCGCTGTAATCATCAGGAGTATTAGCTGACTGACGATCACTTGTAGAACCTCGGTACCGATCTATAGTAACCACACCCGGCAATCCGGCTTCATCCGAGAGTGTTGATGCTCTCGCATAAAATTTAACGCCATCGATCGGTTCATAATTTATTTTCCCAGTGGCGGCTTGTCGCTCCAAACCACCGTTATCGCGAAAGCCGTCTGAGTGATAATCTGACAACGTTGCCGTCATGTCGAACGGTCCGTTCGCAAATGAAAAATAACTGCGGTGATCACGGGATTGATAATTACCAAACCGTGTATGTAAATTACCGTGGAGGCCTTCTTTATCCACTTCCTTGGTAATAACATTGATTACACCACCCACCGCACCATCACCGTAGCGTACGCTGCCACCGCCCCGGATCACTTCAATTCTTTCAATAATTTCCAGGGGAACGCTGGAATAGTCCGCACCGGACAAGTCAAAGTTGTTTAACCGTTCTCCGTCGACCATTAACAGGACGTTGCTGACTGCGGTCGCCCCCATGCCACGAATATCGATGCTTGAATTTTTTCCGGTTTCGGTAAAAGACTGCACATTTAAATTCGCTTCGCCCTTAAGTACATCCACCAGAGTCGTCGCACCTGATTCCTCAATTTCATCTGAGGATATAATCAGAACACTGTTGGGCAGGGTACTCGCAGTACCATCCGGTGAAGTACCGGTTACGATCATGGTGTCGAGTAGCACAGAGCCAGCTTCTGCCGTCTCGGTATCTTCATCGTATGCAGAAGAATTATCAGCGTAGATCAATGCTGAGAACGAACAGGCAATCGCAACCTTAGCGCTGGGACTCATTGTAGCTTTTCACCTGTGCAAGCGATCAATCGTGCACGGGTTTTGCGTAAGTTGTGTAACCATAAGAGAGCAGCGATTGATAATTTATTATTGTTTTTCATTTTTATTTGAAGCTAGTTAAATTGTGGGTAAAAACTATGTTTAACCACATAGAGTTTACCTATATTATGGCCTTATCTATAAGTTTTTCCTATAGAATTAACCGAACTTAGCCAACTTCTATAAATATAAGTTATGGTAATTCAACGACTTAGCCGTAATGTTCTTATTATTTGTATAACCGACGAATGGTGTCAAGTTATTGTTTTATGAATATAGATTGCTTGCTGCCAAATTATTAAAACGGTTCACCGACCTTGGTACCGGGAGTGTAGTTTTGAATGTTTAATGGTCTTCTAATGAGGTTGCTAGACCATGATCAAAATGCT
>JANQOT010000035.1 GCA_028285655.1 Gammaproteobacteria bacterium
GCCACCATGATTACGCTGGTGCTGGTGCCTTCTCTTTATGTTATTCGCGCCAATATCGGCGCCTGGTTCAGAGCGCGCAACAAAACTGGCAACGCGCAGGAAGCGGTTTAATTACATTAAATCCGGCGCCCGCGACTGCGAGCGCCGACACCCATCGCTGTTTATAAATTTGCGGGATCGATATTGATCAACACCTGGTCGATCACGTAGATCACACCGTTACGGGTTTGAATCCCTTCCACGACAATATTGGAAGGTGTTTCATTGTTGATGCCCTGCACGTTGGCGCCACCGTTGCCTACTCCGCTGACAAGTTTTTCACCGATTGCAGTTTTAATCACACCGCGTTTTAATAGTCCGCGTAAAGACTGACGGCCATCGGCCACGTGATACAGCAATACGTCGTCCAATACATCGGCACCCACCAATGCATTCGCAAGCGCACCGACGTCACCACCGGTTAGCGCATCCGCCAGCGCCTGAAAGGCTTCATCGGTCGGCGCGAACACTGTGAAACGTTTCCGCTTGGAATCAAGCACCGTGTCCAGACCGGCCGCATTCAAGGCAAACGCCAGCGTTCCCAGACCATTCGTGGATTCCACCACGTCCGCAATGGTGTGCGACTTGTAGTAACTGTAGTAACCGCCTGCCTGGGCAGTGCTTACGAATAACATTAACAACAGTGCAACTAAAAACACGCTTGAACGTTTCGCGATGTTTAGCTGAAAAAGTTTTTTACTCATTACAATCTCTCCTGAATTAGTTACGTTCGGCGTTTTTGCCGGAGAGAAACTGTATATGAATTAATTCACGGATTTATTACGTGCATTGTCGCTGTAGTGTACAAAATTAAATTGTTACACCACGATGAAATTAAGGGTAATTCAGTATTTTTCAGTAAATACAAACAGTTTTACCAATTATTTTAGATCGTCTACAGAACGGGCGTGTAACAAGATTAAAAATGTTTAATGTTGCAATCAGGTTTCGCAACACGCAAAGGCGCTTGCGTGAACGATCATTCGCCGGCGGGAACTTTACGGGTATGCAGTGTATTGCCAAACAAGCGCATTGTTGTGCGCACACAATAAGGGTTTGCCGGCAGCACCGGCCGCCTGGAATCAAGCTGCGTTTGCAAGCTGTTCTTGCGCGGTATCTGCGATATCGTCGATAACCTGTACATTTTGTTCCAGCAAAAGTTGTGCGTAGCGCTCGTCGCGTATGGCGATTTGTTTGAATAACTCTGTAGCTACAGGAACCGGATCGGAAATGGTAGAGGCAACCGGTTCTGTACTGACGGCATCGTTCACTTCGCCGACAAACTCACCTAGCTGTGCTACCGGTGCCGGTAATTGCTGCTCGGCCGGAACGCCCTGTATTTCTTTATAGGTCTTGGTGATTTCCACCGATTTGGACGATTGCAGATTCAGGGAAAAACTGGCCAGTTGTTCGGCGTCGATACCGACTCTCGTGGCTTTGCGAAATGCGCCGGCAATATTGCCACTGTAGAACTTGTCGGCCAGCCGGTCGACTTTCTTGATTAATGCATCAATCGCAGCCTGTTCCTGTTCGTTGATATCGCCGCTCACCTGGTATGAAATTTCTTCACCGCGCGCGGTCTGGCGATCGACATTCACACTAAAACCGTTTTCATCCTTAACAAATTCTTTGCTGGCCTGCTTGCTGTAAAACTGTTCGATGCTAAAGGTGACGGTGTCGCCTTCCTGGGTTTCGATCGATAATTCAAAACTGCGCGAACGCAATACTTCGATGGTTTTGGTGAATTCAATGCGTGTGCTTACCGGCGGTGCCGCCGGTGGTGCAGTTTCCTCTCCTTCTGCAACTACTGGAGGTTGGTTGGGAGTCTCTTCAGTAGGTGTAGTTTCAACATTCGGCGCAAACCGGTTGTCCAGCCTCTCCAGACCACGTTGAATTTTGTTATAGGCGCGCTCGATTTGACTGTCCAGCCGCGATTCATTACCTAATCTGCCCTGCAATGCTTCGCGTGCCGAGTTAAACCCCTGTTCGATACCTGCGCGCGCCTGGTCGAGAATGTTTTGCAGTTCTTCCTCGCCGGCGCCGCTGTTACGCGCTTCGCGCAATTCATTACGAACGAAACTTAAGACATTTTTGGCAATGACGCGTGCGGTGGAGATATTGCCCTGCGAATTATCCAGATCGATACGCTTGCCCAAAGCATCATTCAGGCTCCGTTCCAGCACATTGACGGAATCCGCGCGCCGATAAAATCCGGCCTTGCTGAAGTAGCCCGGCTGTTCTACCGGTTCGCGCTGAAAATTACTGGAATATTCCCGTTCCACGTTGCGGCTGTAACGCGCGCTCAAGTCGAAATGAAATCGATTGCCTAATGCATTGCTTTCAAATGTCATGCCGGTGCCTAAAGTTAGTTCACTCCATGTTGCTGAAGTCGGCCATTGCAGTTGAAACTGAAATTCTAACGGGCGACAGAGATAAAATTAGGGATGGATGGTTGAATCAAAAATTGTGCCAGCATTGTAATCGCGCCGGACCAGAACAGTTGTTTACGGAAAATTACGCGAACATTCGTTACGGTATACATTCATAAACCGGAGTGAGTTTTTTGCCTTCGATTTTATATTCGACAGCTTCGCAACTATGCAGCCCGCAGGCTGCATAGGAAACGAATGTTCCGCAAAAACTCGCTAGCAAGCCAGCGTCGAATTAGCTTGGTTGTTGTTATCCAGAATTTCCTGCGCCTTTAACAGCAGGTAATACGAGAAGCGGTGTAATGCTTCAGGGTCATGGCTGTAATACTCCTGCACCTGGCTCAACACCTCGTCCAGCTGTACGGCGGACGTATCGTCTTCGGTACAAAAGAACTCGGCATCGTTCGGCCCAACCAGCAAGGTAGGAGCATTGCAGTCATTATCGTAACTGGGAATCTGAAGGACCCCGGCGTAGGACTTCGTGGATATTCTGCGCATCATGGCCAAAGTTGTTTACCAATTTAAATAATTTAAAACTCAGGTGCTTAAAAAAATTAACTATTCTATTTAATAAGCCAAACCTATAGAGGTCATAGGATAGTCAGTGACTAAAATAAGTGCTAGCGTAAGAATACTTAGTAAGATTACGTAGAAAATCGAGGTCTAATTGGCTAATAACACAAAAACTGCCACAAAAGAGAGTGACAAAGTGATTTCAGCCGACCTCCCCAGCAACGAGGCAGAGCGAATTTCGGCTTTGTATAGTACAAATTTGCTCGATACGCCGCCCGAAGACTCATTTGACGCCATTACCACTGCCGTTGCACAAGTATGCAAGACGCCGATCGCGCTGGTGTGCCTGGTGGACAACGCACGTGTGTGGATTAAATCCGCTCAAGGCGTGGAAGGCGTCAGCGAAGTGCCCCGCTCCGGCGGATTCTGCCCGTATACCATCCTGAATACCGAAATTTTCGAAGTAAACGACGCACAACTGGACGATCGTTTTTTTGATAATCCGCTGGTGACCGAACCGCCGAATTTCCGATACTACGCGGGCGCGCCTTTAATTACTGCGGACGGCTTTGCGCTGGGAACACTATGCGTGATGGATTTTAAACCCAACCAACTCACTGTAGAACAAAAGATTTTCCTGGAAAATATGGCCAAAACGACGGTGGCGCTGATCGAGGCCAAGCAATCGGCAGCCAGTTTGCGCGAGCATCTGGAGCGTTACGAAAATTTGTTCAGAACTTCGCCGGATGCAGTGTTTGTGCACGATCCCGCCGAACACAAATTCCTGGACTGCAACCAGGCCGCTTCCGCCTTGCTTGGGTATACGCACGAGGAATTTTTAAAGCTCGGACCGCGAGATATTCATTGCAAAATCAACCCGGACGGCAGTTCGAATGTGGAAATCGTCAAACAGGTAGATAACGCCATTATCCAAAACGGCGGCATCGAACGGGTCGAACAGACGTTTCTAAGCAAACAGGGCCTGGAAATTCCCTGCGAGGTGACTGTGACACGCCATCCTT
>JANQOT010000062.1 GCA_028285655.1 Gammaproteobacteria bacterium
GAATGCAACGCGTCCGTATGCAGTCAAAATCAAACAAGTGATTAATCACCTGGCTGATGCAAACTCGGAATACAACCATCCGTTTTTGTCCGCGCGCGAGAATATTAAACGCGTCGGATTTATCATTATTTCGACCGACCGCGGTTTATGCGGTGGCTTGAATGTAAACCTGTTTAAAGCTGCATTAAGAAAAATACAGGAGTTGCAACAAGATAATATCGAAATCGATTTAAGCATGATCGGCGCCAAAGGCATGGCATTTTTCAAACGCCTGAAAGGTCTGAATGTCGTTTCTCATGCCAGCCATCTCGGCGACACCATTCACATGGACGAGCTGATCGGTACCATTAAAGTGATGCTGGATGCCTATTCCGACGGCACCATCGATCACTTGTACCTGGTAGAAAATGAATTCGTTAACACCATGACGCAGGCGCCGCAGGTGACGACCTTGTTGCCGCTTCCGGCTGAAGAAGAAAACGAAGAACGTAAACACCATTGGGACTATATCTACGAGCCGGATGCCAAAGAAGTGCTCGATTCACTGCTGGTCAGATATGTAGAGTCGATCGTGTATCGCGGCGTAGTAGAAAACATTGCGTGCGAAATGTCGGCGCGCATGATCGCGATGAAAAGCGCGTCTGATAATGCCGGCAGTCTTATCGACGAATTACAACTTGCATATAACAAGGCGCGTCAGGCGTCGATCACCCAGGAGTTGTCCGAAATTGTGGGTGGCGCTGCAGCGGTATAAAGAATTTTAAATACAAATAAAAGTTACGTAACGAGGAATTAACATGAGTACTGGTCAAATAGTTGAAGTCATTGGCGCGGTGGTCGACGTGGAGTTTCCGTCCGACCAGGTTCCGAAAGTATACGATGCGCTAAAAGTTGACGAAAAAGGGCTGACACTGGAAGTCCAGCAACAACTCGGTGACGGTATCGTGCGAACCATTGCCATGGGTGCTTCCGAAGGGCTGCAACGCGGTTTGCAAGTCACTAATACCGGCGAAGCGATCAAAGTGCCGGTCGGACCGAAAACACTTGGCAGAGTCGTGGACGTGTTGGGCAATCCGGTGGATAACGCCGGCGATGTAGGAGCCGATGAAAGTATGCCGATTCATCGTGCGCCGCCCTCGTTTGAAGACCAGGCCGGCGGTAACGAATTACTAACCACCGGAATTAAAGTCATCGATTTATTATGTCCGTTTGCCAAGGGCGGAAAAATCGGTCTGTTTGGTGGTGCGGGTGTAGGCAAGACCGTCACCATGATGGAACTGATTAATAACATTGCAAAAGCACACTCAGGTTTGTCCGTGTTCGCGGGGGTCGGCGAGCGGACTCGTGAAGGCAACGATTTCTATTACGAAATGAAAGAGGCGGGCGTACTGGATAAAGTAGCGATGGTGTATGGCCAGATGAACGAACCTCCCGGCAACCGCTTGCGGGTTGCACTGACGGGGTTGACCATGTCCGAGTATTTTCGTGACGAAGGCCGTGATGTATTGATGTTTATCGATAACATTTATCGTTACACACTGGCGGGAACAGAAGTCTCGGCATTGTTGGGCCGCATGCCGTCTGCAGTAGGTTACCAACCGACCCTGGCAGAAGAAATGGGCGTGTTGCAGGAACGTATTACTTCCACCAACACCGGTTCCATTACCTCGATTCAAGCAGTGTACGTACCGGCGGACGACTTGACCGACCCGTCACCGGCGACCACCTTTGCTCACCTGGATGCAACGGTTGTACTTTCACGGCAAGTAGCTGAGCTGGGAATTTATCCCGCGGTGGATCCGCTGGATTCGACCAGTCGACAACTTGATCCGCTAGTCATCGGGCAGGAACACTACAACACTGCGCGCGACGTACAAAACACACTGCAACGCTACAAGGAATTAAAAGATATTATTGCCATTCTGGGGATGGACGAGTTGTCCGAAGACGACAAGCTGGTGGTATCCCGCGCACGAAAAATTCAGCGCTTCCTTTCGCAGCCGTTCAGTGTGGCGGAAGTCTTTACCGGCACACCTGGTGCACTCGTACCGCTGAACGAAACCGTGGCAAGTTTCCGCGCAATCGTCGACGGTGAATACGACCACCTGCCGGAACAGGCGTTTTACATGGTCGGCAACATCGACGATGTCACCAAGAAAGCCGAGGAACTCTAGGGTAGACCACTATGGCCCATACCATGCGCCTGGATATTGTAAGTGCCGAGTCAGAAATTTTTTCGGGTACCGTAAATGCAGTGTTTGCCCCCGCCGTCATGGGCGACGTGGGTATTTATCCCAAACACACGCCGTTGGTAACCCGCCTGAAGCCCGGGGAAGTCAAAATTCAGGTCGAGGGCGAAGAAGACCAGTATATTTATGTGTCCGGCGGCATGCTGGAGGTGCAGCCTGATGTGGTGACGGTGCTGTCCGATACCGCAATTCGCGCAGACGATCTGGATGAAAGCCTGGTCCTGCAGGCCAAGCAGCAGGCCGAAGAGTCGCTGGCGGACCGGCAGTCCGACATTGACAGCGCGCGCGCATTGGCCGAATTAGCCGAAACAGCGGCGCAACTGCGGATGATCGAAAAGCTGCGAAAATTAAAGCGCTAAGCGGCCGGTTACAGGATAGATTGGATAGATAGGCGGCCCAATGGCCGCCTTTTTTGTTTCTATGTAACCTTAACTAGTTCAAAATAAACACGAT
>JANQOT010000075.1 GCA_028285655.1 Gammaproteobacteria bacterium
GGTCGATTAGATCTTCAGAATCTCTACGCCGAGTGCTCACATGAACTTCGGATTTCGTAGTCATAGCGTAACGCTCCCCTCAAAGCTAAATTCAGTCGGCCCGGTCATAAAAATTCGACCAGTATTATTTTCGCAATGTATTTCCAAACTTCCCCCTGGCATTTGCACCTGAACGGTATCATCCACGAGATCCAGTCTGCGTGCTACCGCAACGGCTGCACAAGCACCGGAGCCGCTTGCCATTGTTTCTCCCACACCGCGTTCAAATATTCGTTGATTAATTTTACTTCTGTTTTCCAACTGGACGAATTGGACATTGGTTCGGTTTGGAAACCTCGCATGATTTTCCAGCTGACTCCCGATGTCTTGCACTGCCGCAGTCTGCACATCATCAACAAATAATACAGCATGCGGATTACCAATAGCGACAACTGAAAACTCTACCTGATTACCGTCCAGTGTTAGCTGATAAGTTTCAGATGCGTGTTGCGCCTGAAACGGAATGCTTGACGGGTCAAAAACAGGTATTCCCATATCCACCGTAACCATACTTTTATCACGCACTTCCAGAGTAAGTTCTCCGGCAAGGGTTTCCACCTTGATACGCTCTTTGTCCGTCAAACCTTTATAACGTACAAATTGCGCAAAACATCTCGCACCGTTACCGCACTGCTCAACTTCACTGCCGTCACTATTAAATATTCGGTAGCGAAAATCAACATTTTCTGTACTGGGTAATTCTGCCAACAGCAATTGATCGAAACCAATTCCAAATTTTCTATTCGCAAGTTGGCGTATTTGTTGATCATTTAGAGAAACATTTTGCGAGACTGCATCAATCAACACAAAATCATTCCCCAAACCATGCATTTTTACAAAATCAAGTTTCACTTTAATTGCCGTGAGTTAGGTCTACTACTTATACTATTATTCAGCATTTTCGCGTTTAATCTGCAAGCGTATAAATTCTTTGTATATGCATGAATCCATAACGATGGATATACCGGCATCCACGGCCGCTTGCGCCGCTCGGTCGTCGCGAACACCTTCCTGCAGCCAAATCGCCGGAATACCACATTCAATACATTGTTGTACGATACCGGCAACATACTTGGAAGCACGAAATACATTAACAATATCGACCGGAAACGGAATAGCGGCAATTGAATCATACGCTTGTTCTCCCAGCACAGAATCAATCGCAGGACGCACAGGAACAATTTTATACGAAAACTCCTGCATCGCTTTGGCAACACGATGGCTCGGCCGATTGGTTTTGGGAGATAAACCCACTACTGCAATGGTTTGAGCAGCCGTTAGTAACTGAATCTTTTGCTCGTCATTTAGGGTATTCGCCAATTTACTCAAATTAATTTCCGAAATTATTTACCAATTAACACAGTGTAAGCTCGTTACTCCACAGTTCTTCCAGGGCGTCGCGTCGCCGAATCAAATGCACTTGATCATTGTCGACCAGCAGTTCGCAGGGGCGTTGGCGCGAGTTGTAATTGCTGGCCATGCTCATGGCGTAGGCACCAGCAGACATCACCGCCAATAAATCACCTGCGCCCAGTTCGGACATTACCCTTGAACGCGCGAAAAAATCTCCGCTCTCGCACACCGGCCCGACAATATCGTACGTTTTTTCCGCACGCCCGCTGACTTTGTGCACCGGCAGCAATGAATGCCATGCATCATACAAGGCGGGTCTCAACAAATCGTTCATGGCGGCGTCCACCAAGGCAAAACTTTTGCTGTCGGTTTCTTTTATATACTCTACCGAAGTTATTAACGCGCCAGCATTGCCTATTAGCGAGCGCCCGGGCTCTAGTACAAGCTGGTAATTTGTACCTGTAAATAATGGTGTCAACACGTCCGCATACTTGCTGAATGGCAGCGCTTGGTCGGCATCGTAATTAATGCCGAACCCGCCGCCCAAATCGATATGCTGCAGTTGAATACCCAGCGATTCAATTTCTGCCACCAGTTTAAATACATGCTGGGCGGCATCTGCGTAGGGCTGCGTTTCCACGATCTGCGAGCCGATATGGCAGTCGATTCCGACCGGATGCACCCAGGCATGGTTTAACAATGACCGGTAAAGCGGTAACGCAGTCTCACTGGCGATGCCAAACTTACTTTCTTTCAGGCCGGTTGCTATATACGGATGCGTTTTAGGATTTACATCCGGGTTAATTCGCAGTGAAACATTAACCGGCATTTCCATTTCGGCGGCAATAGAGCCGATACGTTGCAGCTCAAATTCAGACTCGACATTGATACAACCGATCTGACAATGGATGGCTTTGCGTAGCTCGTCTTCCCGTTTGGCGACTCCCGAAAACATGATTTTTCCGGCTTCGCCGCCCGCCGCCATTACACGCTCCATCTCGCCCAGCGATACAATATCGAAACCGGCGCCCCAGTCGGCGAGCATTTGCAAAATTGCGATATTGGAATTGGCTTTGACCGCATAGCACGGTAAAAAATCCACTGCGCCAAACGCCTCGCATAGCGCAGTCCACTGCGATTGCAGATGCTTTTTTGAATAGACATAGCATGGCGTGCCATACTGCAGCGCCAGCGCGGCTAAATCGACATTTTCGACATGCAAGGTATCTTGCCGGTAGTCGTACTCAGGAAACTGGTTCAATACATTACGCCTTCGTTGTTATTGCATCGAAAAGACCAACAACGTGATGCTTACTTTTTATTTTTTTCCTGGGTCTGATCGTCTTCCGGCAAATAAAGATCGCCCGACTGTCCACATGCACTAATTACAATCATGGAAACAAGTAATAACAATACGCTGACTTGCTGTTTCACCTGTGGAACCCTCAAAATTAATTTCTGGCGGAAGCGTGAAGCGATTATAACGACGTATGTGCGGATATTACATAGCCACAATCTATTCTGTTTACAGTAAAGGACCGATTCAATGCAGAACCTGGAGTATCTAGAAGAACTCAGCGGACCAAATCCCGACGCAGCCATTGTCTGGTTGCATGGTCTGGGCGCCGACGGCTACGATTTTCAACCCATAGTACAGCAACTGAATTTACCCTCCGACTGCGCGATCCATTTTCTGTTTCCGCATGCTCCGGTACAGCCGGTAACCATTAATCAGGGTATTGCCATGAACGCCTGGTACGATATTCGCGAACTCAGTCTGCACGCCGAAGAAGACCAACAAGGTGTATTCGATTCGATGCGTTTACTCGAATCCCTGATTAAATCCAAACTGGCGCATATAGATGCCAAAAGAATTTTACTGGCCGGTTTCTCCCAGGGTGGCGCATTAACATTGCATACTCTGTTGCACGGCAGTACAGCACTGGGAGGCGCAATCGCCTTGTCCAGCTACTTGCCGCTACGCGAACTGGTTTCCGAAGCCAGCAACCGGGAAATTCAACATACCGAAATTTTTATGGCGCACGGCACGCACGACGAGGTGTTACCGCATGAATTAGGCGTATTGTCGAAAGATGTATTGGTCCACGCAGGCGCACAAGTAAAGTGGTACGAATATTCAATGGGTCACGAACTATGCTATGAGCTGATACAGGACCTGCGCAACTGGATTCTGGCGCGGTTACGCAAGTGACCGGCGTGCCGCCTCTATTTGCGCACGTACTTGTACCGGGCTGGTACCACCCACAACGTTTTTGGATTCTGCCGACCCTCGTGCTTGCAACACCGTAAACACATCTTCGCCGATATGTGCGGACAATGCCTGAAACTGGGCCAGGCTTAGTTGCGGCAATTCCTTGTCTTCGTCTATCGCGATGCGAACCGCTTTGCCGACAATTTCATGTGCATCACGAAACGCGACCCCTTTTGCCACCAGATAATCCGCCAAATCAGTTGCTGTTGCGTACCCTGTGTCGACCGCAGCCGCGAGCTTATTTCGATTGAATGCAATATGCGGCACCATATCCGCGTAAACACGCACGCACGCCGCAACCGCGTCTACCGTATCGAATAACGGCTCCTTATCTTCCTGATTGTCCTTGTTGTACGCCAGCACCTGAGATTTCATCAACGTCAGCATACTCATTAAATTACCGAACACTCTGGCACTTTTACCGCGTACCAGTTCTGGGACATCGGGATTTTTTTTCTGCGGCATGATGGATGAACCGGTACAGAACCGATCGGGCAATTCGATGAACTCAAATTGCTGCGAAGCCCACAGCACCAGCTCTTCCGAAAAGCGTGAAAGATGCATCAACAACAAGGCCGCAAATGCACAAAACTCGATGGCAAAATCGCGATCGCTAACGGCATCCAAAGAATTATTAGAGACGCCGTCAAATCCTAATTGCTGCGCGACGTACTCGCGGTCCAAGGGAAAACTGGTACCTGCCAGTGCAGCGGATCCCAGCGGCATAATATTCACTCGTTTTTTACAGTCGGCAAGGCGTGCACGGTCGCGGCATAACATTTCAAACCAGGCCATCAAATGATGGCCGACAGTGATCACCTGTGCGACCTGCAAATGAGTAAAGCCCGGCATCAGCGTCTCGACTTCACCCTCCGCCAAGTTCAGCACGGCGTGTTGCAGGCGCACTAATTCCGCGTCTATCAATTCGATCTGATCACGCAGATATAAGCGTACATCCGTTGCCACCTGGTCGTTGCGCGAGCGTCCGGTATGCAGTTTTTTACCGGGTTCGCCGATTTTTTCCACCAGACGTGATTCAATATTCATATGCACGTCTTCCAGGTCGACACGCCAGTTGAATTCGCCCTGTTCGATTTCCTGTCGAATTTCTTCCAAAGCGGCCGTAATCAGCTCGCATTCGGCCGTCGAAAGCACGCCGATTTTCGTCAGCATGCGCGCATGCGCCTGCGACCCGGCAATATCCTGCGCATACATGCGTTGATCAAATTCTACAGATGCCGTAAATTGTTCGACAAAGGCATCCGTGGATTCTGTGAAGCGTCCACTCCACGGTTTATCAGCTACTTCTTTATTGGACATCAATTCTGCTCATCAAATTTGCGGCGAGTATACCATTAGCTAACAGCCACTCCTGAATTTAATGGCAACTACATTTAACTCCATGCGTCGACCCACCAGCCGTCAAAATCGTTCAACGGACACTAGTTCAGAGCCTACTTTTTTACCCGACTTCTGTAATGCACGCGTTATATTTTTAGTCATCCTAGGTGCGATTTTACTGGCGATCGTGCTGGCATTGTCTTCTACCAAGTCAACCCAGGACTTCTGGATTAATTTGTCCATGATCGCGCTGTTTGTGGTTTGGATCGCATTTGGCAATATATTAGTGTTGTGCATAACCCGCCGTTTTCTGCAACGACTGGCGCCAATTACCGCCGCGTTTTCCTGTTACGGATTGAGCCTGCTGGTAACGTTTGCGATTTCCATTCTGGCATTGGTGACTACTCCTCTGGACACTCAGCCGACCGCTCCCACCGGCTCGCTGCTCATGAACGACTTTTTACTGCGCAACATGGCAATCAGCGCCATTGTCAGTGCGGTAGCGCTACGTTATTTCTATGTGCAGCATCAGTGGAAATCCAATATCCAGACCGAAGCCCGCTCCAGAATTCAGGCACTGCAAGCCCGGATCCGGCCACATTTTTTGTTTAACAGTATGAATACCATCGCCAGCTTGACCCATACCGACCCGGATAAAGCCGAAAAGGCGGTCGAGGACCTGGCCGACCTGTTTCGTGCCTCATTAGGTCATCAGGATCGGGTAACCCTGCGCGAGGAACTCGATTTCACCAAACGCTACATTAATATTGAGGAACTGCGCCTTGGAGACCGGCTAAAAGTGGAATTACACTTGCAAGATAGCCTCAGTTTGAGCACACTCGTACCCGCATTAATCTTGCAACCTTTGGTAGAAAATGCGATATATCATGGGGTAGAACCACTCACTAGTGGGGGGACAGTACGAATTGAAATCGAGAGCAATACGAGAGATTTGTTACTCACAATTACCAATCCCAAGCCCAAGGTACGAGACCCTAGGCGACCGGGTAACAAAATGGCTCAGGACAATATTCGCCAACGTCTGCAACTGGCCTACGGTGAGCTGTCCAAAATGAAAATTCGAGAATCCGAGAAAGATTATTCTGTTAGTTTCAATATTCCGATAGAGGCGAAATAGACTATGAAAGTATTAATTGTGGATGATGAGGCACCGGCAAGAGATCGGCTAGTTCATATGGTTTCTTCTATTGACAGCATGGAAACCAGTGGCCAGGCGTCAAACGGGCTGGAAGCAGTGCGCATGGTGCAGGACTCGCATCCCGACGTGGTATTGATGGATATTCGCATGCCCGGCATGGATGGCCTGGAAGCGGCACGCCATCTAAGCGAAATGGACGAACCTCCCGCCATCATCTTTACCACCGCCTATAGCGAACATGCCCTGGAAGCTTACGATGCCAATGCGGTGGATTATCTAGTCAAACCCATTCGCCAGGAAAAACTGGAAAAATCGCTGGCCAAAGCACGAAAACTGACTAAAGCCCAAATAGCGGCACTTAATATGGAGACCAATACTACCGGTCGCAGCCATATTTGTGCCCGTATTCGCGGCAACCTGGAACTGATTCCGGTTGACGAGATTGTCTACTTTCAGGCCGACCAGAAATACATCACTGTACGCCATGTCGGTGGCGAGGTACTGATCGAGGACGCCCTTAAAAACCTGGAAGTCGAGTTCGAGGACCGCCTGATACGAATCCATCGCAATGCGCTGGTAAGCACGAACTATATTACCGGCATGGAGAAAAATATTGATGGCCGCTTTGTCGTCACTTTTAAAGAAGTAGATGACAAACTCGAAATCAGCCGACGCCACGTCGCTGAAGTTCGCAAATTCCTGAAATCCAGATAAACCAGGGAATACGGTAGTTCAGCGCCATTTCGAGCGCATCGACTTACCGGTTTAATTTTTTACCCAAATGCCACGCATTCGAATTGCCACGCGTGAAAGTCAACTTGCCTTATGGCAAGCCAATGAAGTCGCGCGTTTGCTGCAACACCATCACCCGGATATCGAGCTCGAGATTGTAGGGATGACGACGCAGGGCGATCGTTTTCTGCAGGCATCCCTGGCGTCCGCCGGAGGCAAGGGATTATTCGTCAAAGAACTAGAACAAAGCCTGTTCGACCGGAATACCGATATCGCCGTGCACTCGATGAAAGATGTGCCGTTTGAATTACCATCCGGACTCGGCATCCACGCCATTTTATCGCGCGAAGATCCGCGCGATGCGTTTGTTTCCAACCAATACGATCAAATCGACCAGTTGCCGCAAAATGCCGTGGTTGGCACTTCCAGCAGCCGTCGCGAATGTCAGCTACGTCCATATCGGAATGATCTGGAAACCAAGCCTTTGCGCGGCAACGTAAATACCCGGCTGGCCAAACTGGACGAGGGCCAGTACGACGCGATCATTCTGGCCAGCGCCGGACTGACACGCCTCGGATTTGTCGATCGAATTCGCAGCTATATCGATATTGATC
>JANQOT010000087.1 GCA_028285655.1 Gammaproteobacteria bacterium
GAACTCATTGACTCTGTTCTAGGGCTTTCAAGCGATTTATCATCGCCTCAACTCGTGTGCGAGCCTGTTCCTGCTTGTCTAACAAGGTAGCTCTTTCCCCACTATATGCTTGTTGCTGTGCCCGTAACAATCTGTTTTCTTCTTTTAACTGCTCACAAGTATTTATGAGTTCGTCAATTCGAATTTCGAGTCTGCGTAGTTCTTCTTCCGACACTCTTGTTGTAGTTTTATTGGCGTCCATGTACGAATAGTAGGATTTGTAGGCCAAGCGGTCAATAAGAGTCGCCAAAAAAATCACAAATTGTTTGGATTTTCACCTAGATACGCCATTTTTCGACATTAAATATAGAATTTATCGATGATAGACTGCTGGCCATGATTTTACCCGCGTATGATGAGCTTTGTAGCGCTTTGGAGCCGGTAGCGCTGGATCAGCGCGTATCTGAGTGGCATGGCTATTTATGCGGTGCATTGGCAGTCGATATTCGCTTTCCACTGCCGACAGCGGTGGATACCCTGGTTGCGAATACCGCGCCTGTTCAGCCTACCCCTGAATCCACCCGGTTAATGAATACTGTATATGAAGTCGTGCAATCGCAAATGACGGATTCCAACTTGCAGTTTGAACTATGTTTGCCGGATAGCGATCGCACCAATTTGACCCAACGCGTGGTCGCTCTGGCGGCCTGGTGCGACGGCTTTTTATATGGTGTCGCCAATGCCGGCCTGCAAGATGTGAGTGCATTATCTGCGGAATCCAGGGAAATATTACAGGATTTCGGCCGTATCGCTCAGCTTGGCGGTGCCGATACGGGTGAAGAAGACGAGGAAGTATCGTATAACGAATTGATGGAATATGTACGTATGGCAACACTGCTGATTGCCGAAGAAATCCAGCCGCTAAAATCATCAGAAGGACTGCATTAAATAATATGGACAAAGAATTCGCCAAACGTCGTAAAAACTTGATGCGCATGATCGGCCATGACGGAATCGCGATTCTGCCGGCAGCTTCGGTCAAAATTCGAAATCGCGACGTTGAATTCGATTATCGCCAGGACAGCGATTTTATGTATGTCACCGGATTTCAGGAGCCGGAAGCGGTGGCGGTATTGATGCCCGGCCGCGCGCACGGCCAATACATATTATTCTGTCGTGAACGCGACCTGGAAATGGAAACCTGGAACGGGCTGCGGGCCGGCCAGGAAGGCGCAATGAACGATTTTGGTGCCGACGACGCCTTTCCGATCGGCGATATCGATGAAATTTTGCCCGGACTGCTGGAACAACGCGAGCGTGTGTTTTATACCATGGGCGTACATGCCGACTTCGACCATCGTCTGCTTGGCTGGGTGAATCAAATACGCGAAAAAAGTCGCGGCGGCACACATACGCCGCATGAATTTATTTCCCTGGATCATTTGCTGCATGAACTGCGCCTGTTTAAAACCGGTGCCGAAATCAAACATATGAAACGCGCAGCGAAAGCCGCCATTGCCGGACACCAGCGTGCCATGCGCGCATGCCAGCCGGGAATGTATGAATACCAGATCGAAGCAGAACTATTATATGAATTTAAAAAAGCCGGCTGCGAAACGGCGTATCCATCTATAGTGGGTGGCGGAGCCAATGGATGTATTTTGCATTACACCGATAACAACCAGGTGTTACAGGATAAAGATTTACTGCTGATCGATGCCGGTGCGGAGTATTGTGGCTACGCCAGCGATATCACCCGTACCTTTCCGGTGAATGGTGAATTTACCGAACCGCAACTGGAGTTGTATGAATTAGTTCTGGATGCACAACTGGCGGCGATCAATGCGGTGCAACCGGGTAATCACTGGAATGATCCGCACGATGCAGCGGTAAAAGTGCTTACCAGGGGAATGGTAAAGCTGGGCATACTAAAAGGACGGCCGGCAAAATTGATTAAAGACGGCGCCTATCGTAAATATTATATGCACCGTACCGGACATTGGCTGGGCCTGGACGTGCACGATGTCGGCGATTACAAAATCGAGGATCAATGGCGCTTGTTTGAACCGGGCATGGTGTTGACTGTAGAACCCGGTATCTATATTCCCTCCAAGTCGCGCGGTGTCCCCAAGCGTTACTGGAATACCGGCATACGTATCGAGGACGATGTTCGCGTTACCCGCAACGGCAACGAAGTGATAACGGGCGCGTTGGTAAAAGAACCCCAGGATATCGAAGCCTTAATGGCAAGCGCGCAGTAAATCCGTTATGAGTACTTCTTCGCAGCATTACGATGTAGTCATTGTCGGCGGCGGCCTGGTCGGAATGTCCCTGGCGGTGGCACTTGCCGATACACCTTTGTCCATTTTATTGCTGGAACAGAATCAAGTCGCACCGGTGCATGCCAATCACCTGGACTTGCGCACCACCGGGTTAACGCGCAGTTCCGAACGCGTGTTTGCGGACGCAGGGGTCTGGCCTGCCTTGCTTAAACACGCGACACCGATTGAGCGCCTGGAAATTTCCGAGTTGGGTGCATTCGGTTGTGCACGTATCGATGGTCGCCGGCACGGAATTTCTCCCATCGGATACATGTTGCCGAATCATGCATTGATTTCAGAATTGAGCGAGCAAGTCGCACACGGTGAAAACATTACCGTGCAGTCGCCTGCGACGTTGCAATCCATGCAATCGCAGCATCGGGAAGTGCAATTGCAAGTCGAGCAGGACGGGCGAGTACAAACCTATACTACCGCCCTGCTGGTAGGTGTGGACGGTGCCAATTCAAAAGTGCGCGAGTTGCTGCATTTTAGTGTGCGGCAAAAAGACTACGGACAATCGGCCGTCATCACCAATGTGTTGCCACAGTTGCCGCACAACAATACCGCCTACGAACGTTTCACCGAAGTAGGCCCGTTGGCGGTGTTGCCCATTCAGAAGAATCATTGTGCACTCATCTGGTCCCATGCGAGCGAAGCGGTGTCCTAGTATGTCGAGTTGAACGACCGGGAATTTCTTCAACGATTGCAATCCGAATTCGGTTTTCGCCTGGGGACATTTTTGCAAGTGGGCAAACGCGTCGCATATCCGTTATCGTTAACCGTCAGCGAATCATTATGTACAGACAATGCCGTGGTATTGGGTAACGCCGCGCAATCGGTGCATCCGGTAGCTGCGCAGGGGCTTAATCTGGGCTTGCGCGATGTAAAAGCGCTGGTCGAGCTGCTGAAAAAATATAAATTCAATAGTAACGACTATGCGCAAATGCTGGCGGAATACGAACAAATGCGAACGGCTGATCGCAATCATGTCATTCGTTTAACCGACGGGCTTACGCGTGTATTTGCCGCGCAGGCCAGTCCGCTAAAAAGTCTGCGTAGTCTGGGCATTCGCGCGGTGGGAGCGTTACCGGCAGTACAACGGACCTTGCTGCGCCGTAATCTGGGCATGCGATATTTCACCAACGCATTCGGTTAATACGGTCATGGATACAGCCAGCGAATTCGACATTATTGTAATCGGCGGGGGTATCGTCGGTTCCGCCGCGGCCTGTCAGTTTGCAAATCAGTTCGAGCGTGTCGCAATTATTGATAATTCCGTATTTACACCCTGGCAGGCCGACAGTTCGTTCGGCTTGCGGGTCAGCGCACTCAACCTTGCCAGCAGCAAATTACTCGACGAACTGGAAGTATGGCCGCAAGTGCAAGCCATGCGTTCGTTTCCGTACACATCCATGGTGGTCTGGGAGGAGCTCGGTGATGCGCGGATTGAATTTAATGCCAACGAAACGGCGTACACGCATCTG
>JANQOT010000105.1 GCA_028285655.1 Gammaproteobacteria bacterium
GGGCATCCCTACGGCTTTGTCGACCGCATTGCCAAAATGGTGCCGTTTGAAATCGGCATGACGCTGGAAAAAGCACTGGATCGGGAGAAAGATCTTAAAGAGTTATACGACTCGGAAGAAGAAGTAAAAGTATTAATTGATATGGCTTTGCAACTGGAGGGTCTGGCGCGCAATGCCGGTAAGCATGCGGGTGGAGTGGTAATAGCGCCTTCCAAGTTGACGGATTTTACGCCGCTGTACTGCGAAGCCGGTGGTGTAAACGTTGTTACACAACTAGATAAAGACGATGTCGAAGCCATCGGTTTGGTCAAATTCGATTTTCTCGGTTTGCGTACCTTGACTATTATCGATAACACGCTGAAAAACGTAAATGCACGGCTGCGGCGTGAAAACAAGGAAGAAATCGATTTGAATGCTCTGCCGCTGGACGACGCTGCCGCGTATCAATTGTTAGGCAACCAGCAAACTACCGCCGTTTTTCAGCTGGAGTCCTCCGGTATCAAAGAAATTTTAGGCCGTCTCAAACCCGACAAGTTTGATGATATTGTCGCCATGGTTGCCTTGTATCGTCCCGGACCGTTGCAGTCCGGCATGGTGGATGATTTTATCGACCGAAAACACGGCGCGCGCGTCGAGTACCCGCATCCCGATCTGGAAGCGATTTTGCAGCAGACTTATGGCGTAATTCTTTACCAGGAGCAGGTAATGCAGATCGCGCAAGTGCTGGCGGGGTATACCCTGGGAGGTGCGGATTTATTGCGGCGTGCAATGGGTAAAAAGAAACCCGAGGAGATGGCGAAGCAGCGTGCCGTATTTGTCGGCGGAGCCGTCGAACGCGGAGTCGCCAACAGCAACGCGAATTATATTTTCGATTTAATGGAAAAATTTGCCGGCTATGGCTTTAACAAGTCGCATTCGGTTGCGTACGCAATGCTGGCGTATCAAACTGCCTGGTTAAAAGCGCATTATCCTGCAGAATTTATGGCGGCGGTATTGTCGGCCGACATGGACAACACTGACAAGGTCGTTAACCTGATCGACGAATGCAGGTCGATGAACTTGCAGGTTATTGCGCCGGACATTAATCACTCGCGTTATCAGTTTACGGTTACGCCGGACCACAAAATCGTGTATGGATTGGGCGCGATTAAAGGCGTGGGCGAAGGGGCTATAGAACACCTTGAAGTCGAACGCGAAGCAAATGGTCCGTTCAAGTCTTTAAATGATTTATGCATGCGACTGGATTTGCAAAAGTTTAATCGCAGATGTCTGGAAGCGGTATTGCGTGCCGGAGCGCTGGATAAGTTTGACCATACGCGCGCTACCTTGATGCATTATTTACCGCGCGCATTGCAACTTGCCGAACAACATCAACGCAATGACGATACCGGTCAGAACGATATGTTTGGCGGCGGTCAGACCATTGCGCGTGAAGGTGGAATGGAAGAAAAAGAAGAATGGGATATCGACACATTGCTGGCGGGTGAGCGCGAAACCCTGGGCTTATACTTAACCGGGCATCCGGTGGATCAATACCGCGACGAATTGGTAAGTATCGTCGGCAGAAACTTGCGCGATCGACTGGCGCAGCCGATAAAAGAACCTGCTAACGGTTATCGCCGCAAGGATGCAAACACGGTAAAAGTTGCGGGATTACTCATGCACATGCGCTTACGCAATAGTCCGTCCGGTCGCATTGCATTTTTAACCTTGGACGACAACACGGCACGTATCGATGTCGCGGTATTTGCCGACGCCTACAGCGCGTACAAGAATTTACTGGTGAAAGACCGTATTTTGATTGTGGAGGGTTCTATCAGTATCGATGAATACAATGGTAAACCGCGGGTACGGGCAAATAAGATAATCGGCCTGGACGAAGAGCGTATTGAAAACGGTAAATTGTTATATGTAAGTATCGACGGGTCTGAACAAGACGAATCGCAAAAACTACAACTCGCCAGCCAGTTAATAGACACCTACAAACCCTATCTGGGGGGCAAGTGCAAAGTTCAAATTCGCTACCGCACCGAAGACGAAGGGGGTGAAGTTAAAGTCGGAGAGCAGTGGAAAGTGGTACCCGACAAGGAATTGCTGCGGCGTTTGAGTCGGCTAAACGGAGTGCTGGAAGCGCGGGTTGTCTATTAATCCTACAAACTCTGCATTTCTTGGCGCGTGCGTCTATAATCACGCAAAATTACAATTATTTCTATGGTTTCCGATTATCTAGAATTTGAGCAGCCAATTGCAGAATTGGAGGCGAAAATTGAAGAGTTGCGTCGTGTAGAGTCAGACAATGAAATGCAATTGGGCGAAGAAATCGCCAAGTTGCAGGCCAAGTGTGATTCTTTGACGGAATCAATTTATCGCAATCTAAGCCCCTGGCAAGTGGCCCAGATCGCACGCCATCCGCGGCGCCCGTATACCCTGGATTATATCGAGCAACTGTTTACCGATTTCGAAGAATTACACGGCGATCGCGCCTATTCCGACGACCCGGCGATCGTAACCGGTATCGGCCGCTTTGAAGGTCGTTCGGTCGCGATTATCGGCCACCAAAAAGGGCGCAATACCAAGGAAAATTTACGTCGTAATTTTGGAATGCCGCGCCCGGAAGGGTACCGCAAAGCACTGCGCATCATGGAAATGGCCGAAAAGTTTCAATTTCCGATTGTCACTTTTATCGATACTCCCGGTGCCTATCCCGGGGTCGGGGCGGAGGAGCGTGGACAAAGCCGCG
>JANQOT010000115.1 GCA_028285655.1 Gammaproteobacteria bacterium
TGAACGAACGCGGTAATGTAATAGCCGATGAGAACTGGATGACCAGCGTTGAAGGCGTATTTACCGCCGGAGATATGCAGCGCGGGCAAAGCTTGATTGTGTGGGCTATTGCCGAAGGGCGCTCGGCAGCCAGTGCAGTGGATAAATACTTGATGGGAAGCAGCGATCTGCCGGCTCCGGTAGAACCCGAAAGCGTCGGTTTATAATTTTATCTTCCACCCAATGCGATCTGCGAGGTATTGGGCAACCATTCTCGCGTTTTTTTAACCAGTGGATTCGCAGCCAGAATGGTAACTATGGGGGCGACGCACCAGAATACAAAATACGGAATTTCTATAGGCAGATTTACGTATACTTTATATAAAACAAACAAAATTGGTGCATGCGACAAAAACAGGAAAAAACTGTTTTTTGAATATCGATGTAAAATATCACCAATCCTCGTGTTTGTGATTTGAGAAAAAAATGGCCAAACCATGAATGGCGAAAGAATAACAAATAGCTCTCTATTGTCGATTCTGAAGATTGTGATGACGAAACATGCGCAGATAAATACCAATAAAAGTTGCGAATAATACCGGTCTAGATATTTTAGGTCCCATTTTTGCGTAGCGGCCAAAGCACCGATATAAAAAGTAACCAACATATTATTTCGCATCACCAGGCCACCATCGAGGTCGAAATAATATACCGTTAAAATCACCAGAAATCCGATGTAGGGAATTCTCTTTAGCAGCAACCAGAATAATGGCGTCATCAAGGCGACAACAAACAGATCTCTCAAAAAATGCAAAGGATAATTTACTGGCAGACCTGTCCAGCCTATTACCACTAATAGCCATTTATCAATGCTTATGGGGTGTAATTTGATCCAGTATTGGTAAACAGACAATTCATAAAATTGAATTAAGTAAATAATGATTGCAAAAGGCAAGTTCCAGATTATTAAAGGTAATAATATCGATTTGGATTTCTTGTAAACTAATTTAGAGTAATTCAGGTGAAGTTTGGATGAAAACAATAAAAAGCCTGAAATCGTCGCTAAAACCGGTACTGCCACTTTAAAAACGCCGTGCGCAAAAAACACCTTGATGGATTCAAAGATGGTGAAGCCGAAATCATGAATGTGTACGAAAGGAGGGATATGCGTTATCACAATCCCAATAATCATCACATATTTGATGATCGAAATCCGTTTGCTAATTTCAGCATCCAGTTGCATTTTTGAAGCGCAGTCGAAGTGGAATACAAGATTTTATAAGCTTGTCAGCTCATAGTTGTGAAACGCCTCGCGAAATTTCGATCATTTTGTAAATTAGTTGCTAAATTCAGCGAGTTAGCTGAATAAATGTGATCATTGTTACTGAAATACTGTAGTTCGTGCCTGGAACCCACAATCCTGTCTTAGGATAAGCACAGCGATCACGCAATCGACGTAGCTTTTACGGGAGCGAAACATATTGCGAACCAATGAAATTTCATCCTCACTGAAGAGAGGGGCTCTGCCGTGTTCGCTAAGTATGCTATTGACTATTGAACGGTAGGCGTTGAGTGCGTCATCTTGATTCTGCGTTTTGGGGGTGTCCATACACTTTGTGGAGATATGCGGCATAAGTGCGCCACTATAAACCTTGGACCTAAGACCAAGGTCAATTATGACAGCAGTGGAATCTTCGACGAACCGAAAAATAGTAGAAAATTTGACGCTAGTCGTTGACACTGGACTATAGTCCAGGGTGTTTAATTACTCAAAGTCGTTTATACGCGGTCAAATCGACTGAAGTATATGCAAACGCAATACGCATAACATAGATTTCGGGTTTCGCAGTGATTGCCGTGGTTACCCAACGACACCGGTGATTACTGCGGAATTCGGATAATTGTAGCGATGTAAATTTATTTAAATCCAGCAGAAGTTCCTGAAAGCCGAAAAGTTTTAGCTCCAACTTGGCTTTTAGGTTTTTTGTTTCGACTCTATCTGTCGCACTTTTTAAATTTTCAACCAAATCTGCGCACTGAATTCGATTTCGGATAAATGGCGCGATAATGGAGTTGGAGTGCAAACCTCGCCTGTTGACCATTGACCTAGGTCCATGGTGTTTAATTTTTTTACATTATTTAGCTGCGAATCCGCAATATTGGTGCTGAGTACAATAGATACCGGGAAAACTTATAGAACTTGTATTAACGAGTTTTGCTGATTTTAAAAAAGCGTAAATGGCAGGTATTAAAATTATTCTATAACCGAGTAAATTTCCAGCTATCGCTGACAGTAGCTGGAATCTCCAGCGAAGCATAGCGCTCTCGTCGATGTCGTGGCTATGCTTCGTTGCTTTAAACATATACATGGATGGCAAGTAGGTATGATTAAAACCGAATCTTTTTCATTTTTCCACGAGGGAGAGTTGTTTGAAGCAGAGATTGCGTACAGTTTGCCCAAATCGACTGTGAAAGTTCATCATCATCTTTGCGATGCTACTTGCTCGGTGAGGTTTGGACTCGTTTCGAAACAAAAACTCGTGGAAATGCTTGCTACCAATATTCTGTTGATAGAAAAAGGCGAGTCTGTATTGGAGCATTCTGCATTTAATCGAACGAATTTTGCGTAAATACTTTATGATGAATGTTGTAAAAATTGTCAGAATCGATAACGATTCTTCGATTAGCAAATACTACGAAGCGATTAATGCTTATTTAGCATCGAATGGCAATGAATATATCATGGACGAGCCGGAACATCGGCTAGTAAAAACCATGTATACATTCAAGGTCGACTACGTTGATTGTGCCGAAACCGTATTGGCGTTGCGGGACTGACGATCGTAGCGTTAAAAATTATATCCAGCTGAGAACGAAAACACAGCGCTTGTTTCTTTATTAATTTTTGGGATAAATCGGCTGCGAACAAATATATTTTTGTATCCCAGTGTCAGCTGCGGCAGTGCAATCGGTTGAATAGCGGACGCCGAGGTGTCTTTGTCGTAACCACTTACCAGACCGCCGATTATTCCGGCTTTGCAAACATAGTTATCGCTTTTACAAAGATCGTGGTCAAATGTAATGCCGGTATAGAATGATTGCCGGTCATAGCTGTTATTATACGTACCGGCCGTAAATCCAAATCGCTCCGTGTTTTTGATTGGGAAACGAATACCGAGACCAAAGTTATCCTCGTTGAACCTCGAACTGTCGCTAAGGTGGTGAGAAGTGAAATGCATTTCGATTTCGTTGGGCAATTTCAGGTGCAGCATGTTCAGTACCAATACTACTGCAGGTCCAATGTCCATATTAAAACCTTTGACTAGTCTAGAGTAAAAAGAGCTTATTGGTTTGCCGCGATTTGCTACCTAATTTATCGATGTTTTAGCGAAATACTTTAATTCGGTTTTGATACTGAATATAAGCTCGTTTTTTCAAGAACTTAAGCGATCATGTTGAACAAAAACTGAGAATCAATGCGGCGAGACCAAAGAATTATTGCGGTACTAAACGCGAAGACTCAGCTTCAATTCAATTCAGGTCGGGGCGCCTCGATAAAAATGCCATAAGAACAGACTGCCTGCGCTGCGCCATGGTGCCCAGTGGGAAACCAATTCGCGCGCCTTTGCGGGGCCGGGTTTTTGTTTTAGTTGTTTTAGATTTTGTAGTGCCACTTGCAGGGCAAGGTCATTGGCCGGAAAAATATCGTGTCGACCCAGCGAAAACATCAAATAGATTTCCGCGCTCCATGGGCCAAACCCATGTAACGCTGTGATTTCGGCGATGGCCGTTGTGTCATCCATATGTGTCAATTGATCCGGGTCGAATGCGCCGGTCTTGATTGCTTTTGCCAATGCTCGAATGTACTCGACTTTACGTTCTGATAGTCCGGCCTTGCGTAATGATGTTTTGCGTGCAGACAGTACCGCGGCAGCGTTGAGTTCCGGTAACAGATCGCGTACGCGACCCATGATGGCGCTGGCGGCTTTGGTCGAGAGTTGCTGGCTTACGATCGTGCTTACCAGTGTTTCGAATCCGGCGGGTCGAATTCGTGGCTCCGGGTAATCCAGTTGCTGCAGCGCTTTCTTGACGTCTCCGTCCTTTGCCGCAATTGCATCAAGCCCTTTTTTTATAAGCGCGCGATTCACTTCATTGTTGTTCAGGTTCTTTAAATAGTTTACTCGGTGCTGGTGGCATACTTTAAAATTTCTACCACTTGTTGAGGTGTTTGTGCCCATGCCATAGCTGCTGCATCCACTTCCTTTAAGGGATGAATGATTTCCTTGTCGTGCAGGGTGATATAGGGCTTACCGATCGCCGCACAAAAGCCGGCGTCAAATGCTGCGTTCCATTGCTTGTATTTGTCGCCAAATCGAACTACCGCGATATCACACATTTCAATTAGTGTTTTAGTGCGAATACCGTTGACTTTAGAGGACTTGTGGTCACGCCAGAAACCGTCGGTTTCCGGACCCAGTATATCGCCAGCCGCGTCACTGGCCGCATGATCGGTAACCGCGGAAGTAAAGGAAACCGGTAAATTGTGTGATTGGGATCCCTGTTTGATTTGGTCTCGCCAGTCGGTGTGGATTTCTCCCGATAAGTAAATGGTCCAGTTCATGTAGGTTTAATCTCCTTATTAAGAATATTTACTGTACAAAAACAAGTGCGGGAAACTATAACCGTGATTGCAGATTTCGCCAATTAAATTATCTGGATTCTGCAACAATCAGTTATTTTTCAATTTTTGCAGCCAATATGCGATCAATATCAACAGCAAAATTCCGGCATACAGTGGTAACAGCATAAAATAACTGATGACTACTTCAAGGTTGGAGTGAGGGATCGATAGCGATGAAATCGTTTCGCGCAACCACTGCGGTGATGCCAGATACCAGGGATGAGGATTAAAACCAAGATTGCGTGGGACGGCTAGCCATGCAGCAGTGTGGATACCGGCGGCAATTAAAATAATTGCGGCAATTAGCTTGAGTGTAATCCGGAAGCCGGGCACTGACTACAATAAGGATTTGCTTGCGAATTCGCGCAGAAACTGTCGACATGCGGAATAATCGCCGCGGAATACGACCATATCGCCGCGATTTTGAATTTGAGATGTATACATAGGGTCGTAATATTGCGTCAGCAAAGGCGTGAGCCACTGTAAATGTGCCTCAGTGCTGCCGCTTGTTTTGTGTGTTTGCAGGGCCTGCTGCATACTTCGATGCAGCATTTCCCAGCGCGCGCCGCCCAGTCTTTTGCGAATGCGTAATAAACTGCTTAACAGATAGTCGGAGAAGCCGGAAAAGGCCAGTTCTCTATCGTCAGGGTAGAGGGCTTCAAACTCTTGTTCCATCTCCACAATATATTCCCGCAATAATTGCTTGAGTCGCTGTTCCAGCGACTGTTCTACGACGACCAGAGGAGCATTGCGCATTTGATTAAAGATGATTTTAGGAATATCGACACTGCCGATAAACCGGCCTTCGTCTTCAAATGCCAGTGACTTGCGGTTTGCTTGCCGGGCTTTTAATAAATCGATCGCTACACGGTTTTCAAAATTAATCTGACTGCGTTGTGGTAAAGCATGGGCGCCGAAACTGGAGCCGCGATGGTAGGCAGCTCCTTCCAGGTCGATGCCGTTGGGTAAACTTTTAACCAGTTCTGTTTTTCGGCAACCCGTCAGACCGCCCAGCAGCATAAAATCAAAATATTCAGGCGCTTGATTAATTTGATCGATCAGAAATTTCCTTAAAGCTTTGTAGCCGCCTGCAACACGGGTAGTTTCAATGCCGGCCTCGTACAACCATTGTTGACTGATTCTGGAGCGCAAGCCGCCGCGAAAACAATACAAATAAGTTTGAGACTGCTGTTTGGCGTAATTAATCCAGCGTTCAATGCGCTGTTGCCTGAGTCGACCGCTTACCAGTTGGTTGCCTACTTCAATCGCTTTTTGTTGGCCATGTTGTTTGTAGCAAATTCCGACACGGCGACGTTCATCATCGTTTAACAAAGGAAAATTAGCGGCGGAAGGGAAGGCTCCTTGCTCAAATTCGACAGGAGCGCGCACATCAAGCAAGCCTGAGCTTTGCAGCAGGATTTGTTCGTAATTATGGCTGGTCGCTAATTGCATGTCGCAAATTATACAATGCGACTGGCAAATAGCATGTATAGAAATAAGATTTCTTGCAATTGAAAAAGGCGGCCTCCGGGCCGCCTTTCACATGCCCTGGGTTACAATTTGGCCGGATCTGTGTTTTTCACTCGTGGCCAGTGAGTATCCGCTTTTTGAATATTACCCGGAATATCTTTTCGCCAGGTTTCGTAGACGGCTAAGTTCTTATTTACATAGAGAATTCCGTTTACGACCTCAAATGCCTTGCCGTCTACCGAGAATTTTTTACCCAGCGACAGCCCGTAAGCGCAGTAACCGCCGTACGCCGGCGCGTATTTTTCGGGACTGGCACGAAATTTATCGCGATTGGCGGCGGAACTAAAGCGGTAAATTGCATCGTTGTAGCTGACCGTATATTGCGCTTTACCTGTGACCGCTTTGCCTTCTGTATGGTAGGCAACAGCATCGTGTCCTGCCAGAATTACATCGTTTTGGTCGGTTTCTGTATCGAAACCCGCCCAAGCGGAAATACTCAACGTGGAAAGTAGTAAAATACTCATTAGTTTCACTTTGTGCTCCTTTTAAATAAATTGATCTTCCTAGTGAGAGAGGCGTTACAATAGCGGTGTATAGTTGTTTAACCTATGTGTAAAACGCTGAAAATTATGTTCGCGCGTCTAGACTGTTTATGGATGTACTAAGCCACTTATTTAATACCTTTCGCATTCAGGCCAATGTGTTTCACAATGGTCAATATTGTGGTTCCTGGCAGTTGGATACCTCCGGAACTCGAAAAGCGTCTTTTCATGTAGTCACACATGGACAATGTGAATTTCTCACGCATAACGGTACCCGTCATGCGGCGACCCTTTCCATGGGAGACTTGGTGTTGTTTCCGCGCGACAGCGAACATCGAGTCAGTAGTTCGATAAACGTAACTACCGAATTGAATACTTCGAAATCGCAGCCGTTTTCTGATGGACTGCGTGATGACGGTACCGGGCTGGTGTGTGGTTTCTTGGAATTTGAGCATCAGTCAAATAATTTTTTGTTTGATTTGTTGCCCGACTATATGATTGTCAGAAGTCACGAGGCACCCTGGAATACAAATCTTAAACAAATTCTGGATCTAATGATTACCGAATCAATTGCCGAACATCCGGGAGTTCAGGCGACGCTAAATCGTTTGTCTGAAATGATTTTTATGATTTTGATTCGGGAAAAAATTAATGATGAATCGCAATCGTCCGGATTTGCAGCAGCGTTACGCGATCTACGCATTCAGAAAGTATTAGAAGCCATCCATAATGATCCTGCACAGGATTGGACAGTAGAGTCGTTGGCAGCGATAGCCGCCATGTCGCGTTCTGCTTTTGCGGCAAAATTTAAATCCTTGTTGGATGAGACTCCATTAAGCTATATCAAGCGCTGGCGTATGCAATCCGCCTATCGCTGGTTTCGCGATGATGGTATTACAGTTGCAGAAGCAGCCGACCGCTGTGGATATGTAACTGAAGCTGCTTTTGCCAAGGCATTTAAACGCGAGCTCGGGGTTTCACCGGGGCAGGTGCGTGCAAAATAGCGGTATTTGGTTAATTTAAACCATATAAAACAAGTACTTATATAAATTCGCTGTAATTAGCGACAATCTTCAAACGTGGACGAATGAACATAAAGTCCAGCGTTCTGCACATGGGTTTACAAGCCTCTCGTCGATAGCATGTTCACCGTGAATTACTAACTAACACGGAGAACTGAAATGAAACAAACGATACTAGCATTAGCTTTAACCATGGCTGCCGGCGGTGCTTTTGCCAGCGGCGGGCTTTCAATAGACAACGTAAACGACGCCAACATTAAATTGGCTGATGTTCCAGTTGATCGTCAAGCTTTGGCGCAGGGTTCAATCGAGAAGTTTGAAGCCTATAAAGGCCGTATGCCTGTTGTAGACACAAATGCTCTTCAGCATGGACGCAATGTGTAAACCCCTGACTGACTGCTAAACAGTTACAAGGAAGTAGCTGTTTAGTTTTTTATTTAAAAAAACTATGTCTACCGTAACTGCAGAAGAGCTGGAACAAAGTGAGCGTATCATTACAAACATGTATCGGTACGTATATTGGATATGCCTGAACAAACAAACTGCTACGGAAGTCGTTAGCTCTACGTTGCGCCAACTGCCGAAACAATACTTGCAGGGTGATAATTGCAGTCAGCAGGAAAAACTGGAAGTGCTGAAGTTTCTACAAAGTGAGTACAACAAGAATATATCCCCATCGACGGTATCCTATCGCGCAGTATTTACCAATTTCCTTGAAAACAGAAATTACAGTTCCGGGTCCAGAAAGAGCGTGCAATCGATGCGTGCGACATTGCAGAGCATCTCTGAAATAGACCGCGCAATATTTGTATTGATCTACTTGTGGGAAATAAACCTGTCTCAGGTAGCTGAAATTTTACAAATCCCGCAACAACGAGTGAAACAGGGGTTCGATCAGACCTTGGAAGCTTTGCAGGCGGTGTTACCTGGTAATTAAACTGGATCGATCGCGGTCTGGTTAACGTGAGCATACGGAGAGTTAAAAATGAATCATAAATATATATACAGTGCCCGAGCGCGAGAAGTGGCGGCGAAAAAGTTCGGCTGGTTTTCGTTTGCCAATAAAGCCCTGTTTTTGCTGATGATGCTGGCAGTGGCATTTTTTGCTGCGGAAAGCAAAGCAAGCTGGGATTCAAGTAATTTTCATCATACCAGCGTGGAAAGCAGCGTGCTTGCATCCGGAGTATATGTTGCTTCCCATTATCTGCACCACAATTATCGTAAACATTATGGCTACCGGCATCACTATCGGCCGCGGAGCCGCTATTACTATCCGCGCTATCGCGGGCGACACTACAACCGCCATTACTACAAGCGCCACTATAACCGACACAGTTACGGTAAAAGTTACCGATATCGCAGGTATTACTAAGTCGTATAAAATGCGGGTGTTTACGATCCACGAGATATAATGCTTGCATAAACTGGAGAGAAATATATGGTACCTGAATGCATTTCAGGCAATTGCTTTTAATCATACTTGTGCTGTGGTCTGCCGGGACTTGGGCTGAGAATTCACTACGTACTTTGCATGAATTTCGATCGGCCTCATTGCTGCTGGTAGATCATGACAACGCTGTCCAACAATCAAAAAATCCTGATCAATTATTTATTCCTGCCTCTACGGTTAAATTATTAACCGCCCTGATAGCGCTTGAACATTGGGGTAAACAACATCAGTTTTCCACCGAGTTTTATTTCGATGTCACCGATAAATTTTTGTGGGTCAAGGGCGTGGGTGATCCTTATTTGATTTCGGAAGAACTGGATTTGATCGTCGAAAGATTGCACGGGCTCGGCATCAGACAGCTACATGGTATTGGCGTCGATGCAAGTTATATCGATGAAAGTATTCGTTTTGACGGTAGTAGTGATACAGACAATCCTTACGATGCCTCAGTTAGTGCGTTAGCGGCAAATTTTAATACGGTCAAGCTTCGCGTTGTAAACGGCAGAGTAAAGCGTGGTGAGCCGCAGACTCCGGTTACATCGTTGGCGCGGACGATCGGCTCGAAGCTGGCGGACGGGACTCACCGGGTAAATCTTGGGCAATCGCAACGTGGTCCGCAGTATTTTGCCGAATTACTTTCAGCCAAGCTGAGTGAATTAGATATCGCTGTTCGAAATGTTGTCTTACATGGTGTTGTTCCACCAAGGGCGAATTTATTATTTACTCATTTTAATTCGCGTGATTTAGAACAAGTTGTTGTCGCAATGCTGGAGTTTTCCAATAATTTTATTGCCAATCAGTTGTATTTATTGCTGGGTGCGGAAGTATTCGGGTCACCTGTCGCGATCGAGAAGTCACAGCGGGTATTTTCAGAGTATATCGATGCAAATTTTCAATGGGAAAGTTATGTGTTGCTGGATGGCGCCGGACTTTCCAGAAACAATCGACTGAGCGCCAGGCAATTAATTGATGTGTTGCAGCTATTGTCCGGATACCGACATATTTTGCCGGTTCAAAACAAACGTGTACGCGCCAAAAGCGGAACCCTGAAAAATGTAAGTACCTACGCCGGCTATCTGAACACCGGAGAAAATTGGTCTACGTTTGCATTAATGATTAATCAACCGGTTGGGTATTATTTTCGCGAGCAGCTGGCTAACGATCTGCTCAAATAGTGAAATTTTGTCTGGATTTATGCGGACAGGAGCATTTGTTTTAATTGAGTAAGCTCTTTTCTTAACGTGTTTAACTCAAACTTGTTAAAAGTTGATTCTGGATTGTACAAATTGGCTCGCAGGCGATCTATCACTGGCTTAAATTGTGCTTCATTTAGGTTTTTGTTGGTGCATATTCTGCGAATAAATTGCATAGGTGATTCATGTGGTTTGCGGGTAACGCCTTTTTTTGATAAATCGTTGGTAAATTGCACAAATAATTTGATGACGGGATGCACGGTTTTTTTCTTTCTCAAAAGCAGTAAAGACAAGCCCGCTAATGCAAAACTGATTCCTCCGCCGATAAGCAGCACCAGCGCAACACGTAATGGCGTTACGTCACCCAGTATTCTCTGCAACGTATTTGATTGTCTTTTGGCATCGTATCCGACGACGAACATATTCCAGCGATGCTCAAGCGATTCAAACAAGTACATCATACGTGCAGCCAGCAGCATTTTACCGAGACGCGCGTTGGTGAACACGGAAAGCGTGTCGCGATCATCGTCGGTAATTGCTGCGTCAAAACCCTGTTCTATGCGTTCCGGCGCAATGGCTGCAGTAGGATCGAAGCGTAACCAGCCTTTTTCGGGAATCCAGGCCTCCACCCACGCATGCGCTAAATACTGACGAACGATTACATGTCCGGTAACCGGATTGATTTCGCCGCCCTGGTACCCGCCGACAATGCGCGCAGGGATGTCGACAGCACGTAACATGTAAGTCAATGCGCCGGCATAATGCATGCAAAAACCGGCCTGCGTGTCGAACCAGAATTGATCTATGCTGTTGTTGCGTGCGAGTACCGGCGGACGTAATGTGTAGCGAAAATTTTGCTCGCGAATTGCCTGTAATATTTGCTCGATAAATGCTTGGTCTGATGCAGCATTCTTATATTGTTCCTTTGCATAAGCGACGATCCGCGGATTATCCTGCAAGGGTAAAGTAGTTTCGCGTTTTCGTGACCAACGAGGTAATGTTTTGTCCAGAACTGCGCCTGGATACGAATCGATGGAATAGCGTGTAAGGGTAGACATCGGTTTTTTGCTGATCAGGCGGAAATCCCAGGTTAAACCGTTGTCACCATCTCGCGGAATTGCCAAATCAATTCCGAACTGCCAAATTTTATCAGTGGGTTCCTGCAGGATTTGATAGGAAATTTTGCGTAATCCTTTTACATCCGGTCTGAATGGACTGATTATATCGTCGTCGGTCCAGTCTATTCGTTTTAGTGTGCGTTGACTGAATGGAAAACTGCCTACCGACCATGTACCTTGCAGGTAATTGGAGAATACCAGGCCGCGCCAGTATAGATCTTCGGTAGACGGCGGTGGTCCGTCAAACACTGCGCGAAATGCGATTTCATCTGATCGCGTAAGTTGTGCGACATCGCCGGGAGTCATTGCAGAACTTAATCCGGTACGAGCCGTACTGGCTGTGGGAACCGACCAGAAAGGTGTAATGCGCGGAAAAAACAAGAATAACACGAGCATTAACGGAATTGCCTGTGCCAGAAGTTTGCCCGCAGTTTTAATCGCCGAGACGATATTAACGTCGGTATGAAATTGATTCATTCCGACCATCGCCGCAACTACCAAAATCAAAGCAATCGATTGATACAGACTGATAAGAATAGTTTGCTTATATATGAATTCGGTCGCGATTACGAAACAGGCTAAAAATAAGACCGCATATGCATCTCTGCGAGATTTGGTTTCGATGAGTTTAAGCGCAAAAGCAACAATTAAAAACGAAGTCCACGTTTCCAGGCGATGCTGCACGCCTTCGGTAATCAGAATGATCGCCGCGCTACCAAATATCAATGCGGCTTTTAGCCACCATGGCGGAAAATGCCAGCGATCGAGAAAGATCATCCAGCGCCAGCAGGCGCAGGCCAGGCCAAGAATAATAATCCAGAAGGAAAGCTGGTCAATGTGCGGAATGACCACTGCCGCTTGTGCCAGCATAATCAGGATAAGACTATTACGCGGTATTTGTCGCTGCACACCATGCGGTGTGTAGCGATCAGTCTTACTTTGAATGTCCATATAAAGCGAGTTCGGTGAGTATTTGATCCAGATGAGCCGGGCCGGAGTTCGGCGCAATGGTGACTGCCGGTAGTTGTAAACCGAATTCCTGATTGGAGCGCGAAGCGATTAAGGCCATTCCGGTTAGTCGACTCAATCGATTTTCAACGTCGCCGTTTAGCTGATCCCAGTCGAGGATCACTTGAACTTCCTGGTGGCCGGCAAACTGTTTGACTATTAGCTCGTCGCTACGGGCATAATTACGCCAGGCAATGTGTTTGATCGGATCGCCTTCCTGATAACTGCGCATTTCGTAAAAGTCGTCATTGCCGTCGTGCCGGGTGACTTCGCCTTGTTCGGCATCGACAGCGGTCTTTTTAATTGGATCTTGAAACAGTGGTTTGGGGTAAACGAGTGTTTTGACGCCGAAATCGATCCACGTCCATGCACGTAACAGACCCAGCGGATAAAATGTTTCCACCAGAAGTCTGCCGGGATTCATCCACCCGCGTGATTTTGCCGGTACAAATAAATGCACGGTATCAGAGTCCGAATGATTCAAGTGCGCCCACTGCTTTATTCCTGTCGGCCATCCAAGTTGAATGCCCGCATGGGCGCCGCTGTTTTCCTGACTGACTTTAACTTGAAATTCGATATTTTCATCCACGAATCCGGAGCGGCTGCTGACAAATTCAAGTGTAAGTCCGGCCAGACTTTTATAAGTATGGATGATTGTGACCAGAAACAGACTTGCCAGTAAAAACGTAATTCCATAGATCAACGCGTTTTGGTAATTTATCGCGCCAAAAAGTAATATTGCCAGCAATACAAAAAATGCCAGCCCGGTTTTACTGGGAAAAATAAATACGTTGCGTTGTGTAAGAAATATTTTGCGTTGCGGCGGGATACGGCGATCCAGCCATTTTCGAAAACGTTGGCTAAACAGATTGCGGTCGGATACTAAATCAGAAGAATTAAAGTTAACTGATGACATCGACGTTTGCCAACAACTTCTGTGCGAGTGCGTTGCCGCCGTGCCCGGCATGGTCTGCGCGGGCACGTAATCGATGTTCGACAACACTGGGCAACACTGCCTGTACATCTTCCGGGACTGCATGGTCGCGATGATGTACCAATGCCCAGGCACGCGCGGCACTTAACAGAGCAAGTGCACCGCGCGGCGATAAACCAAAAGCGAATTCATTGTCGGTACGACTGTAATGGACCAGCCGTTGTACGTAATCAATTAAAAGATCAGCGACACGTACTTGTTCAACTGCCGATTGCAATTGCAATAACTCAGGAATATTTAAAAGTGCTTTAACTTGTTTGAGTACCGTTCGACGATCGCCTCCGGTTAACAGCGCACGCTCGGCATCGGGTTCCGGGTAACCCAATTCTATGCGCATTAAAAACCGATCTAACTGCGATTCCGGTAATGGGAATGTTCCGGTTTGTGTGGCCGGGTTTTGGGTCGCGATGACAAAAAATGGTTCCGGCAATTGCATTGTCTCGCCGTCCACCGTCACCTGCTGTTCTTCCATGGCTTCCAGCAATGCGCTTTGAGTTTTCGGCGTCGCGCGATTAATTTCATCTGCCAGTAATACCTCTGAAAACACTGGTCCCGGGACGAAGCGAAAACTTGATGTCGCCTTGTCAAACATGGATACGCCGATAACGTCGCTGGGTAATAAATCGCTGGTGAACTGCACTCGCTTGAAACTCAATCCGAGAATGGTCGCAAGCGCGTGCGATAATAGTGTTTTTCCCATGCCGGGAACATCTTCAATCAATAAGTGACCGCGCGCGAGTAAGCAGGTCAGTGCAAGGCGAACCTGTTGCTCCTTGCCTAGCAAAATCTGGCCGATGGCCGCAGTGATGTCGTCAATCGTACGGTATAAACGTTTGTCGATATTTGGATTGGATGCGGGCCTAGTATGCGCCGAATTACCTGTTTTCATTGAAATTATGGGAGTTTGAGTTTCGACTTTGAACAGTACCGGATGAATGAACGAGTCGTCTATAGCACTGGTCAGTAAAATGATCCTGAAAACCGGCTGACCGGTAGGCCGGCCGACATCATTAAATGTTCCAATACGCACGCAACCACTTGCGCAGGAATTTGCAAGAGAAGGAGCGGAACGACCGGTTTATTTTAATAACTATATGATTATTATAGTAAAATTCAAAAAATGGCCGGTTCCGGTGCCGATCTACCGATCGAATGGGCCGTTTTCAGCGCAAATTCTTTAGAGTTAATGGTTCACTTGTAGTATCATCCGCGCGGCCAAAGGGAACGGGCAAACCCTCCTGGAGTATACGGAACCTCTGGTTCGACAGGGATTCCTTAAACAATTTATTAAAAGATAATAGTTA
>JANQOT010000119.1 GCA_028285655.1 Gammaproteobacteria bacterium
TACCTGCAACAGATTTTGTCAAATGGGGCAAAAGCCTGGGTGCTGCCGGTTACTGCATACGCAGCTCCAAGGACCTGGAAGATCTTGATGTGGCATCGCTGCTGAAGAAAGCCGGCCCGGTGATATTGGATATCTATATTGACAAAGAAGAAGTGCCGCCGATGAAGTCCAGATTGCAGGCGCTTGGGTCGTTTTGACAGATAGTATCGGACGAACAACAATATTCCTGACTCGCGGTATTAAACCGCCGACACATAATCATACTCTTGCCTTCTATTGTGTCGCTTCAAGGCATGATAGTTAAATATAATATCATATTGTTTTTAGGTGATTTTTTTGATTTCACCGATAGAGAGCGGGTGTAATGACGCAACGAAATAAAGAAACTGAATTAGATGTAATTCATACCAAAATCTGGAGAGAAATACCCGAGCCGGATAATCCATTTGCAGCCGCAAAGTGTTACTGCGCCGGATACGACGTTTACGGTGAAATTTTGCAAAAAGCTTCATGGGCTGAGTATTTGTATTTGTTATTCAAGCAGGAACGACCTTCGGAATCTGAAGCTTTGTTGCTGGAAAAAATAGCAATCGCAATCGCAAATCCTGGAGTCAGGTCGCACACTGTACGCGCGGCCATGTGTGCGGGGGTGGGTGGTTCGACTGCGGCGTCGGCGTTAATCGCGGCGTTAACGGCAGGAGCCGGAAACTATCACGGCGGGCATGAAGTTTCCCAGATGATGCAATGGTGGTCAGCGTGCAAAACAGATTTAAATCAATGGAAAAAACAAATTGAAAACCCTCCTGCTATTAAACGTGCGGAAGTCTGGAGCGATATGGAGCATATTCCCGGATTCGATCCTCATGGTGAATCGTGTTCTTTACCAACGCGACAGACACTGGATGTTCTGGAAAAAACTTCGGATGGAGAACACTTGAAATGGTTAATTGCAAACAGAGAAACGCTGGAAGATGTTGCAGACATGCCTTTGCACCTGACAGGAGTGATAGCAACTGCATTTATGGATTTACAGTTGCAGCCTGAGCAGGGTGAAATCTTGTTCTTGTTGCTGCAATTACCGGGTGCCGCAGTGCATGCATTAGAGCAAGAAAAAAACGGCTGGAGAAAATACCCGTTTTTTGGAAATGCAGTGAATTTACTGAATGATCCCGGCCCAAATACTGCATGAATGATCATTATGAGTAAATCAAAGCAATTACTAGACGCAAAAGATAACTGGCAGACAGATATGGGGGCAATGTTTCCCGGGGAACGTGTTGTTGTGCGCGGAAAGGATTTCTTTACTGAATTGTATGGTATGTCTTGGATGGGATTGCTGTTGTACTACATTACCGGAAGAGAGTTTTCTGAAAACGAATTGGAAGTTCTCGATCAGTTGTGGATGTTAAGTATTAACTATCCTGATCCAAGAATTTGGAATAACCGTATTGCGGCTTTGGGGGGGACAACTCGAAGTACACCTGCACTGAGTATTGGTGCTGCGATCTGTGTATCTGAAGCAAATATTTATGGAGGTCAGGCCAATGTTGCTGCCATCGATTTCATAAAAGATGCCAAGAATAAAATCGATAAGGGATTGAGCTTGGAAGAGGTTATCAAGAAGGAACTAAAAGAGTTTAGAGTAATTAAAGGCTATGGCCGACCGATAGCAAGTAAAGACGAACGCATCGAGCCGGTACTTAAAATGCTGGAGGAGCACGGTTATGCGGATGGTGCGCATGTGAAATTGGCTTTGCAGACACATGAGTATCTAAAAGAAAGTCGGTTCAGAATGCAGATAAATATAACCGGTCTCGCGGCTGCAGTTGGTGCCGATATTGGGTTTTCCGCAAAAGAATATTATACCTGGACGGTAGTAGGTTTTACCGGTGGTATTACAGCATGTTATTTGGACAGTTTGAATCATGAACAGGGAAGTCTGTTTCCATTATCTTGTGATCGAATTAGTTATGAAGGAGAGCAAGAAAGGAGCTGGGACTAGTAAATTTAATGAGGGAAGTAGTCATGAGCATCAAAATCAACACTTGTTTGAGTTTAATAGTTTTCATTTATGCGTTCACGGTGTGTGCTGTTGTATCTGCCGATGAGGAGGAAGAAGATTTGCTGGATCTCTACGGAGATCAGGAAATTATCAGTATTGCCACGGGTAGCGCGCAGCCTATATCTAAAGCACCGGCGGTGGCGACAGTAATTACCGCGTCGGATATTAAAGAAATCGGAGCTAGAGATATTGATGAAATTTTAGAAACAGTTCCAGGTCTACACGTCTCCAGAAGTTCGATAGGGCGTAATCCGATATATACATTTCGAGGAATCGCAACCGACTTTAACCCGCAAGTACTAGTATTAATAAACAGTATTCCAATTACGAATTTGTTTGTCGGCAACCGCAGCCAGGTTTGGGGTGGGATGCCGGTTGAATCGATTTCCAGAATTGAGGTAATTCGAGGACCCGGTTCGGCTATTTATGGAGCAGATGCGTTTGCCGGCGTAATTAATATTGTGACAAAAAATGCAAAAGAAATTAACGGAACCGAGTTCGGTGTCAGGTACGGTAGTTTCAATTCGAAAGATGGTTGGTTGTTACATGGTGGCGAGTATGGAGGTTTCGAATTTGCGTTTATGGCGGAATTCCAATCGACGGATGGGCACCATGAAGATGTCGATTCAGATTTCCAGAATATATCTGATTTTTTAACCGGCTCGAGCGCTTCCTTGGCGCCGGGGTCGACCAATAATGGGCGTGATAATCTAGATGTACGGCTAGATGTGCGAAAAGATCATTGGACTTTTCGCGGAGGATTGCAGCGACGCAGAAACGTAGAAATCGGTTTTGGATTAGGCAGTGCTCTTGATGATAGCGCGGAATATGAGTCTGATCGCTGGAACGCCGATCTCACCTATCATAATCCGGAGTTTACTCAAGACCTGGATGTGCAGGCGCAAATAAGCTTCTTCAATACTTCGCAAGAAAATGATGAAGACACATTGCTATTTCCACCTGGTTCAAATTTAATCTTAACACCTATGCCGCTAACTTTCGTGGGACCGTTTCCTGAAGGTGTAATCGGCAATCCGGAAGTTTGGGAGCGTCATTGGCGATTTAATTTGACAGCGTTGTTTTCTGGAATTGAAGATCATGCAATTCGATTTGGAACGGGTTACACAACCAGTGAGATTTATCGAGTGAGAGAAGAAAACAACTTTTCTCCTTTGGGTTTCGGGGTTGTGACTGATGTTAGCGATACGCCATTTGTGTTTTTACCTGAAAAGCATCGAGATAACAAATACGGGTTTATTCAGGATGTTTGGTCGTTTGCAAATGACTGGGAGTTAACCGCCGGAATTCGTTATGACGATTATAATGACTTCGGTGACACCTGGAACCCGCGTGCCGCATTGGTTTGGTCTGCGCGTCACGATACTACAGTGAAATTATTATACGGCCAGGCATTTCGAGCGCCTTCGTTTGCAGAATTTCGTAATCAAAACAATCCGGTGGCTACAGGTAATGACGAACTGGATCCGGAGGAAATTGAGACTTTAGAATTGGCGGTCGATTTCCGTCCGATTGAGCATCTGCGTTTCGGTACAAATTTCTTTTATTACGAATGGGATGACATCATTCGCTTTGTTCCTGATGGATTAGGCGCGCTTGTTGCACAGAATATTGGTGAGCAGGAAGGATATGGTGCGGAGTTTGAAATGGAATGGTCGCCGGCTAGAAGTCTATCTGTGGTTGCTAATTATGCGTTCCAAGATTCAGAAGACAAAGACACTAATGATGATGCGGGCAATGCACCGCATCACCAGTTTTATGTGCGCGCGAATTGGGAGTTTTTATCCAACTGGTATTTAACCCCTGCATTTAGTTATGTAATAGATCGAGATCGTCCGCCGGGGGATGCGCGTGATGAACTAGACGATTACCAGATTTTTGATCTTACGCTACGTAGCAAAGCGTTTAGCGATCAGTGGGAATTTGCGCTCGGTGTGCGTAACTTATTTAACTCTTCACCGGAAGAGCCCACCAGTACTACATTAAACATTTCAAATGATTTGCCACTTGAACGAAGGAGTGTATTTGCGGAACTGAGAGTAAATTTATAACAACTACAATATTTTCTGGCTGGTTGAAATTAAACAATGACAAATGTTGTTAAATTGTTTACTCGAATTGCAATAGCAGTTTCAGTTTGCTGGTGCTTCATCTGTACCCCGGTATTAGCTGCATCGAAAGTCGGTATTATAATTCCGGAGCTTCGCGCGCCATTTAATGAAATATTTGACTCCGTTGCAGACGGGATAGAAAGTGAATTGGGCAAGCCGACTTCACGACTGATTTTGGAAAAGAATTATTCTCCCGGAAAAGTTACCGGCTGGCTGAGTGCAAATAAAATTGACGCAGTTATAACACTCGGATCCCGAGGTAAAAAAGCCGCCGTATATTTACCAAATGAAATGCCAATTGTGCTTGGCGGTTTATTATCGGCGCCTTCTCCTACCAATCCCCATCCGGGACTGGCATTAACACCCGAACCGGGGGCTATGTTTGGGCTGTTAAAAAAATTGGATGCCTCCAGATCCAAAGTCGTCGTTGTATATAACCCTCTGAAATATCAATGGCTAATCGACCTGGCCAAACGACAGGCTGTCGAAAACAAGCTACAGTTGGTGGAATATAAGGCGACTGATCTCAAACAAGCGGCTATTATTTACAATGAAGTATTAAGTGGCTCTGAGCTGGATAAAACAGCCCTGTGGTTATTGCAGGATCGTACGGTCGTCGACTCAAAAGTGGTTTTGCCGTTTATATTGGAAAAGAGCTGGCAGAGAGACATGATTGTCTTCTCTAGTGCGCTGGGTCATGTGAGCAAAGGTGTGTTATTTGCAATGTACCCGAATAATGTGGCGCACGGCGAGCAACTGGCAGAAATGCTGCAACAGGTAAAGACTGGCGGTAGCAAATATGGAAATCGAATCTATCCGTCGTCTGGTTTGCAAAAAGCAATAAATTCACGTACTGCGGAGCACTTGGGTATTAAGAAGACCAAGTCCGAGCTGCGCGAGTATGATGTAGTTTTTCCGGTATCGAACTAGATTGGATGAAGAAATTATTTAAATATCTGAAGCATTTGATTATTCCTTCTGACTTTCGGCGTCAGCTGGCGTATGCGCTCGTGATCGGAATTATTTCTACTGCGGTTGTTTCTACATTCGTCGTTTCAGGATATTCCTCCAGAATAGTCAGCAACAACCTGGCTAGTGAAGGCAAAAAAATTACTGAAACCTTTGCTTCGCAAAGTACGCTGGGTTTGTTGATCGGTAATGTGGAAAATGTTGAGGATGCGGTAACTGCAACACTTAATTTTCCGAATGTCGAAGGCGTAGGTATTTATTATCCAAATAGAAATCCGTTAGTGGAGCGCGGTAAAAGCACTTTGGCTAACGACGTAATGCTATGGAAAAATGAAACAGACCTGATTAAAGAAACCGAGGACGACTGGTACTTTATTGCACCGGTCTATTCAAAACCCGATATTTCAGATGAACCATTTGCAGAAGATCTGACGCCTGAGTTGTTAGGTTATGTGCGGATTGTTAAAAGTAAATCTGCGCTTAAAACCTTGGTGGGCAATGTCCGCAAAGTCAACGTATTGATTTCGCTTGGATTGGCCGCGACTCTTATGTTGCTGTTGTTATCCATTACCCAGCGTGTCACTAAACCGTTAAAAGAATTAATGGGTGTGATGCGTCGTGCCCAACATGGTGAGACTTATGTGCGCGCTGAATTAAAAGGGCCGCGCGATATTATGGAAATGGAAGATGCGTTTAACACCATGATTCATGCCTTGCGTGATCGCGAAATGCAATTAGAAGCTGCGCGAGATACGGCATTACAGTCCGCACGCGTCAAAGGTGAATTTGCGGCCAATGTCAGTCACGAACTGCGTACTCCATTAAACGGTATTCTGGGTATGCTGGAATTATTGTCTGGAATGGGATTGTCGCCGAAGCAAAAGGAATATGTAAACATCGCGCGAAATTCCAGCGACGCACTGATGGCGTTAATTGATGACATTCTGGACTTCTCAAAAGTTGATTCAGGTAAATTGCAAACTCTGGAAGAGGATTTTAACCTGCGCGAATTACTGGATGATGTCGTCAGCATTATGGCGACACAGGCGCAAACCAAAGATCTGGATCTGGCACACTTGATTTGCCAAAGTGTGCCGCCGATATTAAAAGGCGATTCGCGTCGTATACGGCAATTGCTGCTGAATCTTTGCGGGAACGCAATTAAGTTTACGCGTACCGGTGAGGTGTCTATTCATGTAATGGCGCTTAATGTGGAAAGTTCCACGTGCAAGCTCAAATTTGAAGTAAAAGATACTGGTATCGGTATTGCCGAGGAAGCAAAAGAGCGAATTTTTGAGGCGTTTTCTCAGGCGGACGGGTCTACTACACGTAAATACGGGGGTACAGGCCTGGGTCTTGCCATATGCAAGCAACTGGTAAAAGTTCTTAAAGGTGAAATCGGGGTCGAAAGTAATGTCGGTAAGGGAAGCTCGTTTTGGTTTGAAATACCGCTCAAAGTGTCTGACAAATGCAGTGAATTAAGGTCAGACCAAGAGCCGGGCAATATGGATCTGAGAATTTTAATAGTCGACGATAGCGAAGTCGTTCAATTTAACTTGTTGCAGACACTTGAGCGCTGGGGTGCTTATGTCGAATGCGCCGATAGTGACGAATCTGCGTTACTAAAATTACGGCATGCAAGTAAACCGTTTGACGTTGTGTTTGTCGATGAACTCATGCCGGGTTGCAACGGTATCGAGTTGATGCGTACGATAAGTAGAGCAAGAGATATTGGGTCTGCCAAATTAGTTTTAATGACCGGGCAGGCGCATGCCGAATCCTTCCTCGATCGGTTTGTGGAAATTGACGCCTTTGTGCGCAAGCCAATTTTGCAATCGACGCTATACGATTGTATTTCCACTGTCATGAAAGGCAGTGTGAACATGGTAAATCCTTTGTTTACTGTAGAGGAAGAAAATCAAAACAAATTAATCAGCGCCAACGTGCTGGTGGCGGAAGACAATTCAGCCAATCAGCAAGTTGCGATCGGTATGCTGGAGCGCCTGGGTTGCACTGTCACTGTTGCAGCTAACGGCCTGGAAGCCGTCAGTCAATTGAGCCGGTCTCGATATGATGCTGTTTTGATGGATTGCAATATGCCGGAAATGGACGGTTATCAGGCGACCGAACAAATTCGTAGTCGCGAAGATTCTAATTCGCGTGTACCAATAATCGCAATGACTGCAAACGTGCAGGAAGGCGATCGCGAGAAATGTTTGCAAGCGGGTATGGATGATTATTTATCCAAACCGTTAAAACTGGATAAGCTAAGACAAAAGCTTGAGCATTGGCTGCCGGCTGCAACCGAAACAATTGCAATTGATACTGAAATTGAAAAAGCGGTAACTGCACCGATAGCTACGCCCGAAAAATCACAGATAAACCCCGGGCCGGTTAACCAGGCACATCTGGACGAACTCGAGGAAAGTGTAGGAACGGCGTTTGTGCAAATGGTCGAAGCCTATGTTGAAGACTTACCGATACAGATTGCCTCGCTTGAAGATGCGATTAATCATAAAAATGCCGAACAAGTGCAGCACTATGCCCACAGTATTAAGGGCAGCAGTAAAAATTTCGGTGCCAATGAGTTGGCCTCCATAGCTAAAGAGCTGGAGGATATGGGGCGGGACAAGCAAGTTGACGATGCCAATACTCAGTTGCTGGTTTTATTCGATGAAGCCGATCGAGTGCTGGAGTTTTTCAAGCCAATAGCCAATCCGAAGAAAGAAGTAATCGAAAAAGAAATTCGTGACAGCGAAGAAGCTCAGCATATATTGATTGCAGATGACGACCGAAGTATGCGCCTGGCGCTGATGAATGTATTGGATTCGGATGGTTATCAACTGAATGAAGTTACCAACGGATTGGAAGCGTTGCAGTTTTGCGAGAAAAATTTGCCGGATCTGGTGTTATTGGATGCGATGATGCCTGAAATGGACGGGTTCGAGGCGTGTAAAAAAATTCGAAAACTGGAAGACGCGAAACATATTCCAATACTAATTGTCACCGCGTTGGACGATGATGAATCCGTAGACCGGGCGTTTAGCGTCGGAGCGACTGATTATTTACCCAAACCGGTGCATTTTGCGGTTTTACGCCAACGCATCTCGCGGCTACTGCGCGCGGTACGCACCGAAAAACATGTCAGACAACTAGCTTATAACGACCCGCTAACGGGACTGCCGAATCGAACGACCTTTATGGCGCGCCTGGCAGAGCTGTTGCCGAAAATGCGCAGCAACGATGAACTCCTGGCGATTTTATTCCTTGACCTGGATCGCTTTAAGTTAGTAAACGACACTTTGGGCCACAGTGTTGGTGACTTGTTATTAAAAGCAGTTGCCGAGCGATTGCAGCGTTGTGTGCGAGTAGGCGATATGGTGGCGCGTTTGGGTGGTGATGAGTTCACGGTAATACTGGATCGCGTTAAATCACGTGACGGTGTCGCGCGCATCGCCCAGGCAATTTGCGAAAGTCTGGATCGGCCGTTTTCATTTGCCGGACAGGAAATGTTTGTGTCCACCAGTATCGGGATATCGATGTATCCAGTAGACGGAACCGATATTGGGACATTAATGAAACACGCCGACACCGCGATGTTTCGCGCCAAGGAGGCAGGGCGAAGTTATTTCTTTTACGAGAATCACATGGAAGCGGCGGTTACGCGTAAAGTCGAAATCGAAGCTGACCTGAGACGCTCGATCGACCGCGACCAAATAGATGTGTACTACCAGCCGAAAGCAAATTTGAGTACACGTGAAATCGTCGGTATGGAAGCATTGGTGCGCTGGAATCATCCCACTAAAGGGTTGATCGGTCCGGATGAATTTATTCCGCTTGCAGAGGAAACCGGTCTAATCAACGAAGTCGGACTATGGGTGATGATCAGTGCCTGTGTGCAAGTACAGGAATGGATTAAGAAAGGTTATAGCAGCTACTCTGTCGCCGTAAATTTATCCGGTGTTCAGCTTGAACGGGGCGATATTGTTCGGCAAGTAGAACAAGTGTTGGCGGAAACCAGTCTGGATCCGGGTCTGCTGGAGCTGGAAATTACCGAAAGCACGATTATGCACCACCCGGAACAAGTGATCGACGTCCTTAAACAACTAAAAGGTATGGGTGTGCGTCTGGCGGTAGACGACTTCGGAACCGGTTATTCATCGTTGAACTACCTGAAGCGCTTTCCTATCGATTTGCTAAAAATCGATGCCGAATTCGTGCGTGATGTCATGACTGATCCGGATGATCGCGCCATTATTCGAAGCATTATAGCGCTAGCCAAAAGCATGCGATTGCAGGTGGTGGCGGAAGGTGTGGAAAGCAAAGAACAGGAAGATTTTCTGCGTGAGGAAGGCTGTGATTTTATCCAGGGATACTACGTCGGCAGGCCCCTGGATGGCGACGAATTCGAGCAGCGTGTGCTTGAACAAATAAAAGTGGGACGGCCCATTGTCAGCGATATGTCCAATTATCGCTCGAGCTAGTTGAAGACGCATCCAAGCAGGAAGTTTATCTTTTTAAACCAGTAACATACAGGATCAATTTCCAGTCTTTCCTGTGCACAGCATTTAACCAAAAAGCCATTATTTTATAGAGATATGCGAGCCATTCTTTAGACCTAATCTAGGTCAGTATACGTACATATTGAATTTGAAAAAAATAATGGAATTTCGCAGCACGTTAGTGTAATTTACGCAAATTGT
>JANQOT010000124.1 GCA_028285655.1 Gammaproteobacteria bacterium
TCGCGCTCGTAACGCTTTAAATTTTAAAACCTAGCTCCGCTTGCTCGATTATTATTGCTTTGTACTCAGTGTCTGTAGCCTTCATGTACTACCAGACTAATGCGCCGCCGGTTTGATACTCGGTTACTCGTGTTTCAAAGAAGTTCTTTTCTTTTTTCAGGTCCAGGACTTCCGACATCCACGGAAACGGATTATTAACGCCGGTGTATTGTTCGGGCAGACCGATCTGCGAACAACGGCGATTGGCGATAAACTGCAGATACTCAGTAAACATATTGGCGTTCAGGCCAAGAATGCCTCTAGGCATGGTGTCCTGGGCATACTGAATTTCCAGTTCTACCGCTTTTTTGATCAGGTCGATCATTTCCTGCTGGAACTCCGCGCCCCACAAATGCGGGTTTTCCAGCTTGATCTGGTTGATAACATCGATGCCGAAATTCATATGCATGGATTCATCGCGCAGAATATATTGAAACTGTTCGGCAACGCCGGTCATTTTATTGCGCCGGCCCATGGAAAGAATTTGTACGAAGCCTACGTAGAAGAAAATTCCTTCAAAGACTACATAAAATGCGATCAGGTCGCGCAGCAGGCGCTGGTCGTTTTCCGGTGTGCCGGTGGAAAAATTCGGATCGCCCAGACTTTGCGTAAACGGCAATGCCCATTCGGCTTTGCGCGCGACCGCAGGAATTTCGCGGTACATATTAAACACTTCACCTTCGTCCAGACCCAGCGATTCAATACAATACTGGTAAGCGTGCGTGTGCAGCGCTTCTTCAAATGCCTGCCGCAATAAATACTGGCGGCATTCCGGATTGGTAATGTGCTTGTACACCGCCAACACCAGGTTGTTGGCCACCAGGGAATCTGCAGTAGAGAAAAAGCCGAGGTTGCGCTTGATTACCGTGCGTTCGTCATCGGTTAATCCATTGGGGTTTTTCCACAATGCGATATCCGCCGTCATATTGATTTCCTGCGGCATCCAGTGATTGGCGCATCCGTCCAGATACTTTTGCCATGCCCATTCGTATTTGAACGGCACCAACTGGTTCAGGTCGGCGCGGCAGTTAATGATTTTCTTGTCGTCGACACAAATACGGCTTGCGCCCATTTCTATGTCTTCCAGCCCGGTAGCGCCCGACTCCTTTTGCGTTGCAGGCATTTCTTGGCTGGGTAGTATGTTTGCATCTCCATCCAGTTTTTCCAGTGTAGATGGAATGTTCGCAATAGCATTTTGTTCTTCTACTTGTGCTTCAGCGAGAGGGTCGTCCCAATTCAGCATGGTTACCTTTCTCCTCTAATTATGGTTGTGGTAATACTTTTATAAATAGTGCCCGGCACTAATGAACTCATTAGACATCCTTGTCCAGAAACAGCATCCCCTTCTCTCTAGTTGGGTGTTACTAAAATAATATTTGCAACGTTACCCGTATGCTCGTCGCTTATTGACAGGCATCGCATTCAGGATCGAGCAAGGAACAGGCAGTGGGTGCACTGCTGCCGTTGCCGTTTACAATATCGTCGTTTGACTGCACGGCATTCAGTTTGCTTTCCTGATGATTTTGCATGGTGCTTTTCTCGACATGAGTAGCACCCATGGACCGCAAGTAATAAGTCGTTTTCAGACCGCGCGCCCAGGCCAGTTTGTATAAATTATCCAGCTTCTGACCGGAAGGTTCGGCCATGTACAGATTCAGCGACTGGGCTTGGTCGATCCATTTCTGCCGGCGTGACGCTGCTTCCACCAGCCAGCGCGGATCGATTTCAAATGCGGTGCTATACAACTGCTTTAAATCATCCGGAATACGGTCGATTTTCTGAACGCTGCCGTCGTAATATTTGAGGTCGTTGACCATTACGTTATCCCACAGATCGTTGCGTTTTAAATCAGCGATCAGATAAGGATTGGCGACGGTAAATTCGCCGGACAGATTCGACTTAACAAACAGGTTTTGATAAGTCGGCTCAATACTTTGAGTGACGCCGCAAATATTTGAGATGGTTGCCGTCGGTGCAATCGCCATGGTGTTTGAATTGCGCATGCCGACGGTTTTTACTCGTTCGCGCAACGCGTCCCAGTCCAGCGTGGTCGTGCGGTCGACGGTAAGGAACTTGCCGCGGGCTTTATCCAGCAGCCGGATCGAGTCGATGGGCAAAATTCCCTGCGACCATAAGGAACCGTTGTACGTCGCATAGGTGCCGCGTTCTACCGCTAAATCGGTAGATGCTTTAATCGCGTAATAACTGATGGCTTCCATTGAAGCATCGGCGAACTGCACGGCTTCTTCGCTGGCATACGGCATGCGCAATTTATACAGCGCATCCTGAAAACCCATTACACCCAAACCGACCGGGCGGTGACGCAGGTTGGAAGCTCGCGCTTTACCGACACTGTAATAGTTATAATCGATTACATTATCCAGCATGCGCATAGCGGTATTAATTGTTTTTTCCAGCTTCTTCAGATCCAGACCGTCTTCGCCGACGTGTGCAGCCAGGTTGACAGAACCCAGATTGCATACGGCGATTTCCTTATCCGAAGTATTCAGTGTAATTTCCGTGCACAAGTTGGATGAATGCACTGTGCCGATATGTCCTTGCGGTGAACGCACATTGCAGGGATCTTTAAACGTGATCCACGGGTGTCCTGTCTCGTACAGCATGCTGAGCATCTTGCGCCATAAATCAACAGCCGGAATTTTCTTGAAAATATTCAGCTTGCCCTGTTCGGCCAGTTGTTCGTAATGTGTGTAACGGGCCTCGAATTCGTTGCCGTACAAATCATGTAAATCAGGAGTTTCATCCGGCGAGAATAGTGTCCAGTCCTGTTCTTCGTTGACTCGTTTCATAAACAAGTCGGGAATCCAGTTGGCGGTATTCATATCGTGCGTGCGACGACGATCATCACCGGTGTTTTTGCGCAGATCGAGAAACTCTTCGATATCCAGATGCCAGGTTTCCAGATAAGCGCACATGGCGCCTTTTCTTTTACCGCCCTGGTTAACCGCGACGGCAGTGTCGTTAGCGACTTTAAGAAACGGAACTACGCCCTGCGATTTTCCGTTTGTGCCTTTGATATGCGAGCCCATGGCGCGCACCGGTGTCCAGTCATTGCCTAAACCGCCGGCAAACTTAGACAGCATGGCATCGTCTTTGATCGCATCAAAAATTCCGAACAAATCATCCGGTACCGTGGTCAGGTAGCACGAAGACAACTGCGGCCGCAACGTGCCGGAATTAAATAAAGTCGGTGTGGAGCTCATGAAATCAAACGAAGAGAGCAAACGATAATACTCGATGGTGCGTTTTTCACGTTCGATTTCATTAATCGCCAGCCCCATGGCAACCCGCATAAAAAATGCCTGCGGCAGTTCAAACCGGACATTATTGGAATGTAGAAAATAACGATCGTATAAAGTTTGCAGGCCCAGATAAGTGAATTGGTAATCGCGTACCGGGTCCAGAGCTTTGGCCAGCGCTTTCAGGTCATATTCTTTTGCCAGGCGCTGATCGATTAATTCGAGTTCGGCGGCGCGCTGAATAAAATTTTCAAAATAGTCGGCATAAGCGCTGCGCATTTCGTCCTGGGTGGCTTCGGCCGGCTTGCCGGCCACAAAGGTCAGCGCTTCGCGACGCAAGCTGTCAAGCAACAAACGTGCGGCAACATAAGTGTAATTCGGTTCTTTCTCGATCAGGGTGCGGGCGCTCATGGTCAGCGCAGTGGCAACATCGCTTTCCGGCACGCCGGCGTAAAGATTGCGCAAGGTTTCGTCAATAATCGGCTGCGGGTCGATGTCTTCCAGTTGATCACAGGCGTGGCGTACGACTTTCTCCAGGCGAGCGCTGTCCAGCGGTTTTTGCTGACCGGAGGAATCGGTAATCTTGATCCCGGCTGACTTTTGCTGCGTCTGGGGCTTTTGTTCGTCGGCCTGTTTTTTCGAAGCGCGCTCCTGCGCGCGGCGTTCTCTGTACAGTACATAGTCGCGGGCCACTTTGTGGTGGCCCTCGCGCATCAAGGCGAGTTCAACCTGGTCCTGAATGTCCTCGATATGAAAAATTCCGCCATCCGGACGGCTGCGGGTCAGCGCATATTCGACATGGCCGGTGAGTTGTTCGACGATATCGTGAATACGCTTGGAAGCGGCGGCTTCACCTCCCTCAACCGCTAAAAATGCCTTGGTGACGGCTATTTTTATCTTGTCACGATCAAAGCCGGTGACCTTGCCATTGCGTCGAATTACGCGATACTGGCCGGGTGCGGTGGCTTGCAGTTCGTGTTCACTGGGGGGTGTCGGAATCGGGACGGCGTGGCCGTTTTCGGATCTAGCTGTATTGTTATCAGTTTGCATTCAGACTCTCTTGGAACTTTATGATTTTCTTATGTTTTTGGTCGTCTTTGACACGTTATATTGCGTCCGTGCATAGCGCACCACTATAAGTTGAGGTTGGACGACCCGTCAACCCCAATATGTTGTGGATATGGGTGTGAATCGCTTGTGTATAACATGTGGAGAACCAGATTCGAAGGGACCGAAAATGGAAAATCATTTTTACTATCGAGAACTTACAGATCGAAGCCAATGCCGACCAGTGGAGCTAAAGAAGATTGATTAATGTAAATAGAAATTTTTTATGGCAATTTAGTGACGCAGTTCACAAAATTAGGACGGACGAACGGTGAGAGGCTGGCAGGCGCGGACCGAAGAACCGCATAAGGTACGAACCGACTGGAAAAATTTACGGCGCTTGTTTCCTTATCTATGGGAGTACCGTGGCCGTATCGTAGCCGCCTTGGTTTGCCTTGTATTGGCGAAACTGGCGGTGGTGGGTGTGCCGATATTACTCAAGCATATCGTCGATCATCTCGATTCCAGCAAGCTGGCGTTGCAATTGCCGCTGGCGTTGCTGGTCGGCTACGGCGCTTTGCGGCTGGCGACCGGCTTGTTCAACGAACTGCGGGATATTCTTTTTTCCCGCGCCCGTTACCATGCCGTACGCAGGTTGTCGACCGAAGTTCTGGCGCATTTGCATCGTTTATCGCTGCGCTACCATCTCGACCGCCGCACCGGTTCGATCAGCCGGGACCTTGAACGTGGCACTCAGAGTCTGAGTTCACTTTCCAATTATTTCGTGTTTATCGTCATTCCGACGGTGTTTGAAATTATTCTGGTCACCGCCATTTTATTAACCTCGTATACCGTTCAATTCAGCGTAATCACGCTGGTAACCGTTTTGGGTTATGTATTGTTTACTGTGTGGGTCACCGACTGGCGCATGCACCATCGTCATCTTGCCAACCGCCTGGACTCGGCGGCGCATTCGCAGGCCGTCGACAGTTTGCTTAACTACGAAACCGTCAAATATTTTAATAACGAAAACTACGAAGTCGAACGCTACGCCGGCACCTTACGCGAATGGGAAAATGCCTCGGTAAAAAGTATTTTCACCATGTCCCTATTAAACTTCGGGCAAGCGGTGATCATTGCGGTAGGGGTCACCCTTATTATGATATTTGCCGCGCAGGGTGTAGTGAGCGGTGCGCTTACACTAGGCGACCTGGTGTTGATTAATGCATTAATGCTGCAATTGTTTGTGCCGATGAACATGTTGGGAATCGTTTATCGACAAATCACTTATGCGCTGGCCGATATGGATTTGTTGACGCAACTTATGCAAGAAACGCCCGACGTGCGCGATCGGGATAATGCGCAGGCGCTGCAAGTAACAAAAGGTGCTATTTGTTTCGACCAGGTCAGTTTTGCCTACAATGAAGATCGATTGATTCTGGATAAAGTAAATATAAACATAAATCCCGGAGAAAAAGTTGCGGTAGTAGGGCCGTCCGGTTCCGGCAAGTCGACTATTGCACGCCTGTTGTTCCGGTTTTATGAAATTCAGCAGGGTGTGATCTCGGTGGATGGTGTCAACATCGCGGATTGCACGCAGGACAGTTTGCGTCAACAAATCAGTTTTGTGCCGCAGGACAACATGCTGTTTAACAACAGCATTGAATTTAATATTCAATACGGCAACACTAAAGCCAGTGCGAAACAGATAGAACAGGCGATAAAGCTTGTCAATCTGGATAGCTTGATCGCCGATCTGCCGGACGGAATAAAAACGGTCGTGGGTGAACGCGGTCTGAAACTTTCCGGCGGCGAAGTTCAGCGGGTTGCGATCGCGCGTGCAATTCTCAAGCAACCGAAAATTATTGTTTTTGACGAAGCCACCTCCAGCCTGGATTCTGAAACCGAGGCCGCGGTGATGAAGGCGATTCAACAGGTGACTGCCGGTGTGACGTCTTTATTAATCGCGCATCGACTCTCCACCATCGTCGACGCTGATCGCATTTACGTGTTAAATAAAGGCAAAATCGTCGAACAGGGAACTCATACGCAATTGTTACAGGCGAATGGGTTATACTCGCATTTGTGGCAATTGCAGCAATCAACACGGGAACAACGCTTATCTCAGGCTGAAAACGAACTATATATATCGACATTAAACACATGAGTAACGAATTTGAAATGATGGATGAAAGCGGTTGCGCAAGCAACGAACCGTTTGCGCTGCGCGTGCTGGGGGACAGCATGGAACCGGAATTTAAAGACGGTTGTATTATTATTATAGATCCTGCCGGCGTGATCGAAGACGGAAAATACGTCATTGCCGAAGTGGATGGAGAGTATATATTTCGTCAGTTCAGCCAGCAGCAGGATAAGTGTTTTTTAAAACCTTTAAACGAGGGCTACAAGACAATTGAAATCGACGGTCCCGGTGTGGTGCGCGGTGTAATCACGCAAAGAGCGGGAACGCGCCGCAAATATCACAAGCACTACGACTAAAGAGTATTACTTTTTGTAACGGTTTAAATAGCGCACATATAAAAAAAACAACAAGCCGTACAATGCACACAGCGACAGTATCTGGGCGATATTAAACGCCGGTATATTCACTGTAACCACTATCGCAATAATCATTGCGACTAATGCAAACCGGTTTCTTTGCCAGGGTCTTAACATTGTTTAGCGTTCAGACATTCCCGTCATGTAAAATGCAAGCCATATCAAGCACACTGTCAGGATGGAAGCGGCAATTAATAAACGCATATTGAGTCTTTTTTTAACTAAAAAGTGATTAAAAAGTTTGCGGTTTGGGTCGCAGAAATTCTTCCGCGTTGTCGCCGTCGACGGTTTGCCTGTTGCAATCCACCAACGGTTGTTCAAAATCATTCCAGCCGCGTAAACCGGTTTTTAACGATATTGCCCGTTCAAAGCCCAGTAATTGCAAGGTGTAGGCCGCCATACAGCTTCTTTTGCCGGAGCGGCAGACCAGAACTACTTCTTGATCGCGCGCAAACGCCAGTTGCGGATCGGTTTCATCGTAGCCGGATTCGCTGGCGGCCTCTAAAATTCCGCGCGGAATATTTATCGTGTTCGGAATGTGCATAACATCGAACTCGTCGGCTTCGCGAACATCCACGATTAGCATTTTATCGCCGGCCGCGATTTTATCCGCCAGGTCCCAGGGCATGATTTCAGTAATAAGCTGCGCGGTTTCCGCAACCAGTTGGTCATAGGTTTTCATGATTGGCGGGGAAAAGAATTACTTTTTGCTGGCGCGCAAACCGTGTTCTACTGCGATGACTGCCGCTTCCACCCGCGAGTGAATATTCAACTTGCGCAAAATGGCTTTTACATGCAATTTAACCGTGCCGTCGGAAATGCCCAGGTTGCGCGCAATGACTTTATTGCTTTGCCCTTCCGCCAGCAGGCTCAGTATTTCTGATTCACGTGGCGTTAGATCGTCGATCGGGCTGGGCTCGGATTCAAGAATGGGTTCCCCCTTGACCACTCTGGCCAGAATCTGGGTCAGATTGGGGGCGACCACGGTTTCGCCTTTGACAATCTCCCGCAACGCCGCCACTACATCGTCGGGCTCCATGTCCTTCAGCAAGTAGCCTTTGGCACCGTTACGCAGCGCCTCCACCAGATCGCGTTCGTCGTTGCTGGTAGTCAGCATCGCAATCGGCGACTCAAATTTGCTTTGCTGTAACTGCTTGAGCACCTCCAGACCAGAAATGCCGGGCATACGCATATCCAGCAGGACAATATCGGGTTTCAGTTCCTGCGCCTTGCGAATGCCTTCGTGGCCATCGCCCAGTGAAGCAACGACATCGATATTGTGACGTTCCAGCAGGCCCTGCAGCCCGTCTCTGAACAGAGTGTGGTCATCGATTATGAGTACGCGCAAGTTCGAGCTCATCGTGTAATTGGTCGGTTGATTGATCGGGTAGACTACTGAGCGAGAATTCTAAAACAATTCGCGTTCCTTCGCCCGGTTCACTTTCGACTTGCAGGGTACCGCCGAAACGTCTGGCGCGATCCTGCATAATGGACAGACCGATGTGTTCGCCGCTGTGGATGCTGGTCTGGGGTTCGGCAAAGCCGACGCCGTCGTCTTCGATTAATACTTTATACCGGCCCTGATCGTCGCCGCTCATCATAATGCGCACATTCTCTGCATCGCTGTGCTTGCGTATATTGGTGAGCGATTCCTGTACGATCCGCAGGATATGAAATTCAGTATCGGCGGGCAGGCTGGTTTCGGGCCATTCGTTCTGGAAAAACACCTGGATTTCATCGTTCACCTGGCGAAATCGATCGATCGCGAGTTCCACCGATGCAATTAAACTGACCAGCACCGTTGGGGTTCTGAAATGTGCAATCAGCTCGCGTATTTCAGTATGCGCTTCGTTAATCGAAGCTTCGATTTTTTCCATTTCCGCCCAGACCTGAGCGTCGTCGCCCTGGTGCAGGGTTTCATCCAGTACGCGTACTTGAAAACGGATACTGGTAAGTGTCTGAGCAAGCGAGTCGTGCAATTCGTTCGCGATATGCGTACGTTCGCGCATAATCGACAGTGCGGTGGTTTCTTCGTCAAGGTGAGCTTTTTCGATCGCCGCGCCCAGATGTCTTCCGATACTGGTAAACAATTCATCGTAATCGTCGAAATCGTTTAGCGCTTCCTTGCGTAAATAAAAATTATACGCCCCCAGCAGACTTTTCTGATACTGCAACGGCACCACCAGAATGTATACATCCTGATTTTCGAAATATTTCTTTTTAAGCTCCGGTTCGCATTCGACCAGTTTAAGATTTAAAACAGCAAACTCTTTGCGTTTACTGGCGCTATGACTGTTTTGCAAACAAAGATTTGCATGCGCCGAAATAATCTCTTCACTATTGTTAATGTGGGTCAGTAGTTCTATTTCGGTGTCGTTCTTGATCAGATAGGCGGTTGCCGCCTGCGCGTCGATAAGCTCCGTAAGCGTATGCAGAAACTGGCTTAACAAGGCGTCGACACTACGCGACATATTTATACTGCTGGCTACTTCGTACAAAATCGACAGCGAACGGGTTTTTTGTGCGATATGCGCGGTATGTTTCTGAACTTGTTTTTCTGCGTCGCGCGATAAGGATTGCAGCATTTCACCGATGAATTGCATCTCCTGGTAGATATTTACGTATTCACCGATAGGTTCGTGTTTGAATTGTGCGCCGAGATCTCCTGCTCGAATCATTTGCGTCCAGTGTTTTAGCTGACGTGCGGGCACCACAAACGTCAGCCACATTAAATAAAAAGACACCGCAATTAAAATCAGGCCCGCAAGCGTAAACACGCGGGAAGCAGAAGGATTGAAAAGGGCAAACAGAATTAATCCGGCGCCGATAAAAAAGCTGATTAACGTTACATTAACGGCTTTATATTGGGTAAGCGCGTCCTTGATGGCTGTGTTTAAAGAGTTTGCGCTAGCTTTCATGTTCGAACTGGCAAGCCGCTAGTTTACTCTTCAGAAGAAGCTTCACTGGGCTGGTAATTGGGGTCATTCGGATTCAGAAAAACAAAATGGAATTGTTTCGGTTCAAGTTCGACATAGTCGATTACAGTTCCTTTTAACAAGTCGTGGCTGGAGGCGGCCACCACAATATCGACGCCATGCGACGAGTAAGTGTGGTCATCGTTCTGCTTGTTGCCCACATCGTCAAATCCCATGCCATAGTGAATGGAACCGTCGGCCTGTTGCGTGGCGGCGATTCGAAGCGGCATATCTTCAGTCTGTGTTTCCAGTGCGGACTTTTTAATTTGATTGGCTGCGGTTTCAGTGATAGATATTTCGTCCATTTTTGGCTGTGATCCAGTTAAAGGGAAAAGCTAGTATAACGTGCTTATTCTTGTTTCGCTGTGCCGGATTTACATTTTTCAACGAATTTCAGAAACCTTTCAATCCATGGGTTCTGTCGTGTATGACGTTGATGCGCGTAGCAGGCCAGCATATTTTTTATGCGTAACCCGTCTTGTTGTTGATACATGCCGTGTCCGCGAGTTACGTCGTAAGTAAACTGGTTCGTTGATTCAAGCCCTTCCAGATAAGAGTAGTGAAACTCATGCGCGTTTATAGATTGGCCGGAAGTGTTTGGCCACATGCAATATTCGTTTTCCGTAAACTGTATATACCCTCGTCCCTGCGGTTTCGCAGTCATTTTGCAATCGGCGTTGATGAAACCAACCATGGCGGCGGATTCATTTTGGTAATGTATTGCTTTGCTGAGATACATTAGCCCGCCACATTCGGCATACGCCGGCAATCCGCGGTTCAATGCATTAAAAATATTCTCGCGCAAGGCGCTGTTGCGTTCCAGTTGCTGCAGTCTTTTTTCCGGAAAACCGCCGCCGATAAACAAAGCGTCGGCCGCCGGCAGTTGCGAGTCGTTAAGTGTATTAAATGGAACCAGCGTTGCACCAAGAGCGGTAAATGTTTCCAGGTCGTCCGTATAATAGAAACCAAATGCCTCGTCTTTGGCATATGCAACGGTCACATTATATTGATCGACAGGTGAAGAACGCTTCGATTCTGGCATCGAATCGGCAACACCGAATTCCAGTAAAGCATTTAAATCGACTTGTTCCGCAATGAGTTTCGCTATCGATTCAATTTTACTCAGCGCTTGCCGGTCTTCATTGCTGGGCATTAAACCAAGATAACGTTCTTCCAGTACCAGGTCAGGATGGCGTTGAATCGCTCCGACTACTTTTACATCGGTGTAATGTTCAATCACGCTACGTAGTTTATTTTCATGCCGGCTACCGCCGACAAAATTCAGAATTACGCCTTTAATATCTACGTTACGGTCAAACTGTTGATATCCGAGCAACAACGGTGCGACCCCTCGAATAGTGCCGCGGCAATCAAGCACCATTACAACCGGTGTATTCAGCAGTTTTGCCAAAGCGGCATTGCTGTTTCCGCCGTGCAGGTCAAGACCGTCGTGCAAGCCTTTGTTCGCCTCGATAAGAGCAAGATCGGCATCGGCGCTATGCTGTGAAAATAACTGCTGAATTTCCTCATTGCTCTGAGTCCAGAAATCCAGGTTATAACAATTACGCTGCGCTGCTGTGCTTAACCACATCGGGTCTATATAATCAGGTCCTTTCTTAAACGGCTGCACGATTTTATTGCCTGCATGCAACGCCGCACAAATACCGGTGGATACTGTGGTTTTGCCCGAGGATTTATGTGCCGCAGAGATAAGTATTTGGCCCATATATAATGCGTAATCAAGATTTTTTTGGACCGCCTAGCCTACTATAGCTGCGTGGTTTAGAGCACTACCCTTAATTGATAGCCATAACATCATGACGACTGAAGAAAACTGTTCGCCGAAAATTGGCCTGGTAAGCCTGGGTTGCCCCAAGGCGCTGGTGGACTCCGAACGTATCGTTACCCAGTTGCGTAGCGAGGGGTACCAAATCGCAAGTGATTATGAAGGTGCTGACGCGGTAGTAGTAAACACTTGCGGTTTTATCGACAGTGCCAAACAGGAGTCCCTGCAAACTATCAGCGAGGCTTTGTCGCGTAATGGAAAAGTGATCGTAACCGGTTGCATGGGGGTTAATGAGAATGACATTAACGCAATTCCCGACAAGGTGTTAAGCGTATCGGGTCCGCAGGATACAGATACCGTGTTGCAAGCGGTGCGTAACATTGCGCCGGTAAGGCATAATCCTTTTATCGATCTGGTGCCGCCGCAAGGTATTAAGTTAACGCCCGATCATTACGCCTATATAAAAATTTCCGAGGGATGCAATCATAAATGCAGTTTTTGCATTATTCCGTCCATGCGCGGCAAGTTAAAGAGTCGCGAACTGGCGGACGTAATGGCGGAAGCCGAACGCTTGGTCGAGTCCGGCGTAAAAGAACTTTTGATTATTTCGCAGGATACCAGCGCATACGGAATTGATATCAAAAATGAATCGCAATATTGGCGCGGTGGTGTCTATAACAATTCACTGCTCGATTTGTGCAGAGCGTTGGGCGAACTCGGTGTATGGGTGCGTTTGCACTATGTGTATCCTTATCCGCATGTGAATGACGTGATTCCGTTAATGGCGGACGGCAAAATACTTCCGTATATCGATGTTCCGCTTCAACATGCAAGCTATCGCGTATTAAAAAGAATGAAACGGCCCGCGTCCAGTGACCGTACGCTGGAACAAATTGAAAGCTGGCGCAGGACCTGCCCGAACATAGTAATTCGCAGTACTTTTATTGTCGGTTTTCCCGGTGAGACCGACGATGATTTCGAACAACTGTTAACTTTTTTACGTACGGCACGCCTGGATCGAGTCGGGTGTTTTCAGTATTCCGCCGTTGCCGGCGCACAAGCAAATGCGCTGGATGCACAGTTGCCCGAGCATGTAAAAGAGGAGCGATGGCATCGTTTTATGCAACTGCAACAGGAAATTAGCGAAGACAAGTTGGAAGAACGTGTCGGAGAAACGCTGGATGTACTGATTGACGACGTTAGCCAGGACATTGCACTTGGCAGAAGTTATGCAGATGCACCGGAAATCGACGGTGTAGTAGAGGTTTATAGCGAAAGGAAATTAAAAGTCGGTGACATGATCAGAGTGAAAATTCAGGAAGCAAATGAATACGACCTGATAGCAGTAGAGTGCTGATTAATATAAATTTCAATTTCGGCACACAAGAAATTCATGTTTATTGCCTAGACTGGTTTTGCTTTTTAGCAAGTTAATATCGATCTTCGATATTTTAGTCCAGGGCATGTGGGCTTTCGATGCAGGAAAGGCGTGCCGAATTAGTACGCCTTTCTAGCGTTTAGTGATTTCAATGTGATAGCGCATTTAAGTAAATGCCACTGCAGTTCCTGTCATGGTTTTTTCAAGCATGTTTCACACTACTGTAGTGCTGGGATATTATTCTGAGCGCGTGTTTAGGATTTTTCCTAAATATTTCAGATACTCGAATTTCTGGTTTTCCCAGATAAGGCGTATTTCAAATGCGCCTTTTTTTATCCCGAGATGTAGTGTTCTAGTTGTTCAATAATGAATTGCTGTTCGGCAATTATCGATTTAACCAGGTCGCCGATCGAAATCATTCCAACTACTTTATTGTTGTCCAGCACGGGCAGATGCCGCACGCGTTTTTCAGTTATGACGGCCATGCATTCCTCGACAGTTTGGTTAAGTCGTGCGCACACTGTGTTACCGGTCATAATTTCCCTGACCTGTGTTTCGCGCGAAGACTTTCCGTCCAGAATAACTTTGCGTGCATAGTCCCGTTCGGAAATGATTCCGACCATTACGCCATTTTCCATAACGACGAGTGCGCCGATGCCCAGCGTCGACATTTGTTTAATTGCATTTAGAACAGAATCGTCGGCATCGATGGAATGAACTGTATGCCCTTTGCTTTCAAGTAATTGAGCAACTGTATTCATGTAACCTCCTGTAGCAATCTGTTAGGAGACAATTACGCCTGACAGCTATTATACCGCCTGACAACTATTGCCAGTGCTGATTTCTATTGCGATTTGTTCATCCAGTAGGGAATATTTCTCTTTTTCCAGCTGGCAAATCGAGCTTTTTCACCTCGGTAGAATGAACGGTATGCACGTACGGCGTTATTTTTAACCTGGTATCGATCGGGCATTGCCTGCGCAAATTCGGATAAACCCAGATTTTCGTAGGTATGGGGTTCAATTTGCTTAATTACACTAACAGATGCGTGGTCTTTTTTTCGGTCGTAGCGATAGGCGAATTCGCGATTGAGCTGCAAAGCCAATTCTCTCAGCCATTCAAAATTTGCATAACTTTGTTCCAGCCAAAGGACACAGGGGTGATTAAGGTGGGTGGATTTATACGGAGTGTTTAAGCCTTTTTTATTGAGACAGGTGCATAATAATTGCGTGCTTTCCAGAATCATTTTGGATACGTGCTGATCACAATGATACTGTGCGCATTTTTTGATGTTTCTGTCTAATATAAAAATATTCATAATGCATGGAAGAGCCGGATTGCCGTAGCCGTTAAATCCGGCAAGTTATTACCGGCGGTATATACCAGAAAGTGAGTTATATCGCTTTATCTTATGCCAATGACTGGTTGACTCGGCGAAGTCTTCCATACTAATATGTATATACAATGTATATCGAAATCCCGCCTTTTTTGGGTATTTAACAATAATAATGACGACCAAAAAAAATAAGAAGAAACCCAAACAAAAAGACAGTCAACTGGTCATTCGCATTAACCAAAAAGAGCGGGACGAGTTCGTTGCGCTATGTGAAGAAATCGATACCAGTGCCGCGCGCGAGATTCGTCGATTTATTCGTTCGTTTGTAAGCAAGCACGAAAGTTAAGCCCGTTTTTTACTGTATTCGTTTGCGGTTCAATCCTCGAAAACGATGGTTGCGGTGTAAATAATATTTAATATTTAGACTAAAATTTCATCATTTGCCTTTGTTTGGTGCCGGTAGTAAAAGAAAATCGCTTACGTACACCGTGTTTGATTCAAATAAAGCAAGGATTGCTGCCATATGTCTTTTGCAAGTTGCGTAACATTTGAATAAAGCGATAATGTCAGTGAAGTTACATATAGCACAGCAATTGATTTAACACGTGACAAGAGGTTAGCTGCATGGAAAAAATACCCGCCACCCTTATACCCGGTGACGGTATCGGGCCGGAAATAATCAAAGCCGCATTAAAGGTTTTGGAAGCATTGGATGCACCGTTTGAGTGGGACAGGCAACTTGCCGGTATGGCGGCCCAGGACAAATTTGGCGATCCTCTTCCCGAGCAAACGCTAAAAAGTGTACGTAAAACAAAGCTGGCGCTTAAGGGGCCGTTGACGACTCCCGTCGGAACGGGATTTCGATCGATCAATGTGCGCCTGCGCGAGGAATTTGAATTATTTGCCAATGTGCGTCCAGCGCGCAGCTTTTTAATGGGAGGCCGCTTTAATAATGTCGACCTGGTACTGATTCGCGAAAATCTGGAAGGCTTGTATGTGGGGGTCGAGCACTATATTCCTATCGACGAAGACCCCAAGGCGGTCGCGGAGGCATCGGGAATAATTACTCGATTCGGTTGTACCCGATTTGCAGAGTTTGCGTTTAACTGGGCTATTC
>JANQOT010000128.1 GCA_028285655.1 Gammaproteobacteria bacterium
TTCGGGAATAATATCCACACCGATAAGTCTTGAAACGCCAAATTTTTTCAGTTCCTCTCCCATCATGCCGTTTCCGGCACCCAGATCGAGAACGCGTAACTCAGAAAAATTTTCGGAGGATTGTTTGATTGCGGATTGTAAAATAGAAGTTACTTTTGCTGGGGAAACGCATTGCAATCGATCATAAAATACTTGTTCATATAAACCAGGAATCTTGTAAATTTCATCATAATCGTGAAATCTTATTTTACGTTGGCCAGTGCCATTCTGAAAGAAAAAATAGGCTTCGTCTTGTGACAGTTGATGAGCTTCAGGTTGGGGAAATCGAATTCTGTGTCGTTGTAAGATAGGGCAACTCCTTTCTTATAGTTTTTTTGAAGTCTAACATTTTTACTAAATTACCGCATTTAGGTACGCAGACTAAGGTAATTAATCATTATTCAAGGTTATATATGAATGTCTGCTTTGGGTCGAAAGCGGTCATTGAACAGCATACTATATAAGCATTTTTAAATATACTGAATTACAATGATCTTGAATGTCTGCTAACGACCCATAGCGGACACTATCAATATTTTGTATAAATATACTTTAACTATCAGTAAGAGTAAGTTTAATGGCGATTTACAACCATGATGTAGCACCTGATGAGACATTTAATGGTACATGGCCATTTACTGCTCGTTATACAGACGCACCTGGTTTTCGGATGCACTATGTTGATGAAGGAGATGGTGAGGTTATTCTGGCACTTCATGGCGAACCCACATGGGGTTACTTATTTAGACATCTAATTAAAACTCTATCTCGGAAATATAGAATTGTTGTACCAGACCATATAGGTTTTGGAAAAAGCGAAACTCCTCAAAATAAAAATTATTACCTTCAGGACCACATCGACAATCTTGAGCAATTTGTTCTTGAACAGGACCTTAAAGAAGTCACACTTGTAATGCACGACTTCGGTGGACCTGTAGGTATGGGATTAGCAATACGCCATCCCGAACGCATTAAACGTATCATCAGCACTAATGGCCCTACACCACTAGGTCAATCCAATTTAATTGATATGCTCCAAAAAAATGGATCAACTGCACCATGGTTTCGTTGGATAGCTTCAGCTTATGAAAGTGGCACGTTAGAGCAGATACTCGGACAGCTCGACTACAACATTCTAAGCACATTAAAGCTAAACGGTTTTGAGCGTAATGAAATAATCACTGATAGCTGGTTGAGCGCCTATCGCGCTCCATTCAAAACTCCAGCAAGTTGCTTAGGTGCAATTGGTTGGGCGAAGGGCTTTGCAGAAGGTGCGCATCAGTTTGAAATTCCTGATGATGTAGTTATGAAGACGATTTCATGTAAGCCTTCATTGGCAATATGGGGGATGGCTGACCGTACTCTACAGCCTGAATTTTTCATGCCGCTTTATACTAAGGCATTTCCAGATGGAGAATTTTTTCAACTAGACAATGTTGGACATTATTGCCATGAAGATGCTCCGGAAGAAATTTCAGATTTAATCGACAAGTTTATCCAGCAAGTTTGATTGAGAGACTTTCGCCGTAACTTATAGATTGCCTAATGACTGCTTTCGGCCAAAAGCGGTCATTCATATTAGTACATAGAATTATCATTCTCCGATTCATCAGGAATTTGTTGAACAGAATCCCAATGTTCAACAATTTTTCCATTCTCATCGAATCGAAAAAAATCCATAGTGATATATTCATCATTTCCAGGCCAAGTTTGATGGGTGTGCAGAGCGACTAAACTTCCTTCAGCAATCGACCGTACAAACTCTATGTCTTTATCTGGATATTCTTTTGCCATTTTCTCGAAATACTCAATGAATCCCTCTTTCCCGTCTTTTACCCCAGGATTGTGTTGTATGTACCCATTACCCACATATTGCTCAACTGCTTTACGCGGTTCACCCTCATACGCTGTTTTGTAGAAGGCAATTGCGTTCCTCTTGTTCATTTCTAGATTTTTCGACATTTTTAAACCTTTAATGAATTCTGAGTACTTATTTGTTACTGTGATTTTTTTCGCTAATCGACCGAAAGCAGTCAACCAAATTTCAAAAACTACTGCAAATTTTATCGCATAGGGCCCCATCTGCAGATGGTAAATAGAACAATTTGCCCTCGCTACCCCTGATCTTCCAATCATAAGAATGCTTTATTAAATTCGTGTCTATCAACGCATCCTGAAATCACTACTGTTTAACCCATTGATCTAGAAAGGCAATGGTTGAGGATATGCTTTTTAGCGCATCAAGACTTACAGCCTCCAAAATGCGCAGTTTTAGTAAAAAATTTTAAAAAATTTAAAAAAAATAATTTTGAAATGGTACTAATAAAAAAACTGATACTAGGCATTTTTGCCCCCGGGGGGGTCTATTTTAGAAATATTATTCTTTAATATCTCGTAAATTTGGTAGTACAAAACTGGATATATTATCCAGCATTCCTCTACCCTATTTTTACATTTTGGTATCGTTATTTAAGTCATTGAATCTATTTAATTTGAACAATGCTTGCTTTAATTGTCCTTGCTGAACAGCTAGTCCCTCAATTATTTCCTCCTAAATCATGCTATATCATAAAAATAACTTATTAAATATTCTGTTTGGTAGCACTATTCCCGAATAACCCCCCAGCTACTATATATTGAATTCTTTCTATTTTAAGGATGAGATAAACCGCTTGACTCCCTCATTACTAATCATTAATTAAATCGCCATAAATAGATTATTTATGATGAAAATTGTTTTGTTTAGCCCATTAAACTCTCAATTTGTCTGATTATTACTCATTAAATAGAAAAATCCGCAGATAACTCGCCAAACGATTAGTGGATAGCCTCATGCCAAGACGGCGACATTCTCGAAGTTCAAATCTGAAAGTTCAAAATGAACTCCATCTACGCACTCGAACTGCAATCGAACTTTATCGATATCGATATCCTAATCGTGATTGGCTATTAGAGCCATGGTTACGCCGACGCATGTTGGTTCTTGTGCATGCTCCTACCGGGATAGGGAAAAGTTGGTTTTGTTGGAGTCTGGCGTTGGGCATCGCATCGGGTAAGGGATTCGCCGACTGGGAATGCCAAAAGCCTGCGAAAGTGCTAATTATCGATGGTGAAATGCAACCCGATGATTTGCAAGGTCGACTTAGAGATTTATTACGGATGTCGAATTTAAATAAATTACAAAAGAGGCGATCCACCAATAATCTAATGGTCATCGCAAGACAAGACCAAGACATGGATACAGAATTCCCTAACTTAAACACCCCAGAAGGCCAAGAAGAACTATTACATGATATTCGAGTACTGGATCCGCAATTAGTTATACTCGATAACTTATCCACCTTAGCTGACTTGCCCGATGAGAATGCGGCAAGTTCTTATAATGAGATTTTTAAATTTCTTACTAAATTGAAACAAGAACGTACGGGAATCCTTGCTCATCATGATCGAAAAGGGGCAACCAAAGATTCTGAAGAAGGCTATCGAGGCAGTAGTAAGATGGCAGCGATTTTTGACCAACGTATCCATCTTTCAAAAGTTCAAGATCATAAAAAACCAAAAGGGGCTGGTGCTTGTTTTTATAGTGAGTTTAAAAAGAATCGTTATTTAGGTGATGAAACATTGCAACGTCGTATTTTTTCATTGCATCCCAAAAAAGGATGGCACATTGAATCGGATAAGGACGAGACTCTAACGAATGTAGCCGATGCAGTAAAAACAGGTAAATTCGTTACCCAGGCTGAATTAGGCGCCCATTTTGGCCATCAATAGGCCTGGGCGAACAAAAAAATTCGGCAATGTGAGATCGAAGGTTACCTAAATAAAGGTGATTGGTTGAATAGTGTTCGCAAAGCGAAAGATAAAAGAGCACTGGAAAATATGGATGATTCAGAGCTTGGTAAATTGAAGCTGTAATTTCGAAGCGCATACTAGTACAGCTCGAGGGGAACTCGTACCCTCTCGCATAACAACTAACTTAATAAAAGTTTCCAGTTTTCTCTCTTTAATGGGTGGAAACCGGAAACCACCCTAAAAACACTATAAATATAGGCTAAAAATAAAGACCAGATCCTGGGTTTCCAGTCGATTTGGAAACTGAAATTCTAAAGAATAGTAAAATTTTCCTAGATTATTTTGCTAATGTGATTTCTAAGTTTTAGGCAAGTTTCGAAACTACCAACTTTGGTTGCACGTGGTAGAGCTGGTTGCAATTACGGTTCTGACAGGCGAAAATGAACGTCGATGAAGTGTAGCAACCGTGACTAAGTGGTTGATTGAAGGTGATCGAAGGTTCCTTCGACACATAATAAAGATTGGAAAGTTGGAGCGGGAAACGAGATTCGAACTCGCGACCTCAACCTTGGCAAGGTTGCGCTCTACCAACTGAGCTATTCCCGCATTTGGTAGGTCTTTCGTATTCTAGTGAATATCTGAAAACTGTCAACGAAGTGTTTGTTTCTAGTTGTATTTCTGTGAGCGAATCGGCGCGGATGAACGGAATTTTGTCGATGGTTTAGCCAAATTCACGCATTATTGAAATAAAGCTGTCTAATTCGGCGGAATTTCAAATAATGAATACCCCGGCCCTTTCATGTTTTCTTTGGCCTGTGCCTGACTGGCATATAATCCTATTCGAATCCCGCGTTCGTACACTACGAATTCGCCCGGATTGGTGGTGATCAGGCTGGGCAAGTCGGTATTAAAAGCAAAGCGGTTTTCACTGCGTGCCTGACTCAGCTCATGGTCGCGGGAATTTTTGTGCTTTTCAAAGTCCAGTATCGTCATATTCGTGTATTCACGTACCTCTACTGCGAACGAAACGCTGCCCGCAGGTAATCGATCATCGAGATAACGGTAAGTATTGCCGCTACCACCAGTAACCACTTGCCGATTTCAAATGTTGGAATCGGCCCGATCGGATGAAACCACAATAAAAATACAATCGCGATAATTTGTACAGTAGTTTTCACCTTACCTAGATAAGATACCGCCACAGCGCCGCGGTTCCCCAGTTCCGCCATCCATTCGCGCAATGCAGAAACGGTGATTTCCCGGCCAATAATAACCAGGGAGGAAATCAAAATGTACATATCGGGATGCCGATAGACAATCATTACCAGTGCAAACGCGACAATGAGTTTGTCCGCGACCGGATCGAGAAACGCACCAAAAGCGGAAGTCTGGTTCAGCTTGCGTGCCAGGTAGCCATCCAGCCAATCGGTAATCCCCGCCAGGATAAACAAAATAGCCGCCGTCGGCATCGCATACTTGAAGGATGAAAAATATACAACGAATAATAGCGGTATCAATGCGATACGCAACAAAGTGATAATATTGGGTAAGGTATACGACATGTTATTCGCTAGTTTCCGTGCAAAACATCATGGATGGTGTGCGCAAGTTGCTTGCTGATGCCCGGCACTTTGGCCAGTTCCTGCTCGCTTGCCCTGCTGATTCCTCGTAGTCCACCAAAATATTTTAACAATGTTTGCCGTCGTTTGGGGCCTAATCCGGAAATTCCTTCCAGCGGCGATGTGTTACGCGATTTACTACGACGCTTGCGGTGGCTGGTGATGGCAAATCGATGCGCTTCGTCGCGAATTTGCTGAATTAAATGCAACGCCAACGAATCATGCGCCGGTAGTATCGGCGTTTTACTGTGCAAGGTAAACAATTGTTCCAGCCCGGCACGGCGATCCGCACCTTTGGCCACGCCCACGACTAGTACATTGTCGATTTGCAGCTCTTCCATGACGTTCCCCGCTTGTGTGAGCTGACCTTTGCCGCCGTCGATAAACAAAATATCGGGCAACTTGCCCTCGCCTTTCTTCAGGCGTGTGTAGCGACGAGTTAAGGCTTGCAACATGGCCGCGTAATCGTCGCCCGGCGTGATATTTTCGATATTAAACTTTCGATACTCGGACTTGCACGGGCCTTCGCGGGTAAACACAACGCAGGATGCCACCGTCAGTTCTCCGCGTGTATGGCTGACGTCAAAACATTCCATGCGCTGAATCGGGTCGCTCAGGTCAAACAACTCTTCCAGTGCCTGGTAGCGTTGCTCCATTCCGGATTGGCTGGCGAGTCGGGTTTCAAACGCGGTAATTACGTTTTTGGTGGCGAACTCCAGCCAGCGCGCACGCTTGCCGCGTACCGAAGACGTCACTTTTACTTTTTTGCCGCGCTGCTTACCCAGCATTTCTTCCAGCAACGATTTATCCGTCGGTTCAATGGACGTGATAATCTCCTCGGGCGGTCGCCGTTGCAGATAGTACTGACCGATAAACGCCGTCAGTAATTCCGCCGGTTCGTAATCGTGCGGAATTTTTGGAAAATAACATCTGTTCCCCAGATTCATTTTGTTGCGCACGCGAAATACCTGTACGCAAGCCAGCGCATCCTTGACCTTGCACGTAATAATATCGCAGTCTCCCGACAGTTCGCTGACATATTGCTGTTGCGATACCTGGCGCAACGCCTCGATCATGTCGCGCGTTTTTGCGGCTTGTTCATAGTCCAGTTCGCTGGAAGATTTCTCCATTTCCGCGACTAGATGATTAATCACTTCGCTGCTTTTGCCTTGCAGAAACTGGCGCGCATAATCGACGTCGGCCTGGTACTGTTCCGCACTGATTAAATTCACACAGGGTGCGGTGCACCGTTCGATCTGATACTGCAAGCAGGGCCGCGAACGGTTTTTAAAGAAACTTTCATCGCACTGCCGAATTTTAAACGTCTTTTGTAAAAGATTAAGCGTTTCCCGTACGGCACCGACACTGGCATAGGGGCCAAAGAATTCACCCTTGCGCTTGGTCGATCCGCGGTAAAACTTCAGGCCGGGATATTTATGGTGAGAAGATAAATGAATATAGGGGTAACTTTTATCGTCACGCAGTAAAATATTATATTTAGGGCGGTGTTCCTTAATAATATTGTTTTCCAGCAACAGCGCTTCCGCCTCGGTGTTGGTTACCGTGACTTCCACCCCGGAAACCAGTTTCATCATGGATTGAATCCGCGGACTGGCCTGACCGCGATTAAAATACGTCGACACCCGCTTCTTGAGATTTTTCGCTTTACCGACGTATAACAATTTATCGCCGCCCAGCATGCGGTACACACCGGGCTGCTGGGTCAGTGTCTTTAAAAACGCCTGTGCGTCGAATTGTTGAGAAGTTGCAGACATGCGCAATGAGTGTTTGCTTTACTCGTCGAGTAGCTGCTTTATTTTAGCGAAAACGGCTTCAAATTGTTCTACCGTCAACCGCCGCGTCTGGGTGTTATAACGGCTGCAATGGTAGGAATCGACCAGCGTAAACTGCTCCGGAATAGCGTGGACTGCGCCGTGACCGAAAGAATAATCTTTTAAACGTAAATTTAGCCCGCGCAACACTGCTTCGTGCGCGATACGGCCCAGGGCCAGCACCACCTGGTCTGGTTTCACTTGCTGCAATTCGGTTTGCAGGTATTGATTGCAGGTTCGAATTTCCGCCGGGGTTGGCTTGTTCTGCGGCGGTACACATTTTACCGCGTTGGTGATACGCGCATTATTCAGTTGCAGATTATCATCCGCACTGGTGGATTCCGGCTGAGTGGAAAAACCGAATTTATATAATGTTTCATATAAAAGAATTCCGGCGTAATCGCCGGTAAACGGCCGCCCGCTGGCGTTGGCACCGTGTAAACCCGGTGCCAGACCGACAATGGTCAAGGCGGCATCGCGGTCGCCGAATGCAGGAACCGGTTTACAGAAATACGCTGGATATTTCTTTTTTTGTTCGCTTAGAAAAGTGGCCAGCCGATCGCAGTCGCGGCACTTGGTAGAAAACTTTTTAGCCACATTTACACAGTAAAAAAGCCTTTGCACGAATAGCGAATGGCATTAGTACAAGGTAAAAATCTTTGCAAAAGAGTAATTTGCTACTAGCAAAAGTGCATTTTAAGAAGATTTTTAACGCAGTAATCAGCTCTTGCAGCATTCGTGCAAAGGCTTTTAGAAATATAACAAGGCAGAACCCCAGGTAAATCCGCCGCCAAATGCTTCCAGGATTATCGATTCCCCTTTTTTGATGCGTCCGTCGCGAACTGCGGTATCCAGCGCCAACGGAAC
>JANQOT010000142.1 GCA_028285655.1 Gammaproteobacteria bacterium
TAGGACTCTTCCTTGGAATCGTCGTCGCTTTTTTCATCGGAAGCCGCTTCTTCACTTTCTGCCGCTTCTTCAGCTACCGGTTCTTCTTCCACGGCAATCTTGGTGGTATGCACGTTCAGCACTTGCTGGTCGTGTCCTTCACCGTGGGTAAGCGCGGTAATGGTAATACCTTCGCCCACTTTCAGATCCGACAAATGCACCGAGTCACCGATGCTAAGCTGCGACACATCGACTTCGATAAATTCCGGAATGTCTTTGGGCAAACAACTGATTTCCACCTCGATAACGTTGTGGCTAATAGAACCACCTTCCTGTTTAACGCCCGGACAGATATCTTCACCAATAAAGTGTAATGGTACGTGAACATTAATCGCCTGATCATCGCTGACGCGTTGAAAATCCACGTGCAAGATCACAGGTTTGGCAGGGTGTCTTTGCAAATCGCGCAAAATCGCTTTTTGTTTTTTCCCGTCCAGATTAACCGTAATAATGTGCGAGAAAAATCCTTCGTTCTCAAAATTGTGCACCATTTTATTATGGTCCAGCGAAATGTTTTGCGGCGGTTCGCCGGCCCCGTAAATTATGGCGGGTACCCGGCCGGAACGACGTAGGCGGCGGCTCGCACCTTTCCCCAAATCGTCACGCATCTCCGCATCTACAGCAAAGTCTATGCTCATTTGATGTCTCCTATGACTGGTTAAAATACTCGCATACAAATTTGCGACCAATTCGCATGCGAGGGTAAAAAACGAATTCTGTTACTAATCCATAAACAGCGTACTTACCGATTCTTCCACGCTGATACGACGTATGGTTTCGGCCAGCAGTCCGGATACCTTCAATTGTCGAATCCGGCTGCATGCCAGCGCATCTTCGCGCAACGGAATGGTATCGGTAACCACCAGTTCATCCAATACCGATTCTTCGATATTTTGCACGGCCTTACCCGACAATACCGGGTGGGTGGCGTAGGCGATCACTTTTTTGGCGCCGTGTTCTTTTAACGCCTGCGCCGCTTTGCACAAAGTCCCGGCGGTATCCACCAGGTCATCGATAATGACGCAGCTTTTGTCTTTTACTTCACCGATAATGTGCATCACCTGGGCCTCATTGGCCTGCGGACGTCGTTTATCGATAATGGCCAGATCTGAGTCGTCCAGTCGCTTGGCCAAGGCACGCGCTCGGACCACGCCGCCGACATCGGGGGATACCACGATTAAATCCGGATGTTTTTGCCGGTAAATATCGCCCAGCAACACCGGCGAAGCGTACACATTATCCACCGGCACATCGAAAAAGCCCTGGATCTGGTCGGCGTGTAAATCGATGGTCAGTACTCGGTCGGCGCCGACACTGGCGATCATATTGGCAATGACTTTGGCCGAAATCGGCACGCGCATGGAGCGGACTCGCCGATCCTGCCGCGAATAGCCGAAGTAAGGAATGACAGTCGTGATCCGTTCGGCCGAAGCCCGTTTGAGCGCGTCCACGATTATCAGCAATTCCATAATATTATCGTTGGTCGGCATACAGGTCGGCTGAATGACGAATACATCGCGGCCGCGTACGTTTTCCTGAATCTCTACCTGAACCTCGCCGTCGCTGAAATGACTGATCATGGCCTTGCCCAGGGGAATATTGAGCTTTTGCACCACATCCTTCGCCAGTTGCGGGTGGGCATTCCCGGAAAACACCATTAAACGGCTGTCATCTAACATATTTTGAGCTTTGGTCACGAATCTAACTCGCTACGGTTAATTGGCTGGGCCGGCAGGATTCGAACCTGCGAATGCGGGGATCAAAACCCC
>JANQOT010000147.1 GCA_028285655.1 Gammaproteobacteria bacterium
ATAGGGGTGTGAGTACATGGATGTACGAATGAGAGAATGCATCAGGGAGGATGCATGCCTTAAAGTAATTGGAGGGCAGTATCCTTTAATATCTTCAATTACAAATCAATCGAGTCTGACTCTATTGATTAACTGAAATTATATTTCTTTTGTTAAAACCCCATTCGAATCATGCAGCGTGCTGTGCGCCAGAGAGTCCGCGAAGCAACTCCTCCTAGATGTTCCCGCAAGCATTTGACTATCTGCCAAAAGCGGTTACTTTCTTGAATATAGTTCCCTCTAACTTCATTGCAAGCAATAGCCTGGCCTACTACACTGCTGATTCCTGCCTTTATCAAACATCCAAAAATCGGATCGGGTACCGGCATTGCGTCAATAATTCTAGAAATTCCTTCGTCAATTCCCTCACTAACAGTATCGTACACACCGTCTTTTAGTTCGCCTTCTTCCATGCCAGGTATGAATTCGCTGCCGTCTTCTGAACTGACGCGGACATCAAGCTCGCTAAATTCGAAAACCTTTAATATCTCGTTACCTGACGCAATGGTTACTTTATATTTATCCCAATTAATCTCTATTGAGAGAGTTTCTTTGTGCTGTGCTTTGTCGCTAGTTGTGACTTGTGCCTCTAGATTGAACACAATCAAGTCTTCAATTATTTTTTCATCTTCGAAATCTACGGCGAGCTCGTATAAGGTATCGTTTCTTTCAAAGGCTATTTTTGTCAGCGTGGCCATATGTGGTTACTCCTGAAAGTAATAAGGGGTCAGTATCCTTTTATCTTTAGAGAAATCAAACGAGTATGATCCCATTGGTTCTGCTCATCGGTTCTGTTTGATTATTTTACTGTGCGTCCCCAAATAAAATCATCTGGCACATAATTGTCTAGCATAGCTCTTCGCGTACCGGCAGCATGTAGCCATGAGGTGTACCAAACTAACCATGCAAGGAGGGTATTTCCACCTAAGTCATTTACTTCAAATCCAGCGCCGAGAAGTAATTCTAATTTTCCATTATTTTCAGCAAGTTTTTTTGATCTAAATGTACTATTTTTTTGTCCTAATTTACTTATTTCGTAGTAATGTCCAGCGCTAACAATAGTAGATCCAGGAACAACTATAAAATCTGGTTGTTTATCCTGTGGAATATTTAAAAGTTTATTAGCAACATTTTCTTTAATTTTCTCTGGGCTCGGCCCTTCAAATGCCCAAAGTACAAATAACGATTCCTTAATTTTCTGTTGGCCGAAATCTGCAGCAAAATTTCTTGGGAGCTCTTTGAAGCGTTTACATTTTTTAATCGAGTCATCTAGAGTAGATGGCGTTAACTGTGTTTTAACCTCAATAAAAGAATAAATAGATTCCGCCAACCATATTTTTTTATTTACATAACCAAACAATGGAGCATTTGACATTCTGTCTGTAATGACAATATCAGCTTGATTTGAAAACTCCCCCTCCTTAGAAAGAATTAACCCTGAACTGATAGCGTATTTACCTGGAAGATATTCTCTTAAAAATGATTTAACCATTCCTTCTCGATTCTCACCGGCAGATGGTCTGTGAGTAGCAAAATGCTCTCTGATTGTCTGAGACTTTCTTTCGAGTTCGCAGCTTATATCTTTAAAATACTTATGAAGCATTGGTGGCGTTTCTTACGTATTAAACATAATTCAGCACTCTTTTTACAGCACCCATAATCTTCTATGGGGGCTTAATTGTTACACCATCTTTTCCAATTATCCATTCTGAGTCTCTAATTCTCTCCGCAACATCAGGAAACAAAACTGAACCCAATGCAATGCATGAAGCGGCCAAACCAATTACCGGACCAATACTCTTAGCTGAGTCTGTCAAACTTAGTATCAATCCGGCGACTCCACCACCCACGACTGCGCCTTTTACAATATCACGAGAAACAGAGACGCCACCGAGTACTATCTCATCCTTATTTAATTCCTCTTTCAATGTTGGATCAATTTTCACTGTGTTAACAACCACATTGTTTATTTGTGTTATTTCAGTGTTACTTGTATTCTGGATATGCGTGAAAAGAACTTCGCGTAACTCTTCACGTTCATCGGTGGATACTGGAAAGAATACGGTTCGTCCTTGATCTAATTCAGAAGCAATTGCTCTGATTGCATCATGTTCAAGTACGCTCGAAACTTTGTGCTTCTTCTCTAAAGACTTAATTTTCATTCTTGCTTGCCGGATTTTTCTGCTACTAAATTCAAAAACAATCGCCTAATAGTTAATTATGCATCTCAACAACTTTTTTAAACATATTAACAATTAATATAAACAATTTAACAAGGAAAAGGGGTCATTATCCTTTTTACAATGTTCTCTACAACCACGTATGTCCTTCCGAACATTTATGTAAACCGAAATGCCCCGACGTTAAAACGCATTGGCGGTTACATACGCCGCCGTTGGTGACATCCGGGCAATAGTAGCCGCATTGATCGTTTGACTCCGCAATGGCTTTGGAAATTCTGTCGATTTCGGATAGGTCGGGATGGTCATGTAATGTTTTAACCAACATGTTTGTCCTCCTGATTGCTCGTTGTTTAAATCGAACAGCCGTCGCATTTTGATTAACAATTACAATTGCATAGTAATATATAAACAGAAGGCTGGTGTATGGACCAAGGTTGGAATAAATTGGGTCAGCGTGGAATTTATGGTTCCTCAATCCATGTAAATTCCACTCTGAATCTATTTATTCTTTAAGCAAAACGAGTACCGGCCTCTTTTTGTCGTTACATTTTTGCTGAGTCGTTTAGTGAATTTCGTCTACCGGCACTTCCACTATGGCGGTTTCATTTGAATATACGATAATAAATTTATAAGGGTTGTCCGCGACAACTTTATCGTATCTGGCTTCAACCCAGGTCATCATTTGTGGCCAAAATCCAGTTCGTTGGACTAGAATTAACTCCAACATTAATATCGTTGGATTAATCCCTTGTGGAACTCTTGGCGTTAAAATGGCTTTTACTCCGGGATTTGCAACCATTATTTCGCCAACCAGGCTTAAATTATTAGGTGGCGGAGGCATTAAATCTATCCAGGCGTACCAATTTTTGTTTTCGGTCAAGTCGAGTGTTCTCACTTCATCAAAACTTTTTAGTTGCATAATTTTTCCCCTTTATTAAAAAAGCAGTTTCTCGTAGTTTATTAGTTTTCAATAAACAATAATTAATAAATAATACTACTTTATAAGTCGTGTTGGGATGTATGGACCTAGGTCCA
>JANQOT010000153.1 GCA_028285655.1 Gammaproteobacteria bacterium
CATGGATGCAAATTTGTTGCATATTTCCTATGAAGGCGGACCGCTGGAAGATCCCTGGACAGAACCGGAGGAAGAAATGTGGCGCTGGACGATCGCGCCCGAACAGGCACCAGATGAACCGGAGTATCTAGAACTGGGATTCGAGCAGGGTGACGCTGCCACACTGAATGGTGAGAAAATGACACCTGCGACCATGCTGGCCGAATTGAACAAATGCGCCGGGCGGCATGGAGTCGGTCGTCTGGATATTGTCGAAAATCGCTACGTGGGCATGAAGTCGCGTGGCTGCTACGAGACCCCCGGCGGAACGGTATTGCTCAAGGCGCATCGTGCTCTGGAGTCGTTAACGCTGGATCGCGAGGTTGCCCACTTAAAAGACGATTTAATGCCGCGCTATGCTGCTCTTATCTACAATGGTTATTGGTGGAGCCCGGAGCGTGAATCCTTGCAAACCCTGGTCGACGAAACGCAAAAATGTGTCAATGGGGAGGTGCGTTTAAAGCTATACAAGGGTAATATAACGGTGGTGGGCCGCAAATCTGCGCATAACAGTCTGTTTAGTGAGAAAATTGCCACATTCGAGGACGATCGGGGGGCATATAACCAGAAAGACGCCGAAGGATTTATCAGGCTAAATGCGTTACGCTTAAGGTTACGGGCACAGTCCAAAAAACAGGTATAAAAAATACGGGCGTTAGTGGAGGAGTCAAGTGAGTAAGCGAGGAGAAATAAACTTGCGCATATTAATAATATTGTCGCTGATGTTGTTGTTCGGCGGCTGCGCAAGTACCCAGTATGTCGACAACGAACGCGATCCGTGGCAAGGATTTAACCGTTCAATGTACAGTTTTAATGATGGCCTGGACCGGGCAATTGTCAAACCCGCAGCCAAAGGTTACCAGGCAATTACCCCTGACTTTGTCGAGCAGGGGGTACGCAATTTTTTCTCCAATCTTGACGATGTCAGCGTTGCTGTAAATAACCTGCTGCAGGGCAAGATTGGTAACGCATTTTCCGACGTCGGTCGAATAGTCGTAAACAGCACGATTGGTATACTGGGTTTATTCGATGTAGCCAGTCCGATGGGATTGCGCAAACATGACGAGGATTTTGGACAAACTTTGGGTAAGTGGGGAGCGGGATCAGGACCGTACCTGATGTTGCCGTTTTTTGGTCCTTCTACATTACGCGACAGCCCTTCTGTTATTGTTGATCGGATTTTATTGAATCCACTTACCTACGTGGAGTTAAAAACCGGCGAACGCATCGCCATCGTGGCACTTGATACTGTAAGTGTGCGTGCGGAGTTGTTGTCGCTGGAAGAAACGGTAGAAGAGATATCTACCGACAAGTATGCATTTATTCGCGATGCATATCTGGATAGACGCGAGTTCCTGATTCACGACGGTGCGCCACCGGCCGGGGATTCCGATTTATACGATGAGCTTGAAGAATAAGCTTGCTTAGTAACCTCTAGTTATACGGTGCTAGTTTTTGGGGGCCTGCGTACTTTGTGGAAAGTCAGCAGGCCCTTTTTATTCCCTGCATAAAAGTTGCTACCGGCAATTTAAGTCCAGTACCGATCCCATTGTTCAACTGTTGACGACACAATTGGAAGCCATGCCGGTTGCCGAACTGGTAAGGCAATCGCAAACCATTGTGCAGCAGCTTGAGTTTGTCGAGGAAGCGCAACAACGTGCGCTGGTACGTGCTTTAGAGACCTATGCCAAGCAAACTTTTGCACGTGAAAACTATTCAGTTGCGAAAAGCGGGGCATGGGTGACGTTTCTGGATAATTTGAATATTGACAGCAAGTTATTTCTTGATCCAAATTTTATTGTCGAACAAAAAAACTTACCGGCACAGGCATTATTGCGTAACAGGAAATTGCCCGATTGTAATTGCAACGTTATTCAATTCCCGCTTGAATTAAAAGCGAACGAAACTTTATGGTGGCGTTTTTCCGATGTGCAGCTGGACCAATTGCAACCGAAAAAACCAAAACAACGCTGGTCGATTGCGTTACAAATTGCGGAGAGTGTTTTGCCCCGCAAGACTAAACGTTCGGTGGAGCATAAAGCATTGGGCGCCGGGACCCTTTGGCTCACCAATCAGCGCATGTATTTTGAAAAAGAACAGGAAGTAGTATCGATTGCCTATGGGGAAATTAATGCGTTGACGCCCGAGTTTGATGGTGTAACTTTGCAAAGCAATGAGTTGCAAGCCAGGCCGCAAACATTTCGATGTGAAGAGGGAAAATTGCTATACCAGTTTTTACGTTACGTAAAAACAGTCTGAAGTTAAACTAATCACACATCCGTGTGTGAGTATATTAACTAAATAACGATTTTAGCCACCCAAAAAAACCACCTTTGGATTCGGCGGTATGCGAAGATCGGCTTGATCCTGATTCCATATCACGTGCGGCTTGCCAATGTCGGCGAAGCACGGAGTCCTGCGGCATTTCAGACATTGCACTGCTCATAATTTCTCCTCCTCGTTGAAACGAGTGTTATCATAAATAGAGTGCCGGCTGCCGATGCCAGGCATCGCAACAGCAGAGCCGTATTCTTGTGCAAAAATTGATCAAGTGCAACTAATTTCTGTATAAAAATCAGGCGCACCACCGGCTAATTAATGATGATCTCGGATGCTTCCCGTATCTCCTTGATATAGCTGTTAATTGCTTCTCTAAGTAGTGATTGTTGCAATTGTTCTTTTACGCTTTCGAAACTTGGTTTCGGTTGTTCTCTGGTGTCTTCCATTTTAATAACATGCCAGCCGAATTGAGTCTGCACCGGTGCCACTGACACATCGCCTTTATTCATCGCCTTCACTGCCTCGGCAAACGGAGGTACCA
>JANQOT010000155.1 GCA_028285655.1 Gammaproteobacteria bacterium
TTCGGTTTATTTATAGGCAGTTTTTTAAATGTCGTTATCTATCGACTGCCCATCATGCTGGAACGCGGCTGGAAACAAGAGTGCTGCGAACTGCTTGAACACGAAGCCGAAGAAGACAGGCTCCCGCAACGGTTTAACCTGTTTGTTCCACGATCCACATGCCCTGCATGCGGCACCATGATTGGTGTAGCCGAAAATATTCCTGTCGTTAGCTATTTATTGCAGAAAGGAAAATGCAAACACTGCCAAGCATCGATTTCAGTACAGTATCCGCTGGTAGAATTATTCACTGCAATATTAACCGGTCTAGTCGCATATAAATACGGATTCGGATGGCAGGCATTAGGTGCAATTTTACTGACCTGGAGCTTGATAGCCTTAGCGGTTATCGACTTTAACACCACGCTGCTGCCGGACAACATTACGCTCCCGTTTTTATGGTTGGGCATTTTCGCAAACTACTTTGAATTGTTTTGTTCCCTGCAAGACAGTGTCTTGGGTGCAATTATCGGTTATCTGTCATTGTGGCTGGTTTTTCATATTTTTAAACTGATTACCGGCAAAGAAGGTATGGGCTACGGCGATTTTAAATTACTGGCGCTACTGGGCGCGTGGCTGGGCTGGCAGTATATTTTACCGGTTATTTTAATTTCTTCCGTGGTCGGTAGTATTATCGGCATATTCCTGATCGTGACCAAACTGCTGCCGCGCGATAAACCCACACCGTTCGGACCTTACCTTGCACTCGGCGGAATCATCTGTCTATTATTAGGACCACAAGTCAAATCTTTTCTGGGAATATTTTAACAATCACTGATGCTACGAATAGGCTTAACCGGAGGAATTGGCGTCGGTAAAACGGTAGTCAGCGAAAAGTTTAAAACACTTTACGATGTATCCGTGATCGACGCAGATAAAATAACGCGTCAGTTAATGCAAATAGGCAACGAAGCATATAATGAAATCGTCTCGACTTTTGGCGGCGAGAGCTTATCCGACAACAAGGAAATTAATCGAAAGTTTTTGCGTGAGGTTATTTTTTCCGACTCCTCCAAGCGTGATATCCTGGAAAAAATAATACATCCCAAAGTTCGCCACGCAATTATCGAGAACACCCATTCGCTTTCCGGTCCCTATTGTTTGATTGTCATACCTTTATTAATTGAATCCAATATGCAATCGATAGTCGATCGTATACTGGTGGTCGACGCTCACCAACAAAACCAACTAAATCGTGTTGCCGAGCGTGATAACTGCGACCCGGATCATGTTCAAAAAATTATCGACGCCCAGATCAGCGCTGACGAACGCCTGCGGCATGCGAACGATATTATTACCAATAACGGTGATTTCGACGATTTAGACCGGCAAATTCATCGTTTACATCAAAAATACTTGGCATTAACCCGCTAGCCATTTCATAATCAGGCGCCAGACCACAATAGACTACAAAATGCCGGCAAAATCTGTCATTACCTTTGAACAACCGCTAAACGAACGCATACGCACATTTATGCGCGTTGAGCAGTTGTATGCGCGATGCAAGCACTATATGGGTAAAGACAACGCCTGGGACAGTCACTTTGCGTTGACTACTTTGCTGGAATTAATCGGACTGGCCTCGCGCGGCGATCTAAAGCGCGAGCTGATGAAAGAAATAAAACGACAATTAGCCAATTTACAACAGCTATACAATGTGCCCAATGTCGATAAAGACAAACTTGATAAACTGGTTACAAGTCATGACGGCCTTATTGTCCAGCTTGACCAATTGCAGGGACATCTACTCGGTCATCTAAAAGATAATGATTTCGTCAACAGCATAAAACAACGAGCGGTTATTCCGGGCGGTACCTGCGACTTTGATTTGCCCGCGTATCACTATTGGCTGACGCAAACTTCATCACAGCGTAAAGAAATTCTTGCCGCCTGGCTAAACCCTTTTGCAGTAGTCCACGACGCCGTCATTCGTTGCCTGGATTTGATTCGGGATAGTGCCGAAGTTGAAGAATGCGTGGCGGCACGCGGATTCTATCAACGCACATTGGACCCAAATCAACCCAATCAATTGATTCGCGTTTTGGTCAATAAAAGCAATGAGTGCTTTCCGGAAATCAGCGCCGGCAAACACCGATTCTCGATTCGCTTTTTGAGTCAGCAAAGTCCGAATGAGTACCCCAAACAAGTCGACCATGACATTGAATTTAAAATTGCCTGCTGCACATTCTAATCGCGAATAAAAGCGCTGATCCCCGCAACTCCCTGTGCACCATGCGCAATTGCCAGTAAATTTTCCGATTTAGCAACACCGCCCAATGCATACACCGGCATATTGGCAAGATTGCACAATCGACTGAATCCTTCCCATTCGATACTGTTCGCGGCTGGATGGCTGGGAGTGTTGTGTACCGGCCCAACTAAGATACACTGAACCTGTAGCCGGTTTGCCAGCTTCACCTCTTCCGGAGTATGGCACGATGCAGAAAAATACTGATCGCCGGTTTCGTATTTACAAGCTTCGACTAATCTTGAGCTGGTAAGGTGAACGCCGTGCGCAGCAAATTTACCGAGCCAACTCAATTCACAATTGCAAATCATCTTCGCATTATGCTGTTCACACAGCGTGTAAACTTTTTGCGCCAAGGTAATATACTCGGTTTCAAGCAATTCATGCGCACGCAATTGGATTATTGTAACCCCGGCTTGCAAATTTGACTGCACAATAGATAAAAAATCTTTTTCACCGATCGCTGCATAATCTGCAATCATATAACTGTTCGGCAAACGCAAAGCGGCCACAATTGCACGATTTGCAGGCGGCATCTCAATGGTCTCGAGTTGATGTTTCTCTACCCACTGAAGTTGCTGTCCTTCGCAACTGTGTATAGTAGAGGTATAAGTGAAAACCCTAAACACCTGAAAGTGAAGGCTGCGGTCGTCGTACTTATACTTAAATTCAAAAAACTTTTGTATTCGGCCAGGCTGAATGCCGACTTCTTCTCGCAACTCGCGGCGTAACGCAATTTTAAACGACTCGTTCTGTTTGACTTTACCACCGGGAAACTCCCAGTAATTCTCCAGGTGAACACCCGCGCCGCGCTTCGCCACCAGATATTGCCCGGCATTATTTTTCATAACTCCTATTGCAATGCGCTGAAGCGAATTTTTCACGGTGGATCAGTACACAAATTATTTTAATTTCTGATCAAGCCCTCGAACTATAGTTGATCAGGTACGGTATTCCGCATTGATGCGAACATATTCATGGGTTAAATCCGTTGTCCACACCGTTTTCTCCACCGTCCCCAGGCCGAGCGAGATTTCGATACAGATTTCTTCCGGCGCCATCGCAGCCTTGCCCGCGCTTTCGCTGTAATCGGGCGCCAGAGCTCCCTGATGCCATATCAGCACATCGTTAATCGATAGACTGACGTTCGTCATGTCCAGCGCATCGTCTTGTGCATACCCGACTGCCGCCATGATTCTACCCCAGTTGGGGTCACTGGCAGCCAAAGCAGTTTTTACCAACGGAGAATTCGCCACAGAAAACGCCACGGACTTGGCTTGCGCCGGCGTCGCAGTATCCCGTACTCGTATACTGACAAATTTTGAAACCCCTTCTCCGTCGCGCACGATTGCCTGCGCAAGTTGTTGCATCAGCCCGGTTAATTCGTTTACATACTGTTGCTGTTCTGCGGCCGCTAAATCCGAGTATTTAACTCCCGAGGCGCCAGTCGCCATCAGCACGCAAGCATCATTGGTGGAAGTATCTCCGTCGACTGTGATTGAATTAAAAGACTGCTCTGTTGCAGCAGCCAGGATTTCCTGTATCGCTTCGGAATCCAGTTCCAAATCGGTGGCGACAAACGCCAGCATGGTCGCCATATTAGGGCGAATCATACCCGACCCTTTGACAATGCCGGTTAGACTGACTTTTTTGCCCGCCAAATTAAATTGGCTGCTGCATGCTTTTGCAATTGTGTCCGTCGTCATGATTGCATGCGCAGCCGCGATCCAGTTATCAGCGGACAGGCCCTGAATTAATGCCGGTACATTGGTACAAATTTTTTCTGTATCCAGCGCTTCGCCGATGACACCGGTGGAAAACGGCAGCACCTGCTCTATCGACGCGCCGGCCTCTTTCGCTACGCATCGACATACTTGCAGCGCAGCTTCAATCCCGCTTGTTCCGGTTCCGGCGTTGGCGTTACCCGCGTTAACTATTAAATACTTTGGCGAAGATTGCTGTAAATGTTGCTGCGCCACCAGTACCGGAGCCGCACAAAATTTATTTTGTGTGAATACTGCCCCCACTGTTGCTTCGGGGACGATTTCTATCAGAGCTACATCGTCGCGTCCCCGGTAACGAACGCCTGCGGCGGCGACGGACAATCGAACGCCGTCAATTGCATGCACATGATCAGGGACAGTCAACCCGACAGACATTACTGACTTCCTTTGAAATTAAAGACTTGAGGCACTGCCGTTATGACAATTTGCCATGACAATGTTTGAATTTTTTTCCGGAACCGCAATGGCAGGGTTCATTGCGCCCTAT
>JANQOT010000226.1 GCA_028285655.1 Gammaproteobacteria bacterium
CGTTTATGGCAATAGCCTACATTGCCGGTTCTTTAATTATAATTCTTGCTAATCTCGGCGAAGTACCGGCAGCATTAATGGTAATTGTCGACAGCGCATTTAACGGTTCTGCGGCGGCGGGCGGATTCGCCGGCGCCACGGTATTAATGGCCATCCAGTTTGGTGTGGCTCGAGGAATATTTTCCAACGAAGCGGGACTGGGCAGCGCACCGATTGCACATGCCGCAGCGCAAACCGATAACCCGGTGCGACAAGGGGTGATCGGTATGCTGGGAACCTTTATCGACACAATTATTGTTTGCACCATGACGGCTTTGGTGATCATTATGACTGGAGCATGGACCAGCGGCGAAACCGGAGCGACCTTGTCCACAACAGCTTACGGTAGCGCCATTCCGTTTGGAGAATACATCATTACCTTCGGACTGGTCGTTTTTGCGTTTACCACCATTCTTGGCTGGAGTTATTACGGTGAACGATGCGCGGAATTTATATTTGGTGAAAAAATAATTTTACCCTACCGGATATTATGGATTATTGCTGCATTTATCGGTGCATCGCAAAAAGTAAATTTCATTTGGTTACTGGCCGATGTGATGAATGGCTTCATGGCGATTCCAAACTTGATTGCACTGGCATTATTAAGCCCGGTGATATTCAAGATAACCAAAGAGTATTTCGCGAAAGAACAAGGTAATCATTGAATACTGTATCTACCAGCCTATCCACATATATCCGCGAAGCAGTATGCATCGCCTTAAAAGAAGATATCGGAGACGGTGATGTAACCGCGCAACTATGCGAATCCAAACCCGTACATGCGAGCATTATTTCCCGCGAGGCAGCGATATTATGCGGCCGGCACTGGGTGGACGAAACTTTTCGGCAACTCGATGCAAGTATAAAAACCCACTGGTCGTGCAATGATGGGGATCAAATCGAAAACGGCCAAACTGTTTGCGTTATATCAGGCAATGCGCCGGAAATTCTCTCGGGAGAACGCACGGCATTAAACTTTTTACAGTCTTTATCCGGCACGGCAACTATTGCAAACCAATATGCCAGCAAGCTAGATGGCACCAGCACCCAACTGCTGGACACGCGCAAAACCATCCCCGGGCTGCGCCAAGCACAAAAATACGCGGTCACCTGCGGAGGCGGAAAAAATCACCGCATGGGTTTGTTTGATGCCTACCTGATTAAAGAAAATCACATCAGCGCCTGCGGCTCAATCAGCAATGCGATTGCAAAAGCGCAATCGCAGCATCCAGAACTAAAAGTAGAAGTAGAAGTAGAAACAATTGCCCAACTGGATGAAGCTATTAGTTGTGGCGCGGATATCGCGTTGCTGGACAATTTCGATCTGGATGACGTCAGCCGAGCAGTCAAAAACGCAGACGGCAAAATTAAACTGGAAGTATCCGGCGGCATCACACTGGAAAATATACAAAACTTCGCGCAACGCGGCATTGATTACATTTCAGTCGGCGCATTGACAAAGCATTTAAAAGCGATTGATTTTTCCATGCTGTTCGAATAAATGAATAAATTACTTACCAATTTCGATCTGCAAAAATTATGGGAACAGCTTTCAACCTGGTTGCAGACACAGGTATTGGCGCTTGACAATCTGGTGCAACTTATTGCCATTGCCGCCGCCGGATTAATCGCTTACTACCTGAACAAAAAAATCTGTGCAAAATTTTTGGCCGAAGAAAACGTTTTCGACTCAGCCACTTCCAGAAGCAAATTGCGCGCAGCGATTACACCGGTATTACGCAAACTATTGTTCCCGGTGCTATGGCTGACATTTCTGGCGTTGGCGGCGGGTGCATTTTCTTTACTGCAAGACAGCTATCCAATTATTCGCACCGCTATTCAATTAATACTTGCATGGGCACTAATACGACTGGGCACGCATTTTATTGACAACCCCTTTACCAGCAAAACCGTCGCCACAATTGTTTGGTCGATAACGGCACTGAGTATTCTGGGGATTCTCGATCCGACTATTCGTTATCTGGAAAGCGCCAGCTTCAGTCTGGGTCGCACTGAAATCAACGCATTTGTAGTAATTAGTTCAATACTGTCGATCGGTTTCTTTCTATGGATTGCATTAATCATTATTCGTATTTTTGAAAATCGGCTGTATGCATCGCGCAGCATTGATCCGTCGCTTAAAGTTTTATTTATAAAGCTGTTTAAATTTTTCGTCATCACCACCGCAGTTCTGGGCGGGCTAAGTGCGGTAGGCATCGACTTGACAGCGCTAGCGGTATTCGGAGGCGCAATCGGTGTCGGTATCGGGTTTGGTTTACAACGAATTTTTTCCAACTTGATTGCCGGCGTTATTCTGCTGATCGACAAATCGATAAAACCGGGCGACACCATCGAAGTAAAAGGCACTTACGGCAAAGTAGACAAACTGGGGTCGCGCTATGTGTCGGTAATCACTCGCGACGGTATTGAACACCTGATTCCCAACGAAGAACTTATCATCAACCGCGTAGAAAACTGGTCGTACAGTCACGAACTGGTACGCTTGAGAGTTCCTGTTGGAGTGCACTACAAGTCAGATGTAAACAAGGCAATGGCCGTGTGCATCGAATCGGCAAACAACATAAAACGCGTATTAAAAGAACCCGCTCCCAATTGCCTGTTAACGCAATTTGACGACAGCTCGGTTAATCTGGAAATTCGAATCTGGATCAAAGACCCCATGAACGGGTGTTCTAACGTTAAAAGCGAAGTTTTACTGGAAGTGTGGAACCAGTTTGCGGAAAAAGGCATCGAAATCCCCTACCCGCAGCAGGATGTTTACATCAAGGAACTTCCGGACCGATCGCTGTAGCTCAGTTGTAATACATTTTTTCAAACGATGCCGCACTGAATCCATTCATGCGCTGTTTGCCAACCAGAATTACCGGCACACCCTTTGCTTTTAACTTCTTAAATGCGCGCTTGCCTTTCTGGCTTTTTTCAACATCGTATTCACGAAATGGTATGCCGTTGGCGTCAAAATACGCCTTGGCTTTTTTGCACACACCACACCACTCGGTGCTGTACATGACCACGTTTTTTCGTTTAGCAGATTCATTGTCGCCGGCCGAAGTTAACTCACCGTCATACGATTGCATTTCAACCGAGGAATACGTTTCAATCGAAATTTCCAGTCGCTGCGCATTACTTGTTTGCGGTGGCCGGTCGTCATAATGAATTTTGCCGTTTTCATCCACCCATTTATAAATTTCAGCACTTGCAACCGACCAAAACAACAAGCATAGCAACGGCACCGCCAAACCCACCGTACAATATGATCTATTGCTTTGCATATCTCTGCCTTAATTTTTGCTTCGGTTAATTCTATCAATAGCGATAGCAACACTCATTGAAAGTTTCGCCTAGCGCCACAACAAGCAGACAATTGGCAACTAATTTTGCACCGGGATACTTGATTTAGCCTGCTCCCAGAGTTTATCCAGCTCAATTGCGTCGAGTTCGGCCAGCGATTGCCTGCGTTCCGCTGCGAGTCTTTCAATTTCCCTGAATCGCGCTTCGAATTTGATATTTGCTTTTTGGATCGCCTGTTCCGCGTCTACTTTTAAATGACGGCAAATATTTACCACCGAAAAAAGCAAATCGCCGACTTCTTCTTCCAGTCGCGCTTGCTCGTGGTTCGCATCCATTGCAACTTTAAGCTCGTTCAATTCTTCCTGAATTTTGTCCAGCACCGGATGTGCATTCGGCCAGTCGAAATTTACCTGTGCGGCTTTTTTTTGCAGTTTGCGCGCTCGTAATAACGGCGGCATCCCGACCGCAACTCCGGCAAGTATCGAATTATCGTCATTGTTAATATTTTTGGCGGACCGTTCCTGCTGCTTGATACGTTCCCAGTCCTGTTCCAGGCTTGTGTTGGACTGGTGGGTTTCCGCCGCAAACACATGCGGATGCCGGCGAATCATTTTGGCACAGATGGATTGCACTACATCGCCAAAATCAAATTGGTCCTGCTCGCAAGCCATCTCGGCGTGGTATACCACCTGCAGTAACAGATCTCCCAGTTCATCACGCAGCTCATCGATATCCTGCCGCGCGATGGCGTCCGCCACTTCATAGGCCTCTTCGATGGTATAGGGTGCGATGCTGGCAAAGGTCTGTTTCTGATCCCATGGGCAGCCGGAATCCGGGTCACGCAATGCCTGCATAATCATCAATAATTGGTCTATCGGGTGCGCGCTTTTTTCAGACATAGTTCACTCATTAGGTAACGATATAAAATTTAAATTCCGGGTTCGCAATGAGATAATAATATAACTTACTGTTTTTTATATATTATTTACGTAATCCCAAAGGCTGCCGGTAATCAGCTTTCCGCATCGGCCAGTAATGAAACCGGCACAACCACGGTCTATATAGTCAGGAAAAGCGTAGCACCCTGAATTTTTCAGCACTACGCAAGCCGCGCATTAGAAGTTTGCGGCCTAGTTTTCCTACTCTCTTCTAAATACAGTGGTCGTATTAGGCCCACCTTTTGGTGGGCCTTTTTTATGCTTCAAAAAATCATACAGTTAGCTTTATAATCTAAATTAAATTTGCAAGTATTCCAGTAACTTGTCATACTCCTGTCATTACCTGTTCATGACCACATATACACATTTTGGCCAATAAGACCTCTGCCGATCCAGCACTGCTTCAGGTTCGTATCCCGCGTTCATTACGGGATGAATTTATGCGCATGGTGAAGCTGGAAGACGACAATGCTTCGCGCCTGGTCCGCCAGTGGATTCGGGAATATATTCGCAACCGCGCCCAAACCGACTTGTTTGAGAACCAGCAATGAAACCGACCATGCGCTCAAACCACTTTTTGCAAAAGAGACCTTAACCAAACCTGTTATGGCAGCGAAAGTTTCTTTAATCAATATCGGCAAGGATTTGTGGTCCTACCTGTGCAGGCAGATTCCGCCGCCGGTTGCACTTTCCAATTACACCAGCGAAGCTCAATTATCCGAGGTTTTAAAGTCCGGTAAGCTGGACGCCGACATTATCGTATTGGGACATCACCTGGACGATCCGTTAAAAGTCGCGAACTGGATTAAAGCGATTAATCCAACTACAAAAATATTTTTGTTACGCAAGCCCAGCGACTTCGAAACCATGCGGCGTGATTTCGAACAAACACCTTCATTAGGCGAAGGATTAGAACTCTGTTCGACTGCAGACATCAAAAGTCTGCCCTCCGTGTTGATTAATACACCGACCGAATCGGCCAACGACACTAATATCAATGCGCGACCGGAAGAATCGATTCCGGTTTTGAACAAACGCGCCTATTTATCGCAACCCGAGGAAATCGAAGTCATCGACGATTTACTCAATAGCGCGGAAATCGGTTTTATTCTGCTGGACAGTAATCAAACTATCACGCATTTAAATTTATTTGCCTGCGATTTACTCAGTCTGAACCAGAAAGATTCGGTGGGCACGCCCATTGGCCTTGCGTTTGGCAGCGATGAACATTCCGCCGCACAACATTTGGCGATTCAGAATTTAATTAACGAAGCACGCGATAATGAAGAACGCTCTTCCGGTTTAATTACCGTAGAAACTGCCGATATGCGTAACCTGTATCTACGCTGTTCGGTGGCATTAAACGACCCCAGCAACGAATCTTCCGGCATGGCGTTAATTATTCAGGATCAAAGCAATATCATTCAGGTCGAATCGGACCTGCTGGAGGAACAGGCGCGTAATAAAGTCACCCTGGAGTTACTTAAAGAGGGTGTAATCATCACCGACAATAACTTTCATGTCGTACATATGAATCCGGTGGCGGAGAGCCTTACCGGGTGGCCGACTTACGAAGCTGCCGGGCGCAGTGTAGAAGATATTATTCGCCTTATTGATTCAGTTAAAAGGGAACGCATTGTATTACCCGGCAAAGAATGCATCGAAGATTCCCGTGCCGTACAAATCTCGCAAAATTTGTTGCTGGTAAACAATCGAAATGAAGAACACACGATCGAAATTACCATTGCACCGCGCCTGATTAAAGAAAATCAAATTCAGGGTACGGTAATCGTTATAAAAGATTTATCAGAGACGCGCCGGCTAACCAGTGAAATTCAACACCGCGCATCCCATGACGCGCTCACCGGGTTATTGAATCGCCAGGAATTTGAATATCAACTGGAAAAATCGATTGCCAGCGCCGCGCTGCACAATGTTCAGCACATTCTATGCTATATCGATGTCAATCAGTTCAAGATCATCAACACTCAGGCCGGGCATACGGCCGGTGATTATATTCTGAAAGAAGTTGCGCGCCTGCTGCAGTCCAAGATTCGCAGTATCGATATTATCGGTCGCCTGGGCGGCGACGAGTTTGCATTATTGCTGGTAAACCACACGCTGGACAATGCTCAGCGCACTGCGCAGACACTGGTCGAGGAATTTCAACGACACCGCTTTAGCTGGAACGATCAGTCGTTTGAACTGGGCCTTTGTGTCGGCATGGTCGCAGTCACCAAAGACTCGCCCGAGCCCGCACAAATGCTGACGCGAGCAGAACTGGCATGTTTCTCCGCCAAGGATCGCGGGCGCAATCAAATTCATTTGTATCGCTCCGATGACGACGAGCTGACGCGCAAGCACGAGGAAATTTTACGTGCTGCCGGCATTACCGGCGCGTTGCAGGAAGATCGTTTTAAACTTTATTGCCAGCCGATTGTTTCTTTGGCGGTCGGCAATCGATCGACGCAACATTACGAATTACTGCTGCGACTCACCGACAACAACGGTAATATCATTTTACCCGGCGCGTTCATTCCGGCAGCGGAGCGCTATGGGCTTATGCCTAATGTCGACCGCTGGGTAATTCATACTGCCCTGCACCGCTACCATGAAACATTTGGCGAAAAATCAGGCGTACATATCGCGATCAACCTGTCGGGCAATTCGCTAAACGACGACAAGTTGCTGGATTTCATCAAGTCTGAATTACAAAGTTCCAGCATTGATCCGCAAAAAGTCTGTTTTGAGATCACCGAAACCGCAGCCATCAATAATTTAACCCAGGCCAGCAATCTGATTACCGAACTCAAGGCATTTGGCTGCTGCTTTGCACTGGATGATTTTGGCAGCGGCCTGTCCTCGTTTACTTATCTGAAAAATCTACCGGTGGATTTTCTGAAAATCGACGGCAGCTTTGTCACCGACATGGCGGACGACACCATCGATTACGCGATGGTGGAAGCCATTAACCAATTGGGACATGTCATGGGAATCGGCACAATCGCCGAATGCGCAGAGAGCGAAGAAGTGGTGGAACAGTTACGCAAACTCGGAGTGGATTTTGCACAAGGTTATGCCATGGGCTCGCCTATCCCCATGGATGGATTGAAGCTTCTTCATTAGTGGCAAAATTTTATGAGCGCTCAACCCAAACATAATAAAGACCTGCAACAGCCCAATGAAGTGGATACATTGCGTATGCGGCTGGAAACGCTATACCACGACGCGCGCAAAAACGAACAGGTTTTGAAAAAATTTCAGCATCTGGAACTGCGTTTACTTAGCTGCAGCTCGCTGGTCGAATTAATGCAGATAATAACGCATCAAAGCCGCTCCACATTTGGCTGGGATACGCTAACCATTATTCTGCACGACAAAGAACGGCAGATTTATAAGTTATTAAAAGATGCCGGCGAAGATCCCGATCGACACGAGGCGCTTATGCTGCTGCCGGATATTTCGCATTTGCGTCAAATATTCGGAACCATACGCAAACCGATTCTCGGCCCGTTTAACCGCGACAAGCACCAGCCATTGTTTTTGTCCAGTCACAAATATCCGCGCAGCGTGGCTTTGTTACCGCTGCAGCGCAACAGTTATATGATGGGCAGCCTCAACCTTGGCAGCTACAAAAGCGATCGATTTAAAAAAGACAGCGCCACCGATTTTCTGCAACATCTGGCAGCGGTACTGGCTACCTGCCTGCACACTGCCATTGCGCATGAAAAGTTAAAACAGGCCGGCCTGACTGACGCGTTAACCGGTATCAACAATCGCCGCTTTTTCGACCAAAGACTGGAAGAGGAAATTTCCCGCAGTAAACGACTGGAATCCAGCCTTAGCTGCTTGTTTATCGATATCGATCACTTCAAAGTCATCAACGACAGCTACGGCCACGATGTGGGCGATATGGTGCTGCGTAACGTTGCAGAGTTATTGCGCGCGCAATTGCGCTCCATCGATGTGGTCGCCCGTTACGGCGGAGAAGAGTTTGCAATTCTGCTGGGACAAAGCGGCCGCGAAAAAGCGATCGAAATCGCCGAACGGATTCGCAGTATCATTGCAGACACCACATTTAAGGAAGGCAGCGATCAAGCCAGTATTACGGTTTCGGTCGGCGTCTCCACTATTTCATTTGAAAAAGCCCAGCACGACGACATCAAAACCATTGGCCGAAATTTATTACAGCGCGCCGACAAAGCCCTGTACCAGGCCAAGCAACAAGGCCGCGATCGAGTAATATTTCTGGAACACTAGTCGCGCTAAAAAGTTTAATGCTCGACCTTGTGCAGTATTAACACCGAATGATTCGCCTTCGATAAGCAGCAACCTGAAAAGACAGCTTGTCAAAAACTCATATTAAACATTGTAAATTTTTATATCGCATCTTTGCGCACTTAAATGCAGTCGGGATTGCTTGCATTAGATACCGCATATCATAATTGAACATCCACCCTCGAATAGACTTTGCGCATGGGTTATGCTCAAATGCTAAACTCGAATTCACTCGAGCATGCATATGAATAAAGCCATATTTTTAATTCTGTTGGCGGTCTTTTTAAGTGCATGCTTACCGACAGAAGACAAATCCTCCTCGCCGCAACTATCAAAAGAGGAATTGGACAATGCCTTAAGCGAAGCGCTGGCAAACCCCAAGGCATTCCAGTCTGAAATCAAGGAAACCTGCGCCAAGTTCAATCCCATGTTGCTGGAAGTTGCAGAAACTATTCAAATGGGTTCACGAATCTGGAATGCCGGCGGCGCTCCGATCACTATGCGCCTGTATGAAGGCGTCGCTTACCGGGTATTGTACGAAGTCGACGATGAATGCCCGAAACTCTCGCACGCTTTTCTGGGCGGCTTAAATCGCGCCGCTGCACAGGAGTCTATAAATGACAAGGGCCGCGCATTACGCGAAACTCTGGACCTGATTATGGGTGGACCGCCGACCAAACCGCCGGGCGCCTGAACAGCATTTTGTTAACGAAATATGTTTTAATCATTGTTTTGTTCAACTTCAAAATCAAATCACGGCAGCCCTGGATTCAAAACTTTTCATCGCACTACCCGTAACAAATCCCTCTCGCCACCTCTATGAGTAAAGACGAAATCTATCGCCGGTCACTGCGTAATATTGAAGATTTTACGTTTGACGAACACGTCAGCGAGGTCTTTGACGACATGATCGACCGGTCGGTTCCCGGATATCGCACATTAATTGCCAATATTGGACCCATTGCCAAATATTTTTTACAAAGCAATACCCATTGTTACGACCTTGGCTGTTCACATGGCGCCGCAATTTCATCCATATGCAACGTGGCCGACGATCCAAGTATAAAAATAATTGCCGTGGACAATGCTTCTGCAATGATTAAAAAGTGTGAGCACAACATTGCACAGCTACATACCGGCGTCGCTATTCAATTTCTGCAAGAGAATATTCAAAACGTGCCGATTGAAAACGCTTCTTTTGTAATACTGAATCTTACGTTGCAGTTTATTCCGCTGGAACAACGTCACTTTGTTATCGAAAAAATATATCACGGCCTGAATAAAAACGGTGCCTGCCTGCTCACCGAGAAAGTAGTTTACCCGGATATCGAATCAGAACAGTTAATGCAACAACTGCATGAAAACTTCAAAACCTCGAACCAGTATAGCCGGCTTGAAATCAGCCAGAAACGAAAAGCGCTGGAAAATGTATTATTGCGCGAATCCCAAGCAGAACATGTCCAGCGATTTTTGGATACCGGTTTTTCCAGCGTTATACCCTGGTTTCAATGCATGAATTTTATTTCCATGATCGCGGTGAAATGAAAATTGAATATTACGAAAATTTTTTTTCATCGTTATCCAGTTCGACACACGAAAACTGGCAGTCCGGATTCTACGATACGCTGCGGGACATGTTCGAACATCCTGCACATGGTGATTATGCAAAGTGGAAGAATGCAGTTACACAAATTCCGGACAGACCCACCAGTTACCACCTCTTCGACCAGCCGGTCGTTCAAGTCGGCGAAATCAATGAGCTGGACAAGTCTCAGCAACAGGCTGTGGAGAACGCCCTGTTGACCTTGATCCCCTGGCGCAAGGGACCGTTTAACTTATTTGGCATTGAAATCGACACAGAGTGGCGCAGCGAACTAAAATGGCAACGAATTCAATCTCATCTGCCGAATCTGAGTAACAAATGCGTACTGGATGTCGGCTGCGGAAACGGATATTACCTGTTACGGTTGCTGGGTTTGGGCGCCAAGCAGGTTATTGGCGTCGATCCAAGCCTGTTGTTTCTTGCACAGTTCACGGCAATCACTAAAAATATCAGGCCCACAGTCAACGCTTATTTATTTCCACTGGCATTTGAACAACTGCCTCGGCAACTGAAAAATTTTGATTGCGTGCTGTCCATGGGCGTACTTTACCATCGACGCAATCCGCACCAACATCTCAACCTGCTTTTCCGGCACGTAGCACCGGGGGGCGTTGTTTATCTCGAAACATTAATAGTGGAAGAATCTTATCGAAACGAACTGATCCCGGAAAACCGTTATGCCGGGATGCGTAATGTGTGGAGCATTCCATGCGCGA
>JANQOT010000242.1 GCA_028285655.1 Gammaproteobacteria bacterium
ATTAATAGCGGCAACGCTTTACCGTTTTCCTGATCCGGAATCTGCTGTTCGACGGTTAAAGTGAATTCCTGCCCGGCCTGGCTCCAGTCACTTTGAATGTTTAGTGTCGGTGTACCGGACTGCGAATACCAACGCAGAAAATTGCCCAGATCGTATTGATTGGCTTCCGCCATGGCGCCGGCAAAATCGTCCGTGGTCACCGCCTGGCCGTCGAATTTTTCAAGATAATGCTGCAAGCCTTGCTTGAATCCCTGCATACCAAACAGGGTTTGGTACATGCGTACCACTTCCGCACCTTTTTCATAAACAGTCAGCGTGTAAAAGTTATTAATTTCAACATAGGACGCAGGTCGTACCGGGTGTGCCATCGGGCCGGCGTCTTCGGCAAACTGATACGTCCGCAGGTAACGCACGTCCTGAATTCTTTTCACCGCGCGCGAGGTGACGTCGGAGGTAAACTCCTGATCGCGGAACACCGTCAAGCCTTCTTTCAGACTGAGTTGAAACCAGTCGCGGCAGGTTACGCGGTTACCGGTCCAGTTGTGAAAGTACTCGTGCGCAATTACGCCTTCGATGCCCATGTAGTCGCCGTCGGTAGCGGTTTCGGGGCTGGCCAGTACGTATTTGGAATTAAACACATTCAGTCCCTTGTTTTCCATCGCGCCCATATTGAAATCGTCGACCGCGACGATCATATAAGTATCCAGATCGTACTCGAGGCCGAATACGCGCTCGTCCCATTGCATGGCTTTGATTAACGACGCCAGCGCGTGGTCGCATTTATCGGCGTTATGCTCTTCGGTGTAAATTTCCAGATCCACTTTTCTTCCGCTGGCGGTGGTATACACATCGCGGCGGCAGGCCAGGTCACCGGCGACCAGTGCGAACAAATAACTGGGTTTGGGAAACGGATCGTGCCACTGCGCATAGTGACGCCCGTCTGCGAGTTCACCGCTTGCGATACGGTTGCCGTTGGACAGCAATACCGGATAGCGTTCGCGGTCCGCTTCGATGCGCACCGTAAAAATCGCCATCACATCCGGTCGATCGACATAGTAGGTAATCTTTCTGAACCCTTCCGCCTCGCACTGCGTACAAAAATTACCTGAAGACAAATACAAGCCTTCCAGCGCAGTATTGTTGGCTGGATCGATTTCAACGCTGGTGCTAAGACTGAACTTTTCCGGCACATCGTACACCAGCAGGGATTCCTCGCTAAGCAGATAGCGATCTTCCGGCAGCGCCTCGCCGTTTAACGCCAGCGATAACAGCTTTAATTGCTCACCATGCAATTGCAAACTGGTGTTTTCCCGTTCAGCCTGTGCTTCGATCTGCAACTCAGCGTGAACCAGTGTTTTCTCCGCCGCCAGCTCAAAACGCAGATCGGCTGCGCGGATATAATATTCGGGTGCGCGATAGTCTTTCAGGTATATCGCTTTTGGGCTTCCTTTCTTCATCTTATGTACTATGCCGGAATTAAAAAAATGGTTTAGTATTCTCGCAAAATAAATTTTGTTACGCATGTTTAATTTAGACTTACAAGCCGTGGTTTTAAATATTTCCGGTTACCGCTTTGTTGCCATCGACGATGTTCCGGCGACACTGGAACTGGTGGAAAATATTTGCTCGAACCTGAAGATCAAGGGTTCGGTATTTATCGCCGGCGAAGGAATCAACATTAGTCTGGCCGGCAATTTGCTGGATATACAGTCGTTTATATCCGGACTGGAAATAGATTCACGTTTCAGCAATATGCGTTTTCACCATACTTATTCCAGATTCGTGCCTTTTAACAAGCTGGTGTTTAAAACCAAAAGCGAATTGGTACCGCTGGGCGAAAACCCTTTGGCAACCAGATCGTACAATCACCAGTATCTTCCCGCTGCCGAGTTACAGCAATGGATCGACTCCGGAAAAGAGTTCACGCTGCTGGACATGCGTAATAATTTCGAATTCCACCTGGGTACATTTACAGGCGCGCAACAACTGGAAATGGACGGATTCAGACAACTGCCTGCCAAACTGGAAGCGATAAATAAACTGCCCAGGGATAAACCACTGGTAACGTTTTGCACCGGCGGCATACGCTGCGAAAAAGCCGGACCGTATCTGGAGAAATTCGGATTTAAGCAGGTTTATCAACTGGACGGCGGCATCATTGAATATTTGCGTAGCACCAATGGAAAACACTGGCACGGCAACTGTTTCGTTTTCGACGATCGCGTGTCGCTGAACAAGCAACTTCGTGCAGAACATTGCGACCTTTGCCTGGTTTGCCAGGCCGAGTTAAACGCAAGCGAACACCAGTTATGCAGCGTATGCGTGAGCAAGGGAGTGTCGCAGGATGCCGTTGTTTGATATCTGTTTTAATTTAACCAGCTCCAGTTTTCGCAAAGACGAACAGCAAGTGGTTCAGCGCGCGCAGCAAGCGGGCGTGGATCATTTTCTGGTAACCGGTTCCGATCAACAGGATAGTGCATTTGCGTTGCAACTGGCGGAACAATACCAAAATGGAATGTATGCAACCGCAGGCGTACACCCGCACCTGGCCAATCGCTGGCAAGAGGACACGCGCGAGTCTTTACGATCGATTGCGGCATCGGAACGGGTAAAGGCCATCGGCGAGGCGGGTCTCGATTACAATCGCAATTACTCCACACATGAGCAACAAGTACACGCATTTAAACAGCAAATCGAGCTGGCGATCGAGCTGCAAAAGCCGCTGTTTTTACACGAACGCGATGCGCATGCAGAGTTTTATAAAATATTAACAGGCTACAAAAACGATCTGGGGCCTACCGTGGTGCACTGTTTTACCGGAGACCGCGAAGCAATGGAAAATTATCTGGCAATGGATTTGTATATCGGCATCACCGGCTGGATCTGCGATGAACGCCGCGGCACTCATTTGCAGGAACTGGTTTCCCTGATACCGCAAGACCGTTTGCTGATCGAAACCGACGCACCCTATCTGTTTCCGCGAACCATTCAGCCGCGTCCCAAAAAAATGCGCAACGAACCGGCTTATCTTCCTCATATAGCCGAACACATTGCCCGCCATCGTGGGGATAGTATTACTGATCTTTCGGTCTATACTATGGACAACGCATTTAGATTTCTAGGCTTGACCGCAACGGCGGAAAGCGGGTAACGAGGTAGTTAGACGAATGAGCATGCAAGCCACCATCGAATCCAAGATCCAGGAATCCCTGGCGCCGGTTCATTTGGAAGTGCTGAACGAAAGCAGTCAGCACAATGTTCCGCCCGGTTCGGAATCCCACTTCAAGGTCACCGTCGTCAGCGCAGAATTCGACGGCAAAATGCTGGTCGCACGGCATCGAATGATCAATAAATTACTGGCGACAGAACTGGCCGGCTCCATCCACGCTCTGGCAATGCATACATTTACTCCGGACGAATGGAGCGAGAAAAACCAGCAAGCGCCAAAATCGCCTCCCTGCCTGGGCGGCGCCAAACGCGAGCAGGAAAATCAATAGTCCCTTGCATCGTCCTCGCACTCGGTGAACCGCGATGAGTGAAAAAGAAATTCAGGAAGAAATCGTACGCAGTCTGATGGAATTGCGCATGGAGCACCGCGACCTGGACGACTCCATTGTTGCCCTGGCCAAAGAGGACTATGTCGATCAATTACAATTGAAGCGTTTAAAGAAACGCAAGCTCAACATTAAAGACGCGATTCAGAAACTGGAAAGCAAACTAATTCCCGACGTAGACGCCTGAGCTGTTTTCAGCGCGCGACCTGTTCCAGCGCCGCCCGCATTTTTACTTCATTGACCGGAAACGCAATCTCCTCGCTGAACTGGTATTGCTCGCGTAATTTTTCAAAATGATTTTCGTACTCGGTTTCGTATAAAACAATAAAGCGAATATCAGGATCTCTTTGCACAACTGCAATCAGCGATTCCAGGCTGCTGATTCGGTCGCGAAACGTATGTTGATAATTAAACTCGGCCACGATTACATGTACTTTTTTCTTTTTCAGAATTGCCAGAGCCTTGCGCATCGAGGACTCGACGATAACTTCGTAACCATGCTGCCGGTATAAATCGCGAAAATCCGGATAGCCTCCCAGCTCAACAATCGACAACAATAATTTTCTATCCACGGCAAACGCGGGTAATCAATAACGAATAATTTTGATATTGCGATCCGGTTTTCTGGTTATTTCACCGGTATGCAAAGTGAAGATTCCGTTTTTTCTATCCTGAAAATATAATTCCAGTGTTTCCCGGATTACCGGAAAGGCAAGTTCTTCCCAGGGGACTTCGGCTTCGTCTACAAACGCTGTTTCCTGGCTTTCAATACCGGGGCTCGCTTCACCGTCCTCGATATCGCCGCGAAAGATCATATACACCTGACTGATGTGCGGCAGGTTATAAATCGTATACAGGTCCAGATTGGAAATTTTTGCCGTCGCTGCCTCAAAGGTTTCACGTGCGGCGGCTTCCTGAATGGTTTCATGATTTTCCATAAAACCGGCCGGCAGCGTCCAGGTCCCCAGCCGCGGTTCAATGGCGCGCTTGCAAAGCAATATCTTGCCTTGCCACTGCGCGAGACAACCCGTCACGATCTTCGGGTTTTCATAAAAAATTGTTTCGCACTTAAGGCAGCAGTAGCGCAGGCGATTATCCCCGTCGGGAACTTTCTGTTCGACTTCGTTTGAACCGCAATGACTACAGTATTTCATCTATCCGCTCGTAAAACTGAAATCCGTCAGGGATGCATGCAAAGGATTATTTCGCGTATACACCGAATGTAACACATTCGAGGTAGCGGAAAAATCGGCTTCAGAACAGATGAATTTACAGAATATCTTTCATTGGCGAAGGCTTGCCGAAAATATAGCCCTGCCCATAGTCGACACCGATAACAGTTAATGCTTTTATAATTTCCGGTTTTTCCACGAATTCGGCCGTGGTTTTAATATTCATGGCGCGCGCCACGTCGGTAATTGCTTTCACCATTGCAAACTGGGTGGCATTGTCCAGCATGCTCGATACAAAAGCGCCGTCAATCTTTACATTATCCACATTCAGTTTTTGCAGATAGTTAAATGAGCAATAGCCGACACCGAAATCGTCGAGAGAAAACTTGACGCCTATTTCACGTAAATTATCAATAAATTTTTGCGCACGCGAAATACTTTTCACCGCGACACTTTCGGTAATTTCAAAACAAACCTTATCTGTGGGTACGTTGTACTTGGCAAAAAGTTCTTTAATGTATTTTTCAAACGAGGAACTTACGATCGAATGCCCAGAAAGATTGATCGACACCATCGGTACTTGCTGAGCGCCTTTTTCGCCCAGCGCCTTGAATACATTTTCGCATACCCACTGGTCGATTTTGGTGGTCACTTCCAGCGATTCGGCCGCGCTGATCAATTCCTGCGAAGACATGAAGTCTCCCAGCTTGGGATCGTAACTGCGCAGTAATATCTCATAGTGTTTATGTTCGGAAGGATTCGATAATTCCACAATCGGCTGTGCATATAACTGAAACTTGTTATTTTGCAACGCGTCCTCGATCACCAGCGCATAATGCATATTGCCGGCGTGATAGCTCATCATCGTATCCTGCATGGAAGAACTATGGACACAGTTGCGTCCGTTTTCCTGCGCGGTGCGCAATGCGATATCGACCGTTCCCAATACAAAATCCAGATCGTCCAGTGTTTTGCGAATCGCGATAACACCAATCGATACTGTTACGTTTATTTTTTCCTTGTCCCAGCTAAATGGATATTCATTTACGGTCTGGCAAATTTTTTCGCAAATCTGCATCCCTTTTTCGATGGAAGTATTTTCCAGCAGTACGCCAAATTCATTGGAACCCATTTTACCTATGGCCGCATCCGGAACCTGCTTTTGCAGAATTTTGACCAGCTCGTTCAGCACATAGTCTCCGGCCTGGTATCCGTATTTCTCGTTTACGATACGAAATAAATCGATATCGACACAGCACAAACACTGTTCGCTGTTCTGGTCTTGCTGGTCACTTAGTAAATCGCTGACCCGGCGCGTAAACGCGGTACGGTCCATACAGGCAAGATCGTCCGACCTGGCATAAGTGGCGGAATTCTTTTCGGCGTTTTCTTCTTTGCCCATTCTTTCGATACACACAAAAAAATGCGGGCTGCCGGAATAGATTTCGCGGGTAATGTTAAAGCGAAGTTGTTTGTCTTTCTTTTTGTTAACAAACGAAAACCGGTCGTGCTCTTCGATTTTTTGCAGCACCGACTTACGACTTGCTTCGGTATGTAAGAATCCCTGCATCGGTTGCCCGACCGGGCAATTGCGTAAAATCTTTTTAAACGCAGCATTGGTATACACGACGACACCGTCGTCGATGGAAATAATCGCCATAGGGATCGGCAGCGCTTCCGGACTTACCATCGGCACTTGCCCATTGAACATGCTGTTTAAGGTGGCGGAGGATTCCTGTTCCGCAGCTTTCGAAGTGCTAATACATCGACTCCCTGATTTTAACGAGCGCTTGCTCGCCTAGCTGACATGAAGCTCAAAGTATTGATTCAGCAACTATTTCTCAAGGACTTTCAGTTAGCCGGAGGAAATTTCAGACTAATTGGCGTCAAATATTTGACGACAACGCCTTGCGGGCAAATAGACCGATTAGCTGTCGCCAGTGGCCACCGGTCGCGAACTGTCGCGGATCCACTGACTCCAGGAACCGACAAATATTCGCGTCGGCGGGTAGCCGGCGATTTCCATCGCCAGCAGATTATGGCAGGCGGTCACGCCCGAGCCGCACATATTCACTACTTGATCGATCGACTTCGCTGCGACCAATGGTTCAAAGCGCTCGCGAATGACTTGCGGTGCCTGGAATATACCTTGCTGGGTCAGGTTGCCGCCAAACGGTAAATTGTTTGCACCCGGTACATGCCCCGGTACCGGATCTGTTTTCTGATCCTTGCCGGTGAAGCGATCGGCCGCGCGTGCGTCGATCAGGGTAATGTTTCCTGCATCCAGTTCGGCAGCTACACTGTCGATATCGAGCACCCAGTCCGTATTGGCGCGACCGGAAAAATCACCGCTGGGATAACTGGCTTCTTCCTGGCTAAGCGGCTGTCCGCTGTCGGTCCATTTTTGCAGTCCGCCGTCCAGCACCGCCACTCGAGTATGTCCCATCCAGCGCATCATCCACCAAAGACGCGCGGCAAAGGCACCGGAAATATCGTCGTAGGCAATCACCTGGGTGGAATTACTTACACCCCAGGCACGCAGTTGCGCCAGAAACGTATCCGCCGCCGGTAATGGATGGCGTCCGGAAGTTTCGGTCATCGGCGAAGATAGCTGCGTGTCCATATCGGCAAACTGGGCGCCGGGAATATGCCCGGCCCGATAATTTTTTAAACCGCCCTGCGGATCTTTTAGTGCAAACCGGCAATCAAAAACGCGCACGTCGTCGTTATGCACGATTTCGGCAAGTTGTTGCGCGGAAATGATCGTTGTGTAGTCCATGCGGTTCTCCTCCTGAACGACTGATATCTAACTATTATGGGATTACTGTATCACAGGATGACGGTAACGCCGTTAGTGCGCGGGATTCGGGGCATAAAAATCGAAATAGTTGATGGCTTCCAGAATGCCGTTTGCATGATCGCCTTGTGCAAAGTACACGCGCTCCAGATCCCGTAATTTTTCCAGTTCTTTTTCATGGTTGCCGACCACTACACCCATAGTGCGTCCGACCATCATATCCAGATCGTTGCCGGAATCGCCGGCCACCAGAATTTTTTCCAGCGAGATGCCCCATTTGTCCGCAAAGTAGCGCACTGCAAAACCCTTGGAGGCACGCAGCGGTAACAGATCCAGGTATTGACCGTGCGAATAAACAATATTGGTATGCAATCCTGCCTTGCGCAAACGAGTACGCAATCCTTTCACTCCGGTAAACGACGCGTCGACATCGTAACTGACTTTAAATGTTCTTTGCTTATACCCTTCCTGCAGGCGCACGCCTTTTTCATCGTGCATAAACTCGCGTAAACGCCGCGGTTCCCAGCGGTGGTCGATCAACTGATGCCAACCCATATCGTAGGCGATATTGGGACCGTAATAAATTTCGGTACCCACCGAGGTGATTAAAATATCCGGAATCGGCATATTCCATTCATTTAAAACATCCAGCGTCATTTTGATGGTACGCCCGGTGGCAACACCGAAACCGGCGTAAGATTCATGCTGTGTTAACAGCTCTTTCAACTGTTGCAATGCTTTGGTATCGCCGATCAGCGTTCCGTCGATATCGCTGATTAAAATCCGGTCGGTGGAAATTTTTTTCACGCGCCTGGCCTGAATATTTTTGGATTTGATCTGGCTGCCCAGCAAACTATCCACGCAATCGATATAACGTTGCGCGTGCCCTTCCCAGGTATAGTATTTTTGCGCACCGGCGCGGCCCTGTTGTGAATATTGTTGCCACTGCTTGGGCTTGGCAAGAATATGCAACAGTCCTTTGACAATATCTTTATCGTCCAGAGCGTTTACCAGCACACCGTGTTTACAGTTGCGAATGATTTCCTGCGGTCCGCCGTCGTCGGTCGCCACGACCGGCAAACCGGTGGCGGCGGCTTCGATTAATGTCAATCCAAACGGTTCGGTTAATGCGGAATTTACAAACACGCCCTTGCGGTGCGCGGCCATACGATAAATGTCGGCAACCTGTTCCGGTTTATGTTTTTTCGGGTAAGCCACTTTGCCGTACAGATCGAATTCGTCGATTAACGCAATCAGTTCGCGCCAGACATTTCTGGCGCCGCGATCCAGTTCGGCGATTTTGTCGCGATTCCCGGCCACGATCACCAGGTTCGCCAGCGACTGTAGCTTCTCGCTGTTTCCGTAGGCGCGTAACAAACCCGCCAGATTTTTGCGTTCGTCCGGCCGCGCCAGCGCCAGAATGACCGGTTTTTTCGGATCGCTTAAAAATTTATCGACTTCGGTATGAATCGGTAACTTCGACAGGTGTGCATTCGGCGGATAAAACTTGCTGATATCGGTTCCCGGGGGAATCACTTTTTTGCGCGACGGCTGATAATGATCGTAGCGCGCGTACTGCGCATCGACTTCCTGGCTGGTGCTGGCGATTACCAAAGAAGCAAACGACAATGTTTCTTCTTCGGCTTCGATACGCGTGGAGATATTATATTTTTCTTCGATGCTCTCGGCCGATTGTCCTTTTTCAAGTAACAGACGCTGCTTTTCCCGACCCAGCGAATGCCCGGTAAACACCAGCGGAACATCCAGCAGACTGGCCACACGACAGCCGACATAACCGGCGTCGGCGTAGTGCGCGTGAATCACCGACGGCATCAAACCGTGCGAGCGAATATAGCGCAGCACATTGTCGGCAAAACAATCGAGGTACGGCCATAAGGATTCTTTGCGTAAATATCGTTTTGGACCGCAAGGCAGGCGAACGATCTGCGCGGCGGCGGAAACTTTTTCCCGTTCCAGCGCATAATCGTCGGAAACGTTTTGATCGATCACCTGGCGGGTAAGTAAATCCACCCGCGCAACGTTTTTGTTTTTCGCCAGTGCTTCCGCCAGTTCCAGTACGTACTTGGTCTGGCCGCCGGTATCGGCATCGCTGCCAAGTTCCAGGTCGCGTGCACGAATCAAGCCGTGCACATTTAACAGCACAATATAATGTTTGGAAGGTTTATTCGCGGATGTCTGCGCCACTACCGTGATTACCTGGCGGGCGTCATACCCAGTTTAGCCAGCAACGACGGATCTTCGACCAGTTTCTTGCAAATAATCAACGAACTTGCCGACCACACTTGATGGTAGTTGGCACGACGTCCAACCAGTCGCCCGCTTCTGCCGTCGTAATACTCCGGCCATTGATCGCCGGGTAAACGATGGTAGGCAATGTCCATGGCACGCAGCGCCAGATCTTTTCGATCCAGATTCAGGCACGCGCTGACAAAAGTCCACAACAGACACGGCCAGTTACCGCCGTTGTGATAACTCCATGGTGTATTTTTAGGATCACTGCCGGTCATTAAATGCCATTCCGTCCCCTGCATCGCCGGATAACAAATCTTCAGCGGCATCATGCCGATCAGATCGGGCCAGCGCATTTCAAAAACATCCAGAATTCTTGTCGCCTGATTTCTGCTTGCGAGTCCGAACAATACCGCCAGTAAATTTCCAAATGAAAAAAAGCGTACATCCAGACGGCCGGGGCTTAGATTTCCCACCAGGTATCCGCCGTCTTCCGGCAACCATTCGGCCACCCATTCCGGAATACTTTCCGGGTAGATATTAAAAGCGTTGCTGTTTTCTTTACCGAACAATTCATTTTCAAAACGGTGGATTTCATTCAGGCGCGCCGCATCCAGCCAGTAATAATCGTGTACGTAGGTTACAAGATTATTTTTACGCTGGCTGATCATTTCAAGAATCGGTTCGTTTTCCTTGCCGGCGACCAGCAGTGTTTGCGCGCAACGCAAACTGGCAAAGAACAGCGACTGGATTTCCAGCGGATGACCAAACACGCCCATGCGGCGATCAATCATAAATGACGCATCGGGCACCAGCAGAGTGGGAAACACTTCAAATCGATCGCGCAGGCAAATGCCCATAATCATGCGAATGCCGCGCTGGCATTCCGGCGAATGCGCAAACTCCCAGTCATCGGTAATGCGCACATAGAAATCCAGCAGAATAATCCACCACATCATGGAGTCGACCGGTGCGACCCGGCCGATGGCACGGTCGCCGAAATCCGCTTTGAGCACTTCCTTGCCGTCTCTGATGGTGACGCGAAAACTGGCCGGCATCACGCGCGGTAAATTATGGTGGCCCGCCAGCTCTTCCTGCATATCCCGCACGCGCAAAATCAACTGTAAAAAATTACGCACTATTTCGGTGCGGCCATCGAGTAAAAATACAATCGCCGAAGGTACAAAATCCCGCACGAAACATTCGGAATAATTTTCCGCCGGCGCGTTGGGGTCGTGGCTGGCAATGGTGCCCACTTCGCGGCCTTCGTAACTTACGATCGCGCTGTTTATCAGCTCGTAGGCGGCGGCAATGCCGTCCTGGGTAAGCTCGGATAGGGATACATCCTTGTTCATTACGATAAGTTCACCTGTGGATAATTGCGCTCAGTGTATATGACCCGCCGGCCGGATTCGAGTGCGAAACGGTTAACGCGCTCGCATATTAATAATGAGTTGCACGCCAGTTTAGCGCGCCCGTCTTCTTTTAATACGAAATTCCTGCATGGCTGGAACAATAGCCTGATAAGGCAGCTGTTCCAGTTGCTGATACTGCTGCACGGCGCGCTCGATGACTGCCGCTATATTTTCCACTTTTGACGGCTGCGAGGGCATTTCCAGCAATGCCTGTAATCCGAGTAAACCGCCGTACTGAATTTTGGTCCAGACACTATGCGGCACCTGGGTAAGATCGTCTTCGTATTCAAATGCCGCCAGCCCCGCAATCTTGAACTGCTCGTAGACTTCACTGCACAAGCGACACATTGTTTCAGAGTGACAGGCAACATCGGGACCGGCACGACGCGTCACCAGTTCGCCGTGCTGACAAGCAAAGTCCTCGGTAATTTGAGGCAGGGCAAATACGCAGTGATCGTTGTTCATGTAGTTATCCGTTACGGTTGCTTTTGTAATGTAAGCAGGCAGGTCATGTCTTCATTGCCGCGTACCGGTTCGGCAAAAAATCTTCCCGCCAGCACATTCTTTTCTGCACAAATCTGTTTAAACAAAACCGTCGCCGGTTCGGGCGCGCTGACATAGACATCGTGTTCGGATAAATCGGAATAGGCTTGCATGACTTCCTGCATATGCGAAGCGACGGTAGCACGACTTGCTTCTACATCCATCGCCAGCTGTTGCAGCGATTCCTTCAGGGTAATTCCGGTATAGGTGAAATTATCGAACGCATCGTTCCAGGAACGGCAAAGATTATGCATGTACAAACCGTCCTGTCCGCAGGACATCCAGATTAAATGAATCGGCAACTCCCGTTCCTGCGCAGTAATGTGTTCCAGCAAACTTTTAATGGCGGCAAAACCGGTATCGAAAGCAAACAGAATCACCGGCCGGTTGGCTTCTTCGTCAAATACAAACTCTCCGAACGGTCCGCGCAAGTTCAACATATCGCCGGCCTTGGCAGTGTTGGACACATAGTCGGCAAACGCATCGTCGTCTTTTTTGCGCACATGAAATTCAATCAGACGATCTTCGCAGGGGCAACTGGCAATCGCCATGCATCCGCTTGTGCGTTGGTCTTTTTTCAGCTCGACAAACTGACCGGCTAAAAAACGCAAGCGTTGCGTACGCGGTGTTTGCACAATCAGTTTAAACACTTCGCTGGCCACTTGTTCCACTTTGCGCACTTTTACGCTAATTTCCTGCTGTGTAATATCGTGCACGCTGCCGGCGACGATGGCGTCCAGTTCCAGATCTTCGGTGGCGGTGTTGACGCAAGTTAAAATACTGCCCTGTAATTTTTCGGACTCGGGCAACGAAAAAACATGCGGACGGATTTCGCGCACGGTTCCTTGCAACAAACGCGCCTTGCACAAACCGCAACTGCCGCCGCTGCACCCGTAGTTAATGGAAATGCCCGCGCGAATGGCCGCTTCCAGAATGGATTCGGACTCCTGCATGGTGAAGTGCTGATTGCAGTTCGCTAGTGTAATTTTATGTTCCATAATGTGTTAGCAACAAACAATTAGACCCTGCGTTTAGCGCCGCAACCACGCCTTCCAGCCCGATCGATATCGACATAATTAGTCGATAAATTTAACGTGCCACCTATGCGCATATTCAGTTTTCGAAATTTTCGAGTCGTCGTTCTGCTCATCCTGCTCGGTGCAGTTGCCTTGTACGTTAAAGACCAGCGTCTGGTTACACAGGGATGGTATCGCACACTGGAAATTGTAGTGTATCCCATAAATGCAGACGACAGTCCGCAGGTCGAAAAATTTTTAGACTCTCTTACCTCCAGGCATTTTGCCGATATCGACAAGTTTATTAAACGCGAAAGCGAAAAATACGACGTGATCGCCAGCACACCGACGACCACCCGTTTGGGGCAACGCATGAGCGAATCGCCTCCCGCTCCGCCCAAACCGGGCAGCAGCGTACTCAACAATATTTTATGGAGCCTGCAACTGCGCTGGTGGATCTGGCAGCACGCGCCGGACGAGGCAAATGATAAATACCTGATTCGCATGTTCGTTCACTACCATGATCCGAAAAAATTCAATCAACTGATGCATTCCGTGGGTCTGCAAAAAGGCCTGGTGGGTATCGTGAATGCGTTTGGCGTACATTCGCAAAAACGCCAGAACAATATGGTTATCGCGCACGAATTTCTGCATACCGTCGGCGCAAC
>JANQOT010000254.1 GCA_028285655.1 Gammaproteobacteria bacterium
AGACTGTTGCAGTTGGTATATTTCCTTGGCGCGAGGAGACAATGGAAACGTTTGACAGGCCAGAAACTTTCGAGTGTGATTCAAAATCTCTTTGGCGGCAGGTTGCAACAGATCTATACAAGCAAGGCGCTGTTTGGTTGGGAATGTCAGGCGGTTGCTTTTTGCAATCAGTTCATGCAGGTGCTGGCCGGCCTGATCGAGGTCGGTAAGAGGGGTGTCCTTGATCCATTTTTTTATCTTGCGCGGAGTAAATGCAATATCTTGCGGGGCAAGTGGATCTTGGCTCGGCATATAGATTTGCATGTCCAATAACATTGAATCGATTCCTTGGAAAAAAGGTTTGTGCGCGCTTTAGATTCTAAAACTTGTGCTTAGAAAATGGGTCATATGAAACTTCAATTGGTCGGCCTTAATTTGCCGCCTATCGTTAACGATGCGGTTATTCTACTTCTATCTGCTGAACGGGTTTGTGATTGCCGTATCAAGTCGTTAAAAGACTATAAAGTTACCGACCAATAGTAGGTTAGGAATTTCAGTAGAGTTTGCTGGTGTGGCCGGCAATTTCGGTAGCCAGTTTGGGGACCAGGTAGCCGGGTAGCTGGTTTTTCAATTGCTGCATAATTTTCGCGGTTTTTTCCGAAGATATTCTGAAATGGCTGGTGCCTTTGGCGTGATCCAGTCGATGCAGGTAGTACGGTAAGATGCCGGCATTGAACAATTTATGTGACAGTTCGGCCAGTAATTCTGCCGAATCATTAACACCGTTTAGCAAAACCGATTGATTGAGTGTGACGGTGTCGGTTTTTTTAATGGCAAGAACTGCATCACAAAATTCAGCATTAATTTCGTCTGGATGATTAATGTGAAATACGCACACTTTGTTAAGTTTGGAATGCGCAAGAACCGATAGCAAATGCGGCGTAACCCGTTTCGGTATTATCGAGGGGAATTTAGTGTGCAAGCGAATAGTTTTTATGTGTGGAATTTCGCTGAAGGCGCTAAACAAGTATTCAAGCAATTCATCTTCCAGGCTAAGTGGATCACCGCCACTTAAAATTACTTCATTTATTGACGTGTCGTCGCGGCAAAATTTCAGCGCACTTTCGAATCGATGCGTGTTGGGATTGTCTTTCGCGTACGGGTAGTTTTTACGAAAGCAATAGCGACAATGTACCGGGCATGTGCTGCTCGTAACAACAAGTACGCGGTGAGCGTATTTTTTTATAACTCCGCTTGGTTGTGTGGCGCTGATATCGCCGACCGGATCATTCGAGTCGTCGTGCAAGTCGACGAGTTCTTGCGCATTCGGCAAATACTGTCGCAGCAGCGCTTGCCTGCGAGCGCTTGAGCTTTGTGCGAGTAGCCCGCTTGGGATCTGGATGGGGAAAAGCGCATCGATTTTATTTAAATCTTCGCTATCGATATCGAGTTGCGGTAACGACTCAGTCAGTGCTTGTGCGCCGAATATAGAAGCGGCAAATTCTTTTTTCCAGCGTAAAGTATGTTCTGAAGCGGACTTGCGAGGTATCATGGCGCGTCTTTTTTCTATTACCTAATATTATGGCGAGTTACAACACTAATGAATTTAAATCAGGGCTCAAAATTATGCTGGACGGAGACCCTTACCATATCGTCGAGAATGAGTTTGTAAAGCCGGGCAAGGGCCAGGCTTTTAACCGGGTGAAAGTGCGAAACTTAAAAACCGGCAGAGTCGTAGATCGTACCTTTAAATCGGGCGATAGTGTAGAGGCAGCCGATGTGCTTGAGGTGGAAATGCAATATTTGTATACCGACGGCGAAGAATGGCATTTTATGAATCAGGAAAGTTATGAGCAGTATGCCGCCAACAAGACCGCTGTCGGTGATGCAGCTAATTGGCTGAAAGATCAGGATATCTGTGAAGTTACTTTGTACAACGGTTCGCCATTATCAGTAACTGCACCCAACTTCGTCGAATTGCAGATTACACAGACCGATCCTGGAGTCAGAGGGGATACCGCGACCGGCGGAACCAAACCCGCTACGCTGGAAACAGGAGCCACCGTAAAAGTACCGTTATTTGTCGAAGAAAACGAAATTATCAAAATTGACACGCGCACCGGTGAATATGTTTCGCGTGTAAAAGACAATTAAACGCTTGGAAGACACCGGTGGTTGAGTGGCGGCCGAGTATCTCTGCACAAGGTTTACAGCGACGTGCGCGTATGTTGGCGCGAGCAAGAGCTTTTTTTGCCGATCGCAATGTGCTTGAAGTGGAAACTCCGTTACTGACTTCGCGCACGGTTACCGATCCCAATATTCAATCCCTTGCGGCATTTGTGGACGGTGAAGCACGGTATTTACAAACTTCACCCGAATACGCCATGAAACGATTGCTGGCGGCAGGTGTCGGCGATATTTATCAAATATGCAAGTCTTTTCGCGCTCAGGAGAAAGGAGCCGTGCATAATCCCGAATTCACTTTAATTGAATGGTATCGACGGGATTTTTCCTTGCAACAGATTATGCGAGAGACGGTGGCGCTTATTGAAGAACTGCTGTTCGATTTGACATTGAGTAAAAACGCAACGTATGTCCCTTATGCAGATGCCGTTCGGCAAAAATTCGGTACTGCGATGACGGAAATGCCGTTACCGCAATTGCGCGCTATTGCTGCCGAAAACGGTTCGGTAGATTCGCACGCATGGACGCCGGAGCAGTTGTACGATTTTATTTTCTCCAGCGTCGTTGCGCCGACGTTTTCTAACGGCGGCCTCACGGTGGTTTTTAACTATCCCGCGTCACAGGCAGCGCTGGCAAAATTAAATGACGACGATAAAAACGTCGCACAGAGATTTGAAGTTTTTTACGGAACTCTGGAATTGGCCAACGGTTTTGTGGAATTAACCGATGCGGAAGAACAATTGATGCGATTTGAGCAAGATAATCAACAACGTTTGCAACAAGGGTTGGCGGAAGTTGAGATAGACCGGCGACTAATTTCGGCAATCAAGCACGGATTACCCGACTGTGCCGGGGTGGCGGGGGGTTTTGATCGGGTGGCGATGCTGGCAAGTCGCGTAGATACGATTAGCGAGGTAATCAGTTTCGACTGGGAGTCTGCGTAATGTTATTTCACAGTACCTAGTTTTTGCCCCATTTTTACTTTTTGACCAATGCTTATTTCGGTGTCCGGGTTGATACTGTCGCGGGAAAACAGCAGTACCACGGTTGATCCCATGTTAAATGTTCCCATATGGTCGCCTTTTTGCAATTCAATTGCATTTTGGCCGGAAGTGTATTCGTAGTGTTTGGGTGTCGACCGATGCGGAGGTGTGACTAATCCCGACCAGACCATTTCGATGGCCGCTACATTGACGGCGCCGACCATGGAGACGGCTGCATATCCGTTTTTGATCGCAAATACAGGAACGACGCGTTCATTTCGCGCAAATAATTTATCAATCGTTTTCGGCGCGTAAGGTGCAACACTGAACAACCTGCCGGGGACATATACCATTTCCTGCAAGTGGCCTGCGCATGGCATGTGTACGCGGTGATAGTCACGCGGTGACAGGTAGATCGTGTAAAAATAGCCGTCAATGAATTGATCTGTAAAGTGGCTTGTCGGTGTGCAAAAATCCTGAATTGAAAAATATTTATTTTTAGCCTGAATCAGTGTGTTTTTATCAATAGGGCCATGCATGCTGATGGTGCCGTCACAGGGGCAAACAATGCTGTCGAGGCCGGCATCAATCGGGCGTACATCGTCTTTTAGTGTGCGCGTAAAAAATTCGTTGAAAGTTTTGAATTGATGAATGTCCTCTACCTGGGCGTCACGCATGTCGACATTAAAAAACTTAATAAACTTTTTAATTGCATAGGGAACTAAAAAAGATGGTTGCCGGGTGGCCCAATAGGTTATGCGCGATACCAGATGATGCGGAAACAAACGAAATAAAAACCCCTTGAAAAAATCCCAAGGCGTTGCTTCTGAGTTATTCATTAACAGCGAAGTGTTCTCTAAGCGTAAGATAGTCTTGTTTGATATCGGCCACTGTATGCGGTGAACCGAAAATAGCGTTAATCCCGGTGTCCGGCGCGATTAAAAATACCGAACTGCTGTGATTAATTAAATACTCATCGGGCGATTCTTCGTTTTCCTGTTTGACAGCGACTACTCCCAGATTTTTCATAAAAGCATCCAGGTGTTGCTGGTCTGAAGTAACGCCGATCGCTTTTTGGCTGAACGCCGTAACGTATGATTTTAATTGTTCGGGTTGATCCCGGTCAGGATCGACAGAAACAAAAATGATATACAGGTCGTCGATATTCTGTTCATTTTTTAGTTGATCGACAGCTGTGCTCAAAGTGCCTAAGGTGATCGGGCATATATCCGGGCAATGGGTAAAGCCGAAAAACCACAGCGTCCATTTGTTATCGATGCTGTCAACCGTAAATGGTTTTTGGTTATGATCGGTGAACGTAAAATTCGGAATAGCAACCTTTTGATCATGCAGGTAGGTGGCTTGCTGAAGTAAATTGCCGACAGCTACCGGTTGGGAATTGAACTGGTAACTGTAAATCCCGAACGCAAGCGAACAAGCGAGAACAACAAACATTAGTAAATATTTTTTTGTCGACGTCATAATATAAAATGTTCTGTTCAGGTCAATGAATCAAAAGTTACAAAGTTAAGCGGTGGCGGATTCTTTCATATTGTTACGCTGTGCGACGATCCAGCAGGCAGTGGACGAAGTTTCGGCCTGCCTGCAAAAACATCCTTTATATTATGGTCACGGACTGGAAAGCCCGCTGGATGAGGCCGCATATCTTGTCAGTTTTGTTGCCGGATTACCACCAGATTTTTCCGCGCAAACCGGTCGAAAAAAAGTTTCTGAAGATCAGCGCAGCCGGATGCAGGAAATCCTTGAACAGCGTGTGTTATTACGTAAACCCTTAGCCTATTTGCTCGGTCGAACCTGGCTGGCAGGGCAACAGTTTTTTGTAAATGAACATGTGTTGATTCCGCGGTCGCCGATCGCAGAACTTATCGATGCACGTCTGGCTCCCTGGTGGCCGAGTGACCGAGATCCGCAATGGATTTTGGATGTATGTACCGGCAGTGGATGCCTTGGAATTTTGGCGGCTAGGCAATTCCAACAGGCTCGGGTGGACATCAGCGATAATGAAGCAGCCGCGCTTGAAGTGGCTGCGCGAAATATTACGTTACATTGTCTTGAGCAACGTGTAACGCCCTATAATTCCGATGTATTTCACCAGCTTCCCCCGCGGCAATATGATATTATTCTGGCCAATCCGCCGTATGTTCCCGTATGTGAGCAGCCTGATTTACCCAGTGAGTATCGGCATGAGCCTGCGCAGGCATTATTTGCCGGTGAGGACGGGCTCGAAATCGCTGAACAGATTCTGCTAAATGCAAGCGAGTACCTTAGTCATCAAGGGATTTTGGTGATGGAGGTCGGCCAATCTGCGCTCGCTCTGCAACAGCGATTCCAGCAGCACAATTTTATCTGGCTTGAACTGGAACGTGGCGGTGAAGGAGTTTGTGTACTGACCTGCGCAGAGTGTCGACGTATCGCGAAACAGAATATTAGTTAGATAGTGTAATCATGTCCGGAAATACTTTTGGCAAATTATTTTGTGTGACTTCCTTTGGAGAAAGTCACGG
>JANQOT010000265.1 GCA_028285655.1 Gammaproteobacteria bacterium
GCAGACATCAGGGTCCTGTCTGCATTAGATTCCGCTCTAGAAAAAACAAATTTAAAAGTAGGATTTTACAAGCAGCTGGAAAATATATTTTTTGGTTTAAGTCTAGGGTCGGTATTGTTGCTGGCGGCGGTGGGTCTCGCAATTACATTTGGCGTAATGGGCGTTATCAATATGGCACACGGCGAAATGCTGATGCTAGGTGCCTATACCACTTTTGTTGTTCAGCAACTCATGCCTAGTTCGATTGAATATTCATTATTTGTAGCCATTCCCGCCGCTTTTATTGTCACGGGGCTGGTTGGTGTTGGGATCGAACGCAGTATTATTCGGTTTTTATATGGCAGACCGCTAGAAACATTATTGGCGACTTTCGGGTTGAGTCTGGTATTGCAGCAAGCAGTTCGTTCGGTATTTTCCCCGTTAAATCGCTCAGTAATTACTCCTGACTGGATGAGCGGATCATACGAATTTAATCCTGCGTTGTCGCTGACATACAACCGAATGTACATCATTTTATTTGCATTGTTCGTGTTAGTTGGATTGTTGCTGTTATTAAAGAGAACGTCATTTGGTTTGCAAATGCGTGCAGTCACACAAAACCGCAATATGGCAAAGGCGATGGGCATACGCACCGGATGGGTGGATTCGCTGACTTTTGGATTGGGGTCCGGAATAGCGGGAGTCGGTGGCGTTGCATTGAGCCAGCTTACTAATGTAGGGCCAAATTTAGGTCAGGCATACATAGTAGATTCATTTATGGTCGTGGTTTTTGGTGGCGTTGGCAATTTATGGGGTACTTTCTTTGGTTCGATGACTCTTGGTATCGCGAACAAGTTTATGGAGCCATTTACCGGCGCCGTACTGGCTAAAATACTGGTTCTTATCTTTATTATTCTTTTCATTCAGAAATATCCTCGCGGCATGTTCGCGCTTAAAGGGCGTGCAGCGGAAAACTAAAAATGAAATACAAACCATTAATATTTCGATTGCTGGAGAATGATAAAGGCGGTAAATACTTTATCGCGATCGTAGTGTTGCTGGCGTTTATCGTACCCATCTGTAATTTGGCAGTGCCTGAAAATTCTGTATTTCACCTGTCAACATATGTCGTAACGTTGTTGGGAAAATATTTAACGTATGCGCTATTAGCGATTTCACTGGACCTGGTTTGGGGATATCTGGGCATTTTAAGTTTGGGACATGGTGCGTTTTTCGGTTTAGGAGGTTATGCCATGGGCATGTACCTGATGCGCCAGATCGGTGACCGAGGAGTATATGGTGACCCTGTATTACCGGACTTCATGGTATTTCTGGATTATAAGGAACTGCCGTGGTTCTGGTATGGCTTCGATCAATTTTGGTTAGCCATGTTAATGGTATTCATAGTACCTGGATTGCTGGCCTTTGTATTCGGGTGGCTGGCTTTTCGCTCGCGCGTAACAGGAGTCTATCTTTCTATTATGACCCAGGCGTTAACCTATGCGTTGATGCTTGCATTTTTTCGCAACGATTTTGGATTTGGCGGAAACAACGGTTTAACGGATTTTAAAGAAATTCTGGGCTTTGATTTGCAGTCCGATTACACACGCAATGGTTTATTTATCTGTTCCGCGATCGCGTTGGTTTTAGGCTACTACATTTGTAAATTTATTGTTGACTCTCGTCTGGGCAGTCTGATTACTGCGATACGTGATTCCGAAGGCAGGGTGCGTGCACTCGGGTATAGAGACGAATACATTAAATTATTCGTATTTGTTGTGTCGGCAATGCTGGCAGGCGTTGCCGGAGCTTTATACGTACCACAAGTCGGAATAATCAATCCGGGTGAATTTTCACCGATTAATTCAATTGAAATGGTTATTTGGGTAGCAATGGGCGGTCGTGGAACGCTTTATGGCGCGGCGCTAGGAGCCATTGTAGTGAATTTTGCCAAAACTTATTTTACTGCCGCTGCCCCCGATGTGTGGTTGTTTATGCTTGGAGGATTATTTGTAGTAGTTACATTGTTTTTACCGCAGGGAATTGTTGGAGCAATTAAAAAATTATCATTACCAAAAAATAAAGCAGATGCAAAGACCGACAATACAGGGAAATTTCTCAATCAAGTAGATGTAAAAAAATGAACGAATTTCAGATCAATTCTACGTCTACAACCCATATGCCCAGCGATACGATCTTGTATTTAGATGGCGTGTCTGTGAGTTTTGACGGCTTTAAAGCAATAAATAACTTGAGTTTATATGTAAAGAAAAATGAGTTGCGCAGCATTATCGGACCTAATGGCGCCGGTAAAACTACCATGATGGACATTATTACGGGTAAAACACGCCCTGATGAAGGCAGAGTGATTTATGACGACATGGTAGATCTAACTTCGATCAGTGAAGCCGACATTGCCAATTTAGGTATTGGCCGCAAGTTTCAAAAACCAACTGTGTTTGAAAATCACTCCGTATACGAAAACCTGAAGATTGCTTTAGAAGGGCGCAGAAAAGTATTCGAGAATTTGTTTTTTAAATTAAGTGCAGAGGATGATGAGAAAATCAGAGAAGTGCTGAAAATCATTGCTTTACTGGAGCACGAAAAACGGAATGCCGGCGAATTATCACACGGCCAAAAACAATGGCTGGAAATCGGTATGTTGCTAATGCAAAACCCCAAGCTTTTACTGGTCGATGAGCCAGTGGCAGGTATGACCAAGCAGGAGTCGGAACATACTGCCGAACTGCTTACATCATTAGCGGAAAATCATTCGGTGGTAGTCGTAGAACACGATATGGAGTTTGTGCGTTCGTTGGCTAACAAAGTTACGGTGTTGCACCAGGGTAGTGTGCTGGCGGAAGGAAATATGGATAGCGTGCAAAACAATCAGAAAGTAATCGAAGTTTATCTAGGTGAATAAATAATGCTAGTGATAAACAACCTGGATCATTTTTATAAAGAGAGCCATACCTTGTGGAATATCGATTTTAGTATTAACCAAGGTTCGTGCACATGCTTGATGGGAAGAAACGGAGTAGGTAAGACAACTTTGCTTAAATGTATTATGGGGCTCGAGTCAATAGCAAACGGTGAAATCAAGTTTAATGACAAAGAGTTTTCATCACTTCCGGCGGAGCAGCGGGCAAGAAATAAAATCGGTTATGTGCCTCAAGGCAGAGATGTTTTTTCGCAGCTTACAGTAGAAGAAAATCTGATGACCGGGCTTCAGGCGCGTGAAGATAAAGCCAAGACGCTGCCGCCATTAATATTCGAACTATTTCCTGTTTTACAAGAAATGCTTAATCGGCGAGGCGGCGACTTGTCCGGTGGCCAGCAACAACAACTGGCGATAGGACGTGCGCTGGCGTTGGAGCCCGACTTGCTGATATTGGATGAGCCGACCGAAGGTATTCAGCCAAATGTAGTATCTGAAATCGGCGACATAATTAACAAGCTAAATAAAGAATTAGGTTTAACAGTGCTGCTTGTAGAGCAGAAACTTCCGTTTGCAAAAAAAGTTGCTACGGATTTCAGCATTATGGAAAGAGGAGAGATGGTAGCTACAGGAAATATGAATGAATTAAACGATGATTTAATTAATCGATACTTGAAAGTTTAAGTAAACAAGGTGAATTGAAATGAAAAGTCGAAAAATCAAGTTGTTAATATTAACGACATTGCTGACTGCGTCATGGCAAACCAAAGGGTCCTCGCATCTCGGGCACGGTTCCTATGGATATGTTTCCGAAACCACGCATCATGCTTTGTATCATGCGATTGTAAGTTGGAATGGGTTGTTTTTTCTAATATTAGCAGTGATACTAATAATCATATTTAATAAAAAAGCAAAATAGCTTTGGTATGGATGGGGTCGCTAATAGCGTACAAGAGGTAAATCCAGACGCTGGATGGGAGGCGCTCTTACAATTAGGCCTTACTTATAAAGCTGATAAAACGGTTTTAAGTAAGCGTTGTCATTTCGGTCCTCTTACCTTGCAACGACCTTTTTACCCGGAGAAAGACGGTACTTGTCATTTATATATACTGCATCCGCCGGGCGGTGTTGTCGGCGGAGATAGTTTAAGTATTGACGTATTATGTGGGGAAAACACCTCGACACTGTTTACTACGCCAGGAGCAAGCAAGTTTTACCGGTCAAACGGTATTGATGCATGGCAAAATCATAGATTGAAAGTAAAACAAAACGCATGTCTGGAATGGCTTCCGCAAGAAACTATTTTGTTTGATGCAACAAGGGTTTGCTCCTGCACTAGAGTGCAACTAAGTGAAAAAGCTTCATTTATCGGCTGGGAAATCGTGAGTTTCGGGCGCCCGGCCTGTGATGAAGAATTTGTACAAGGTTGGTTTAAACAAAGTTTTGAGATCTGGAAAGGTGATGAGCCTTTACTCATAGATCGGGTTAATGTTCAGGACCGTTCGGAAGTATTTAACAGCTTATGGGGTTTACAAGAACAGCCTGTGATGGGGCTGCTAACCATTGTAAATGAAGATTTGAATGTGTTGAAAGAAGCCAAATTAAAAATTCAGGGAATGATTAACGACGTAAGCCGTCTAAGCGTGACTATGTTGGGTCCCGTTCTTGTATGTCGATGTTTGGATGTTAATTCAATGTCGATTCGCAATATATTTATTCAAATATGGAAATCGATACGATCTTTAGTACTGGGTAAAAACCCAAGTGAGCCTAGGATATGGGCTACATAAATAATTGATATTAATTAATGAAGCAAAGGGTATCCGATGGAACTTACTCCACGAGAAAAAGATAAGCTTTTATTGTTTACGGCGGGTTTACTTGCAGAAAGAAGAAAAGCGAAAGGTCTCAAACTGAATTATCCGGAATCCGTGGCATATATAAGTGCGGCGGTTCTGGAGTATGCCAGAGAGGGAAAAACCGTTGCTGAATGTATGGAATATGGACGTACGCTACTCTCTACGGAAGATGTCATGGAGGGTATTGCAGAAATGATTCACGACGTCCAGATAGAAGCAACCTTTCCGGATGGAACCAAACTTGTGACGGTGCATAATCCTATTATTTAAATTGTTTAAAGCAGAGTGGCAATTATGAAACCAGGCGAACTTATTGCGGAAGAAGGCGAGCTGGAAATTAACGCAGGTCGAGACTCCATTGTTTTGACCATCGCCAATACCGGAGACAGGCCTATACAGGTAGGGTCTCACTATCATTTTTACGAAACCAACTCGGCGTTGGAGTTTGATCGTGAAAAATCCAGAGGCAAGCGTCTGGATATACCTGCGGGCACGGCTGTGCGGTTTGAGCCTGGACAAAAGCGCGATGTAAATCTGATAGACCTCGATGGAAACAGAATTGTGTACGGTTTTAATGCGAAAGTGATGGGTTCGCTGGAAAAATAAAGAGAGCGTTAGCGATGGCAAAAATATCAAGACAAGCTTATGCCGAAATGTACGGCCCAACAGTGGGTGACCGCTTGCGTCTCGCAGATACCGAGTTGTATCTGGAAGTCGAGAAAGATTTCGCAAGCTATGGCGAAGAAGTGAAATTTGGTGGTGGAAAAGTTATTCGAGACGGTATGGGCCAAAGTCAGGCAACGAGTAAAGATTCCGTCGATACAGTTATTACAAATGCTTTGATTGTCGATTACTGGGGGATTGTTAAAGCCGATGTCGGCATTAAAAACGGGCGAATTGCGGGAATTGGCAAAGCAGGGAATCCGGATGTACAGGCAAATGTTGATATCGTCATCGGCCCGGGTACTGAGGCAATTGCCGGGGAAGGTCAAATACTGACGGCTGGAGGCATTGATGCACATATACATTTTATTTGTCCGCAACAAATAGAGGAAGCTTTAACTTCTGGAGTGACTACCATGCTGGGTGGCGGCACCGGGCCGGCTACAGGTACCAATGCAACAACATGCACACCGGGACCGTGGAATATACACCGCATGCTGGAAGCGGCCGACAGCCTGCCGATGAATTTAGGATTTCTCGGTAAAGGCAACGCGAGTTTGCCTGCGGCATTAAACGAACAAGTTGAAGCCGGAGTAATGGGTTTAAAGCTGCATGAAGATTGGGGAACTACGCCTGCAGCGATTGATAATTGCCTGAGCGTAGCCGATGAATACGATATCCAGGTTGCAATTCACACAGATACACTGAATGAGTCTGGATTCGTAGAAGATACTATCGCGGCTTTTAAGGGTCGTGCGATTCACACCTACCACACTGAAGGAGCAGGTGGCGGTCACGCACCTGATATTATTCGCGTTTGCGGCCAATCCAATGTGTTACCGTCAAGCACCAATCCTACCCGACCATATACCATAAATACTATTGACGAACACCTGGACATGCTAATGGTGTGTCATCATCTGGACCCTAGCATTGCCGAAGATATTGCCTTTGCTGAATCACGAATTCGAAAAGAGACAATCGCAGCCGAGGATATTTTGCATGATCTGGGTGCATTTAGCATGATCGCTTCAGACTCGCAGGCAATGGGGCGTGTAGGCGAAGTGGTAATTCGTACTTGGCAAACCGCTAATAAAATGAAACTGCAGCGCGGTGCGTTAAGTGAAGATAGCGACCGGAACGATAATTTTAGAATTAAACGCTATGTAGCTAAATATACCATCAATCCAGCCATTACTCACGGCATTGCCGATGAGGTAGGTTCGGTAGAAGTCGGGAAGCTGGCGGATTTAGTGTTATGGAAACCACCGTTTTTCGGTGTTAAACCTTCACTTATAATAAAGGGTGGATTTATAGTTGCGGCACCCATGGGCGATCCAAACGGTTCAATTCCAACGCCTCAACCGACACATTATCGTTATATGTTCGGAGCGCAGGATAAAGCAAACGCATCTACCTCTATTACATTTGTTTCGCAGGCTGCTGCAGATGCCGGCATAAAAAACAAGTTGCGTTTGGAAAAAAGTATTGTTGCTGTACGCAATACGCGCAATGTCCAAAAGAAAGATTTACATCTGAATACGTATCAGCCGACAATGGATGTGAACCCCCAAACTTATGAAGTGCGGGCAGACGGTGAATTGTTGACCTGCGAGCCAGCAACCATTCTTCCGATGGCACAAAGATATTTTTTGTTCTAATGATTGTATTTACCGGACGCGTGAAAAATACGCGTGAACACAATTGCACATTAACTTTAATATACGAGTTAAGGCAAAAAGCTCGTTTAAAAACAAAGTCAGACAATGGTGAGGAAGTAGGTTTAATGTTGTCGAGAGGCGAGGTATTACGTGGCGGTGATTATTTACAAAGCGATGATGGCGTGATCGCAAAAATAATAGCCGCACCGGAAGAAGTTTCGGTTGTGACATCGAATGACAAGGTATTGCTGACGAAAGCCGCGTATCATCTCGGAAATCGGCATATGGCTTTACAGATAGAAGATACATTTCTAGTGTACCAAAGAGACCATGTGCTGGATGAAATGATCGCGAGCCTGGGACTATCCGTTACCCATGAAATGCGGCCGTTTGAACCGGAATCAGGCGCATATAACAATCACCATAAACATTCTCATTAATGAATGTCCAGTTGTAATATGAATAATACAGCGCTGCTAAATTTAATGCGGTTAACCAGTCCTTCTTTACCTATCGGAGCTTTTGCCTATTCGCAGGGTCTGGAATTTGCATGTGACCAGCAGTGGGTGGTGAATGAAAAGACTGCACTAGACTGGATAGCGGGATTAATGCGAAATTCGCAAACCTATCTGGATATTCCGATTTTAATGCGTTTGTATAAAGCCTGGCAAACGGATTCTTATGACAGCATAAAATACTGGAGTACATTTTTACGGGCGAGCAGAGAATCTCAGGAATTACGCGATGAAGATCAATATTTAGGCAAAGCTTTATCCAAGCTGTTGATAGATTTGAATGTTCAGCAGGCCAGTAAAATCGTTGATAAACCTTATCTGACCTATATCACTGCATTTGCATTGGCTTCTGTAAACTGGAAAGTATCCTATCATGACTGCTGTATGGGCTATTGCTGGGCCTGGTGCGAAAATCAGGTAAACGCAGCCATTAAACTAATTCCACTTGGCCAAACGGCCGGGCAAAAAATGATTTCTTCGCTTATTAGCGAAATTCCGGCGGCAATTGAGACGGCTTCGGTACTTAGTGATGAAGATATTGGAAGTACCGCCGTAGGATTGGGAATTGCCAGCGCAAATCACGAAACACAATATTCCAGATTATTCAGGTCTTAAACCAAGAAAATATTATGACAAAACAAGTATTGAGAGTGGGCGTGGGCGGCCCGGTAGGTTCAGGAAAAACTGCCTTGTTAAATGCTCTTTGCAGAGAAATGCGTGACGACTTTGAAATTGGCGTAGTAACCAATGATATCTATACGCGTGAAGATGCGGAATTTTTAATCAAGCACGAAGCGCTGTCGCAAGATCGAATTATAGGTGTGGAAACCGGTGGTTGTCCTCATACAGCTATTCGAGAAGATGCGTCGATTAATCTCGCCGCAGTTGACGAGCTTTGCACGGAATTTCCGAATCTGGATTTTGTATTAGTAGAAAGCGGAGGCGATAACTTGAGCGCAACATTTAGTCCCGAGTTATCGGATTTAACGATTTATGTCATAGATGTCGCGGCCGGCGACAAGATTCCGCGCAAGGGAGGTCCCGGTATTACCAAGTCAGATCTATTGGTTATCAATAAAATTGATTTAGCACCGATGGTGGGGGCTTCTTTAGATGTAATGAACCGTGATGCCAAAAAAATGCGTGGCGACCGTCCATTTGTGTTTACCAATTTAAAAGCGCATGACGGATTGGACAGTATAATTCAATTTATTAAATCAGAGGGAATGCTAGCCAGTTAGGAGATGTGTAACTAAAAAAAAGATTGGATAAATCGGCAGTTATTATTCGACGAGTTTCACGCCTACCGATTTATTAGTTCCATTGACTTTCATTCTGTGCTGTCCGCTAGAAATAAATATAAACACTTTTGGCATATAGGCGTAATATTTTTTGTAATAATATTGATTTTGTTGCCAGGATTGCCCGTTAGTTAATTTTACTACGGTTTTGCCATTCCAGCCTTCAAATTCACCGTTTACATGAGACACTACAATATTACTGCTTGTATTATTGGTTTCTAGCTTATTCTCGTTCGATAAGCTTGAGTCCAGCGATTTTACCTGGAGAATATTCTTACCAATAATCAATTTTTCCAATGCAGGACAAATTATGACATTAGGATAATACGCATATAGATTTTCATTTTCATTCTCTACCCGCCAATAAGACTCGTCTTCCAATTTAATAATCTCACCATCTTTTCCCATAAACGGCGTCGGCTCATTGATTGATGTATCAAAGCAATCCCGGGAATTAGCCAGGAATGGACAAACCAGCAAACAAAAAAATACAGAAAATTTTATGAAATTCATGGCTTTAAATTGTTCCATATCGTATTTGAGTTGCACTGGTGGTAGTCGAGAATTTTTTTCCTGCGAAATAGCTGTATGTAGTCAGTCGGGTGAAGGTATGCGCTCCATCAGATAGCACAGGCAATCTTGTCGAATTACGTCTTCATCCAGGGTCAACATTGCTGGCATCATCGATTGATTAAGTAGTATTCTATCCTCTGCAATATGAAAAATTTCATTTCCAATTTCTTCGTCGTGATCATTAAAAGCGAGCAAACGTGCATCACTATTGCTTCGGATCTTGCCAAAACTGGTTTTTGGCGGAGTTTCAGCGAAATTCATTTTATCCAGTTCATTGTTGAATAAAATATCTGCATTTTTGTCTGTGAAGCTAAACGTAATATTCTCAGGCACCTTTACACGCGCAATCGTGTGAAATAAATGAATATCTTGCGA
>JANQOT010000046.1 GCA_028285655.1 Gammaproteobacteria bacterium
AAATGAGCGAACGCATTTTCAATGTTGGCTTCCAAAAACTTGGCCATAAGCCGTTCAGTTCCTGGGTCGATATGTTGCGCATAGTGCCTGAAATGATGAAGCTAAAAAGTTATCGCACTGTATACGGCATGGTTTCAAGTTATGTCAGCGACCCAAAGTTACGCATAGTGTTAAGTTTTCACCCATTGTTGATTGGCGGAAATCCATATACTGCCACATCAATTTATTCTCTGATTTCTCATCTGGAACAGCGTTGGGGCGTGCATTCTGCAATGGGAGGTACGACCAGTATTGTAAACGGACTGGTGCACCTTATTAAGCAACAAGGCAATACCATTCGATACAATTCCGAGGTAAGTAAAATTGAGGTTGAAAATAAAACCGCCACTGGTATTCACCTCGCATCCGGCGAACACATCAAAGCGGATATTGTAGTATCAAACGCCGATCCTGCCTGGACGTACAGAAAACTATTGCCGGCTAATGTATGTAAACGATGGACTTCAAAACGAATACAAAAAGCTGATTTTTCCAATGGCTTGTTTGTCTGGTACTTTGGCACCAAGCGCACTTATCCGGATATTGCACACCACACTATCGTACTGGGACCACGCTACAAAGAATTATTAAACGACATTTTCAAGCACAAGCATCTTGCTGAAGATTTTAGTCTTTACCTGCATCGGCCCACTGCTACAGATCCTTCTTTGGCCCCGCCAGGATGCGATACTTTTTATGTTCTCTCACCCGTGCCTAATTTGTCCGCTGATATCAATTGGGAACAACAAGCAGAACCATACCGCCGGGCGATAGAGTCGCGTTTAAGTGAAACACTGTTACCAGATCTGAAAAACAGCGTAACAACATCTTTTGTTCGCTCACCGCTGGACTTTGAAAAAGATTATTTGTCGTATCAAGGCGCCGGCTTCAGCTTTGAACCGTTATTACGACAAAGTGCCTGGTTTCGCCCTAACAATCGCAGCGAAGATATTAAAAATTTATTTTTTGTGGGTGCAGGAACTCACCCCGGCGCAGGGGTTCCTGGAGTTTTATCATCCGCGCGCGTTCTTGACACTTTAGTACCCGATGCAGAGGTAGCTCAGGAGGTAACCCAGTATGCATACTAGCTTTTTGCCGTCAGATTTAAAATTCGTAAACAAGTTATTAAGAGGCGGATCGCGCTCTTTTTACGCTGCTTCATTCATGTTACCTCCGCATGTTCGAAATCCTGCAAAAGCACTGTATTCATTTTGCCGTGTCGCTGATGATGAAATCGATCGCTCCGACAATCCGACACAAGCGCTTGCGCAATTAAAACAACGTGTCGACAATATTTACGCTGATCGCGACCTTAACCAGGTGGAAGATCGAGCTCTGGCTGCAGTGGTGCACAGCTATAATATTCCGAAAGACTTGATTCTCGGGTTACTGGACGGGTTTGCATGGGATACACAAGGCCGTCGCTTCAATAACCTTTCTGAATTATTTGGATATTCTGTTCGCGTCGCCGGCTCCGTCGGCATCATGATGTCGCTAATCATGGGCGAACGTTCGCGCAAAACTTTAGCTCGTGCCAACGATCTGGGAGTCGCGATGCAATTAACCAACATCGCACGAGATATCGGCGAAGATGCTCGTGCCGGACGCCTGTATCTGCCTTTACACTGGTTTAAAGAATTCGACATCGATCCCGATCAATGGCTGCAAAACCCGACTTTTGACTCCAGGATTGCTCACATGGTTAAGCGATTGCTCAATATCGCAGATGAATTTTATAGTCGTGCAGATGCGGGCATTGCAGCTCTACCCGCAGATTGCAGAAACGGCATTTATGCCGCTCGATTACTCTACTCCGAAATCGGTCAAGAGTTAAAACGTCAGGGGCTTGATTCAGTTTCAAAACGCGCGGTTGTGAGTAGGATTCAAAAATTCCGGCTGCTGCCGAGATTGCTGGGAATGAAAAATTTTAATCAGAACGATAGCAAATTAGATCCAATTGCCGAGTCAACTTTTTTAATTGATGTGATTGAATCAACGCACCGGCTACATACTGAAATTAACCCTTTATTTGAAAAACATATTCCGAAAATAGAGAAAAATGCGACTTGGGTATTGGACTTGTTTGAAAAACTTGAACAACGTGATCG
>JANQOT010000042.1 GCA_028285655.1 Gammaproteobacteria bacterium
ACCAGCTTTGAATCCCATCCATCAAATAGCGCGAATCAGTGGTTAATTTCACGTTGCAGGCCCTGCTTAAACTTTCCAGCGCAGATATTGCCGCCTGCAGCTCCATGCGGTTATTGGTGGTGTTGCGCTCGGCGCCTTTAAGCATTTTTTCCGAATCTTTGTAACGCAAAAGTGCGCCCCATCCACCAGGACCGGGATTGCCGCGGCACGCACCGTCGGTATAAATTTCAACGTGATCGCGCATTTTCCTGCATGCCCACTGTCGGTTTTGCCAATTTGCCCGGCAGAATTTGTTCAGGTGCCGACCATGGCTGTTTTAGAGGGGTCAGCGTCGCAATTCGCTTGCGTGCCACAAAAATATACACACCTCCGGTATGAGCCAGATTTTTGAGTAACATTCGATCCAGCGACTGCATTTTTTTCCATCCCTGAATTCTCTTGAATGGAGGTAAATGCGCACAAAATTGTAAATTAATTTCATCGAAACCGAGCAAAGAACACCAGTCCCGAATGCGTCTAACGCTATAAAAATTTGCATTCCACGGTGATGCTTTTTTGCGCGCAAGAAATACCCGCCAAAGCCCGTAAAATGATAGAGGATTAAATCCGATAATCAGTAAATGTCCTTCCGGCACAAGACTACGCTCTACTTCGCGCAGCACCTGGTGTGGATCATCGACAAAATCAAGAGTATGTGGCAATACAACCAAATCAACACTATCATTGGCCAGCGGTAGCGCGACCGGGTCGGCAATAAAATTTGATGGCGTCGTGCCATCCAGAATGACTTTTTGCCCAATCGTGCAATTTTTCAGCAAATCACAATGGTGGAATACATGGCCGACCTGGATTGCAATATACCCGAATATACATGCGGTAAGTTGCCACACCTGTTGCTCGACAGAGTTAGAAACCAACTCTCCGGCCTCAGTTTGGTACCATTCACGTATACCGCCTAGATCAAACACAATTACAATTTGGAACTTTTACATAAGTTTGCGGGACACAAAAAGCAACGCCAATCAAAATAATTTCCTTTTAAACCTACGTGTAAAATGTCGACCTTACGTTTCGCCAAAAATTTCGCCAGATTATTTATCATAATAACACCGTGCTACTTTATTGCGTGCTCCACGCCGCCAGCGAAAAATTCTACTCCAAAAACAGTGACAGCAGAAGAAAAGGAACGCTCAGGCAGCGAATTCGACCACTTGACTGAAATCACCCCGGGCGAGGATACGGTCGCTTCAATCGATCACCAGTCGACGGCACAAAAACGACATTTGAAAAGCCGACAATCCATCTGGCAATCTATGCAAACCGGCTTTGAATTTCCCGCTATCGAACATGCGGATATTGATCGAGAGCTATCAATTTTACTATCTCACCCAGCCATCTTGCGTCGCAATCTAAAGACGGCTTTACCATTGATTGAATATGTGTTGTCCGAGGTTCAACGGCGCAACTTGCCGAGCGAACTTGCCCTTATTCCATTTATCGAAAGCGGCTACATGATTGACGCCCGCTCGTCTCGCAGAGCCAAAGGCCTGTGGCAGCTGATGCCTGCGACTGCCAGTTCTTTGGGACTGCAAAAAACATGGTGGCAGGACGACTCCTACAACGTAATTTTATCCACGGATGCAGCGTTGAACTATTTACAATCTTTACATGAACGATTTGACGACTGGATTTTTACCATGACGGCTTACAACTGGGGTCCGGCAAGATTAAGCAAAGGCATCGCAAAAATAAAAGCCAGCAATGAGCCGCATCCATTTTTTTCTATGCGCCTGCCGAAAGAAACACAACGTTACATACCCAAATTACTGGCCTATAAAAAATTAATAACGCAACGCGAACAATATGCGCATTTGTTCGAGCCTGATCAACCGGAATCCAAGTTGAAAAAAGTACACATAGAAAAGCAAACCAGCCTTGCAGTCATTGCCGACATTACGTCGCTGAACACCGAACAGGTTCGTAAATTCAACCTCGGATATAAACGCTGGGCGACACCGCCGGATCAATACGCTGTTTTATTGCTTCCGCAACACGCCGCGGAATTGGTCGACAACAAACTACCTACCCTTTCAAGCAAAGAACGCATGCCCTGGAATCTATACCGTATCAAACCGGGAGACACTTTAAGCGAAATCGCTCATCGCAATCGCATTTCGACCAGCGCATTAAAAAAACTCAACACACTTAAAGGCGACAGAATTGTCGCTGGAAGATTTTTAAAAATTCCGACTTTGTAGCCAGCAGCGAGCGAGCAAATACACTCCATCAGCATACCAGGCAAGGCGCTCGGCCCAAATTACGACTTAAGGCATATCCATACCCGGCGCTGAAACTTCCGGCGCTCAAAAATAAACCAAAAAATTTCGAGCATGAAATGTGCTCGTGATCACAAAACGAATATGCATATCGACCAAACATTCTATTTTGTCGCCCACCAGGAGTACAACGCAGAAAACAAGGTAAAACAGTATAGTATTCTTATAGTTATATAACGAACTCACAACATACCGCTAGCAGCGAGTTGACGACCCGAATAGTAAAAAAGCATGACTATTGTCAGCAATAACTTTCGCCACCTTGTTTTGTTTCTACTCTTTGTAGAAGCAATGCTGCTGTTGCTGGTGAGCTATTCCGGACACTATAGCGATACCGGCATTATGTACCTTGCGGCGGCGATAATATTAAGCGCTCTTCTTGTGTTTCGAACGTCTATTTTCGGTATCAGCAGAAAACGTTCTGACCGTCCGCCGTTAAGCAAGGATGATGAAAACATTCGCCTGGCCCTGAGCTTTCAGGGACTGGCAAAACTGGATGCTGCGTTTTCCCTGTTCAAGCAATGTCAATCAAACCAGAAACTGGCTTCATTGCTGAATAATCTGGCTGCGGATTACGAAGTCATTAATGAGCAGGAAAATGCAAAAAAAGTCTACCAATACATCCTGTCATTCGAACCCGATAACCTGATCGCCAAACAAAAACTAACCCAGTTTCGAACTGAAGCCTTAGCCAAACGTAAAAACAGCAAAGCAAGCACTCTGTTTAACAACCGTTATGAAGTCATCCGATGCCTGGGCAAGGGCTCCGGAAGCTCTGTATTTCTCGCCAGGGATTTCGACAACGACGAAGAATACGTTGCAATTAAAATTCTGGAAATAAATTACGACGAAAAAAATGAACTGGAGAGCGAACTATTTGCACGCTTTATGCGCGAAGCGGATACTGCGGCATCGCTGCACCACGACAACATTATTCGCATTGTCGATTCGGGCCACGCGGGTCATGTTGCCTATATCGCGATGGAATACATACGCGGCAAAACTTTGCGCGAATATAGCGATCCGCACACGATTTTACCGGTTCCAATCGTGCTTGATCTCATGGCTCAATGCGCGGACGGATTGCACTATGCCCATAATAAAGGCATTATTCACCGAGACGTAAAACCTGCGAATATATTGTTTGACAGGAATACCAACGTGGCTAAACTCGGA
>JANQOT010000095.1 GCA_028285655.1 Gammaproteobacteria bacterium
GCGATGCCACATCAAGATCTTCCAGGTCCTTGGAGCTGCGTATGCAGTAACCGGCAGCACCCAGGCTTTTGCCCCATTTGACAAAATCTGTTGCAGGTAGCTTATAGGCGGTTCGCTCCGCGCCAGCCAATTTCTGGCCCTGTTTAACCATACCGTATTCGCTGTCATTTAAAATAACGAAAATTACTTTTAATTTTTCCTGTACTGCCACGGACACATCGCCACCGCACATCAGCATCGCTCCATCTCCTACAATAGTCACGACCGGATTGTTTGGGCACGCCATACTGGTACCGATTGAGGACCCGATCGACCATCCCATCGAAGAACATTCCAGCGGTGTCCAAAACGCACTTCCGCGGGTTTCACGGCGACCGTCTTTTATTATGTTCGATTGCCCGGCAACCGAGCGCAAAGTGTCACGTCGATCCCGAATTCGACGATCCTCGGGATGCAAATAGTGAATCGTCCATGCGATACAATTTCCTGCATCGCATAAAAATTTTGTTTCCGGCGGAAATATCTTTGGCAATAGATGCATTACGCGTTGAGGTTTAAGCACACCCTTACGCACGAACATCTTGTCTTCTTCATCGATTGCAAAATTTAACTGTCTTGATTTATTTTCAGATTCAGTATTTATCAATATCGGTTTGTTATATTTTTTGTTAGATTTTTGCCGATCTCCGACTAATTCTAGAATATGCAACTGGTCGGAAATACTTTCCAGTGTTTTTCTGATATTTCCTTTAACATGAATTCGGGCCATTGGAGAACGTGTAAAATAAGTTTCACTTTCGTCGATATGAATTAAACGGCGCCCTACATCATTTACTACTGACCATCCATTAGTTGCAAATTCCTGTAACGGAGTTCCAATAGCTACGACAAGATCCGCTTCCTCGATCAATTTAGATGCTGTTTCATGTCCGGCAAATCCGACAACGCCCCGGTAAAGCGGATGATATGGATTAATCAGCCCTTTTCCATGCGGTGTAGTTACAATTTTTGCATCTATCATGAATGCAATTTTGAGCAAACTGGACACGGCGGTTTCAGCACCTTCGCCAATAAGCAACACCACATTTTTATATTTAATCAGCTGATTACAAAGCTCCTTAACCTGTTCAGCATCTGCAATCGTCGACTGCCACATTAATTTTGTAATATCAAACGACGGTTCGTTCACTGGTGAATCGCATCGTAATACATCCACCGGCACGCTTATATGAGCCGGACCATATGGAACGTTTGTCGCCGCTGAAATAGCAGATACCAGCTTTTGCTCGAACTGATCCACATGAGAAATCAAACTGCTATAGCGCGTGCAATGAGAAAACATTGCAACAGTATTGATACCGGTATCGCCGGATTCCTGAGTAGCGCCCTTGCCAAAATTGCTGATAGAAGTTTGTCCGGTGATTACCAACAGCGGGGAGTGGTTATCATAGGCCGACGCAACACCAGTCATAATATTGGTAGAACCTGGGCCTGCAGTTGCACAGCACACACCTATTTTGCCACTATTACGCGCGTAGCCGTCGGCCATAAAAGCAGCACCTGTTTCATGCCGCGCAACCACTGCACGCGGTCCTCCACGGCGTTCGCTGCGAGCCAATGCGTTATACAAAGGCTCAATGGGGCCTCCGGGGATGCCAAATACATACTCCACGCCCAGTTGTGCCAGGTAACTTGCCAGCAGATCGCCCAGCTCATAAGAGGGACGGGGTAGCTGAGTGATATTTTCCCGAGAACTTTTTGCTTGAACAGTCACTGTATCCTTGCCCAAAGCCGTTCGGGTTTTTTCACTGATTATTCTTCTTGAGGTACTCATTTTTTCAGGTCTTGTGCCGCAGTGAGTTATATCCTTAATTCAGAAATTACTTTAAGTATGTCGTTGATATTTCAGTTCTTTTTCTAAAAATATTTCACATATTTAATTAATTTTACGAGCTAAGTCACTGTTTTTTTTACAATAATAATATGCTACCCCCGACTTTGTCTAACTTTTTGTATTTATGTAAATTGATTTATTGATATATAACAATTGATACCACTTATCAACAATTTATATTTATTTAGCATTATCGATTTTTTGACACCTCCTTTCCTGCATTGCAAAACCACGCTGTTCTGATTATACTGTTTTTTTAAACAGTGATTTTTAAAACAGTATGAAACCTCTTACTTCCCGCCAATCAGAAGTATTGGCCAGTATTCGCAATTACATCGAGCAATACGGCTTTCCGCCCACGATTGCCGAACTCACCACCCTTTTGGGCATTCGTTCACCTAATGCGGTGCGTGACCATTTACGCACTTTAGCACGTAAAGGAGTTCTTGAGTTAACCCCCGCCGCCTCCAGGGGCATTCGCCTGCTGACCACAGAAAAAAGCGCCGACACCACACGGCTGCCGATCGTGGGCCGAGTCGCTGCCGGCTCACCTGTTTTGGCCAGCCAGCATATTGAAATGCACTACCGGATTGACACGAGTTTATTCAGACCCCGTGCGGACTATTTATTACGTGTCCACGGCACCAGCATGCAAAATGCCGGCATACTGGATGGCGATTTACTGGCCGTACATCAAACCGCACACGCCGAAAACGGACAAATTATCGTTGCCCGCATCGACGACGAAGTTACGGTAAAACGATTTAAGCGTACGAATCATCAAGTACAGCTGTTACCCGAAAATGACGATTTCGAACCCATGGAAATCGATTTGCACTACCAGCAACTAGTAATTGAAGGGCTCTGTGTTGGCGTAGTGCGTCCGGAGATCAACTAAATGACAACTACGCTTGCGGTTGGAGTGATACGTACATGCACTTAACTAAAACTGCAGCCACTCTCCTGTGTTGGCGTAGTGCGCCCTGAAATATATTACATAATAAAAATAATGAGTTCCCGCAATGAACAATGCAACATTAAAAAAATTGCTACAGCAACAGCCATTATTGTGGCAAGGGCTTAATTATTACTCCCAGCATAAAACAGTCCCAACCGGATTTTCCGAACTAGACAGATTATTGCCGTATTACGGCTGGCCTTTGGGCGCAACACTTGAGATCTTAACCACACAATGCGGAGCCGGAGAACTGCGTTTACTCATGCCGGCAATGGCAGCATTAACGCAGCAAGGTTCTTATGTCGCCTGGATAGCACCACCCTACACTCCTTATGCACCAAGCCTGCTGCAACATGATATCGATATCCGTTATGTCATCGTAATTGACACACAGACTACGGCACACGATCAACGCTGGAGTATGGAAAAATTACTGAGCAGCGAAAAATGCGGCATGGCATTAATGTGGCCAAGCTCATGTACCACTAAAGATATTAGACGCTTGCAACTTGCCGCAGAAAAAGGCAATAGCATCGGTGTACTTTACCCGCGCATACATCATGCTTACTCGCCCGCCGCCATGCGTATTTCCGTACAAGCCGTTAGCACAAATCAATTATACCTGACCATTCTCAAAGCACGTGGTGTATTAAAAAAAACTTCAATTACATTACCTATACCGCTATGACCAATATTGCCCCGCTTCAGCAAGACCAAAAACAGCTATCATTTTCCATAGAGAGAAAAGAGAAAACTGAAAATTTTCATCGTACACTCTGGCTATGCATATATTTTCCAAAACTGGCTGTACATAGTCTGGAAATTAGCGAAGGGCAATCCAACCCCTTTGTAGTATTTGAAGCGGAAACACAAAAAAGAACTATTCACTATGCCTCCACGGCGGCCCAGCAACTGGGAATTGAAGCCGGTATGGATTTAAGCCAGGCCTATATATTGTGCGAGCAAATAAGAACATACCAAAGAGATCAAAAAAAAGAGCAAGCGTTACTAAAATTACTCGCTGACTGGGCAACACAATTCTCTTCCTGTGTCAGTGTCAAGTATTCGTCTTCCATTCTTATTGAAATCAGGGGAAGCATAAAATTATTTAAAGAAATATACAGACTGCAGAAAAACATAACTCGGCAATTACAAGAAAAAAACTATCTGTCTTCTATTGCTATAAGCCCAACTCCTTTGGCCAGCTTTATATTCTCGAAAGCTTCCAAAAATGTCGTAATAGAAGATAAAAATCTCTTACGCGCAGAGCTTGGCCAATTAGAGTTGCAGTACTTTTCACTTGACCATAAAAGCCTGGAGAAACTGCACAATATAGGCGTTCAAAAAGGCTATGAATTATTTCGCCTGTCTCCAGCAAGCCTGGCGCGACGTTTTGGAAATGGTTTCTGTCGATATCTAAATGAATTACTAGGAATAACTCATGAAAATATCGTTTCAATACCGGCACGAAATTCTTTTTATGATTTTTATGAATTCCAGAAAGACCAGGAAAGCCTTGAAATCATCTTGATGCATACAGATATTTTGCTTAAAAATCTAGTGCGGTTTTTAATTCAGCGCGATCTATCCACTCGAGAATTGAATTTCACTATTTACTCATCAAATGAAGAAGAACTGTCTATCGTAGTTTCATCAAACATACAATGTAGAGACAAAAAAATATGGAAAAATCTGATTAAGGAAAAATTCTATTCCACACTTTTCAAAAACAGTGCTTATAAAATATCTTTGCACGTTAACACTTTTGAAACCCATTCCTATAATAATGAAGATGTATTACAGAATATTCGACGTAAAAACAGCTCAGACTGGAACTCGACACTGGATCAGCTTAAAGCGCGCTTAGGCGAAAAATCGATTACTACTCTGGACAGCACTGAAGATTATCGGCCGGAATATTCTTTTATCAAAAGAACATACACAGACAAGCAATTTTTCAAGAAAAAATTTCTGTCCAGCCCTCACAGACCAGTATGGCTTTTGGAAACCCCGCTCCGTATTAATAACTCTATCGACAATTTACAAAAAAGTCACAATATAGAACGCATCGTGGATGGCTGGTGGGATAGCAACTTTATTCAACGCGATTATTTTATCGCCAAAAGCAAAGATCATAACCTGTTATGGATTTATGCAGATATAAAAAATCAGGGGCAGTATTTTGTTCATGGCTACTTCGCGTAAAGAGATTGCTTTATAACGCAGTAAGCTATGACGCAATCTCTAAAATATGCTGAACTTCATTGCATCAGCAACTACTCATTCTTACGCGGCGCCTCTCATCCTGAAGAATTAGTGCAACATGCTGCAAAGCTGGGTTATGAGGCAATTGCTATTACTGATGAATGCAGTTTTGCCGGCGTTGTCAAAGCTCATATCGAAACAAAAAAATATGCTATTAAGCTAATTATCGGCAGTGAATTTTTTATCGAAGATAACTTACATTTAGTTCTGCTTGCCAAAAATATAGCCGGATACGCAGAACTATGCAGCCTCATCACCATCTCCAGAAGAAACAGCCAAAAAGGTCAATACAACATTACAAGAAAAATATTGCATGAAAATAAAATAGAAAATTGCTATGCCTTGTGGATTTTTAATGATCGCAGCAACTTATTAGATGGTGTTTTTTTAAAAAATTTATTCGGCAACTATCTTCGAACAGGCATATGCTTGCCGCTTGCCGGAAAAGACAAGAAAATACTGAAACTGGCAAAGTATATTTCTACTTATTTTTCCATTCCGGCATGCGCATGCGGAAATGTACATATGCATACGCAATCAAGAAAGCCGTTACAGGATGTAATAAGCGCCATACGCTTTAATACAACTGTTGCACAACTGGGATTTAAACGTTTATCTAACAACGAATATTATTTACGACCTCTTGCGACACTTAACAGAATTTATCCACAGCCGCTATTAGAAGAAACGATTAAGATAGCGGCTGCTTGCGATTTTTCGCTTGATGAAGTCAAGTATCAATATCCGGTTGAATTCATTCCCAAACAATACACACCTATTGAGTGGCTATCCAAGTTAGTACATCAAGGCATGCAGACTCGCTGGCCGCAAGGCGTCAAAGCAAAAATTCATGCCGATATTGGCAAAGAGCTCGCACTCATTAAAGAAATGCAGTATGAATCTTATTTTTTAACAGTTTACGATATTGTGTGTTTTGCGCGCAGCCGGGGCATTTTATGCCAGGGTCGCGGGTCCGCCGCCAACTCTGTAGTTTGCTATTGCTTAGGAATAACAAATGTAAATCCCAACGATATGGATTTGTTATTTGAAAGATTCATATCCAAGGAAAGAAATGAGCCACCCGATATTGATGTTGACTTTGAACACGAACGTCGCGAAGAAGTTATTCAGCATATCTATGAAAAATACGGCAGAGAACATGCTGCACTGGCCGCTACCGTAATCACTTACCGCCCCAAAAGTGCGATTCGTGACGTCGGTAAAGCTTTGGGTCTACCGGCTGACCAAATAGATCGTCTCGCCAAATCTATTCGATGGTGGGATCATAAGAAAATTACTGGCGAATATCTGCAAGAACTTGGATTGCCGGAAAATAATTTATACCTGAAACAGTTTCTTTATCTAGTAAACCTGATCATCCATTTTCCACGCCATCTATCACAACATGTAGGTGGATTTATTATCTCACAGGATAATTTATCCCGACTTGTACCGATAGAAAATGCCGCCATGCCTGATCGCACAATTATTCAATGGGACAAAGAAGACCTTGAAGCCCTGGGTTTGCTAAAGATCGATGTACTGGCTTTAGGCATGTTAACCGCAATTCGAAAAACACTCGCTTATATCAGCAAATACTCAGAATACACTTTAACCATCGCCGATATTCCCACCGGCGACACACAAGTATACGACGCTATAAGCAAAGCAGATACAATTGGTGTATTTCAAATCGAATCTCGCGCACAAATGTCGATGTTGCCCCGCCTTCGGCCTCAGAACTACTATGACCTGGTGATTCAAATTGCAATTGTACGACCAGGGCCCATCCAGGGAGAAATGGTTCATCCTTATTTAACTCGCAGAAAAAATCCCGCCAAGGTAACTTATCCCAACAAACAAATTAAAAAAGTGTTAAACCGGACTTTAGGTGTTCCTATATTTCAGGAGCAGGTAATGAAACTCGCTATTATTGCAGCAGGCTTTACTCCCGGCGAAGCAGATCAATTACGCCGCAGCATGGCCGCATGGAACAGAAAAGGCGGTCTGGAAAAATTCGAACAAAAATTACTTGACGGCATGCATGCAAGGGGCTACTCAGAAGAATTTGCGCATAGAGTTTTTAAACAGATTAAAGGATTCGGCGAATACGGATTCCCTGAATCACATTCGGCAAGTTTTGCACTACTTGCGTACATTTCTGCCTGGCTAAAATATTATCACCACGCCGCTTTTACTTGCGCGTTATTAAACAGCCAACCTATGGGTTTTTATGCGCCCGCACAGCTTATTCAAGACGCCAAAAAACACGGTGTAAAAATATTACCTGTAGATATTTTACATAGCGAATATGACTGCAAAGTTCCGGCTTCGGATACGTCAACGATTCGTCTCGGCTTCAGAGTTATCAAAGGCTGCAGTAAAAATACTGCCGATAAAATTTATGCTGCGCGCGAACAAGTATCATTCAAGAGCCTTGAAGACCTGGTTAATCGAGCCTCTTTATCTGGTTCTGAACTAGAACTTCTGGCTACAGCAAATGCACTTAAACCCCTGGCCGGTCATCGTCGTCGCGCTTATTGGGAAAGCATGGGAATAGAAAGAGCCATGCCATTATTTCCGACCCCTACTTTTACCGAAGGTGTTGCCATGCTGACTAAACCTGCATGCACTCAGGAAGTTTTGGCAGACTATAAAGTTAATGGCTTTACATTAGGCCCACATCCTGTTTCTTTTCTGCGAAAACGTTTAGCAAAAAAACACATTCATACCGCTAGTTCCTTACACACAGTACCTAATAATATGATGGCGAAAGCTGCCGGACTGGTTATAGGCCGTCAGCGCCCTGGCACTGCATCCGGAGTGATTTTTGTAACCCTGGAAGATGAAACCGGACATGTTAATGCAATTGTATGGCCGGGGCTTGTACAAGCTCAGCGAAAAGCATTATTAAAATCTAAGTTTCTATGTATTAGCGGAATCGTGCAGCATGAGTCAAGCGTATTGCACTTAATTGCACATAGACTAAAGGACTACAGTCATTGGCTGGACCCGTTACAAACAAAAAGTCGGGATTTTCATTAAAATCAATTTCGCATTAACTATTCAGACATATAAAATACTTATCAAAAATATGGTTATATTAAGTGTGAACCAGTACTAATAAACATTCGACTCAATTCACAAATATACTTTCAATCAACCACACGGGCGATTACGAATAATCCTATTGCAATACATTTCACAGCAGGATATAGGTATTTTCATAGTATTTTGAGCTGGTATTAGCAGATACAATTTATGATTAATCGCTCACTTTTTAATTGGGTATTACTCACGTTATTTATTGCAGGATTGATTGTCGCAATAACGTTTGAAAGCACCTTCAAAGTTACAAATGCACTTGAAGATGTAATACAAAACGGTCAGATAACAATCATTACGCGTAATACACCGACCACTTATTATATTGGACCGGAAGGACCCACGGGATTCGAGTACGAATTAGCGAAAGCTTTCGCTGCTCATCTTGGAGTCATACCCAGCGTTATCGTGCACAATGAATTTTCCGAAATTCTTCCTGCTATTGCCAACAATAAAGCCGAATTGGCAGCAGCCGGAATTACTTATACAGAAAACCGCAACCAGTATGTCTCATTCACCGAGAGTTACCAAGACATCACTCAACTAGTTGTATATAAAGGCGGCAACAAAAAACCGCGCAAGGTACAGGACCTGGACGGCGCCGTAGTTGATGTAATTTATGGTAGTAGCCACGAAGAGCTGCTTGAACAATTAAAAACAGAACACGATTTCCTTCAATGGCGCGCAAATAAAAACACAGAAATAAACGATTTACTATACAAACTTTCAAAGGGTGAAATTGAATATATGATTTGCGATTCAAATGATTTTGAATTTAACAGAAGGTTTTACCCAAGCTTGCGTAAAGGATTTCAAATCAGCAAACAACAAAAACTGGCCTGGGCATTTCCGAAATCAAAAGATACATCGCTACTTGACGCGGCCAACGAATTTTTAAAGCTTTCAAAACAAAATGGTTTACTGCAAAAACTGCACGAAAAACATTACAGTCATGTTCCAGGACTAAATTATGCAGGCGCGCAAACTTTTCTAAAACATGTAAATAGTCGCCTGATAAATTTAATACCGATATTCAAACAAGTTGCCAACGAACACAATCTGGACTGGAGATTTCTTGCGGCGGTGAGCTACCAGGAATCATTATGGAACCCAAATGCCAAGTCGCCCACTGGCGTACGCGGACTGATGATGCTAACGCGTCGAACAGCGAAACAATTAGGCATCGAAAACCGCATCGATCCACTTAAAAGCACTAGCGGCGGAGCCTCTTATTTTCTGCATATTAAAAAAAGAATTCCGGAACGGATTACCGAGCCGGATAGAACCTGGATGGCGCTGGCTGCATATAATGTTGGATTTGGCCATCTCGAAGACGCAAGAATACTTACTCAATCGCGCGGCGGAAACCCGGATCGCTGGGCGGATGTGCGTAAATCTCTACCTCTTCTCGCACAAAAAGAGTGGTACGAAAACACGAAGTTCGGTTACGCCAGAGGACACGAGCCGGTATTATATGTGAGAAATATTCGCAACTATTACGATTTACTTATCTGGAAATATAACGAAAAGGACAATTTACGCGATTCGCTGGTTCGTATTATTCCAAAAGTTATGTAGCGTTATTTATTTTTTCTTGTCTTTTTCTTGCAAAAAAATTTTTTAAAAGCAGACTGCATTCTTCCTCGAGCACTCCGCCCTGCACCCGGATTTTATGCTGCTGTTTTTCATGTACCAGCCAATCGACACAACCGCCGACCACACCGGTTTTGAAGTCATAAGCTCCGAAAACCAGCCGCTCAATACGTGCGTGCAACATCGCCCCTGCACACATCATGCAAGGTTCCAGTGTTACATAAAGAGTCGCACGACTTAGCCGGTAATTTTTTTGTTGTTGAGCTGCATGACGAATTGCCAACATTTCAGCATGTGCGCTGGGGTCGTTGCTACTGATAGGTTGATTATAGGCACTACCTAGCAGTTTGTTTTCACAGACGATCAAGGCACCAACCGGAACTTCATCAAGCTGCTCAGCTTGTTGAGCAACTGCCAGCGCTTGGCGCATCCAATGTTCGTCGCTGTATATGGCGTTACTCCCACTCAATCGTCGCGGGCGGCTTACCGGATATATCGTAAGTTACCCGCGAAATTCCATCTATTTCATTAATAATTCGACGGGATACCAAATCGAGAAAATCATAAGGAAGATGCGCCCACCGAGCAGTCATAAAATCTATGGTTTCAACAGCCCGCAACGCAATAACGTACTGGTATTTTCTTCCATCCCCCATTACACCTACAGACTTAACCGGCAAGAACACTGCAAATGCCTGAGAAACACGGTCGTATAATCCATGCCTACGCAGCTCTTCAATATAAATATGGTCGGCTTTGCGCAGCAAATCGGCGTACTCTTTTTTTACCTGGCCAAGAATTCGAACCGCCAACCCCGGCCCCGGAAACGGATGACGGTGTATCAGCTCATGCGGAAGCTCAAGAGCATCACCAATACGCCGAACTTCATCTTTGAATAACTCACGTAACGGCTCGACCAGGTCCAGTTTCATATCATCGGGCAATCCGCCAACATTATGGTGCGACTTAATTAAATGTGCATTTCCGGTCGATGCTCCCGCTGACTCAATCACATCAGGATAAATAGTTCCTTGTGCCAACCACCTCGCATTTTTGATTTTACCCGCCTGCTCTTCAAACACCTGAATAAACAGATTACCTATTTTTTTACGTTTCACTTCCGGGTCATGAGTATCCGCGAGCACGCCTAAAAATTGTTGTTCTGCATTGACTCTTATTACATGTACGCCCAGATGGTCACTAAACGTTTGCATCACCTGATCCCCTTCATGCAAACGTAACAATCCGGTATCCACAAATATGCATGTCAACTGATCGCCGATGGCTTTATGCAATAACCCCGCCACTACAGAAGAATCGACCCCACCGGACAAGCCAAGTATAACGTGTTCGTCACCCACTTTAGCGCGCACCTCAGAAATAATATTTTCAATAATATTTCCTGCCGTCCAATTAGCTTCGCACGCACAGATATCGATAACGAAAGAGCTAAGTATTTCCTTGCCTTTCTTGGTATGCGTTACTTCCGGATGAAATTGTAATCCGTAAATTTCACGTTCAAAATCGGCAATAGCCGCAAATTCAGCACTTGGCGTGCTGGCGATGCTCGTAAATCCAGCGGGCAACGCTGTAACTTTATCCCCGTGCGACATCCATACATCCAAAATATGCTGTCCATTTTCATTCACATCGTCATGCGCATGCGCAAATAATTTATTCTCTTGTTGTACGGTAACATGCGCTAATCCAAACTCTCGCTGATCGGATTCATTAACCTTTCCACCGAGCTTAATAGCCAACGCCTGCATTCCATAGCAAATTCCCAGCACTGGTATTTTTCGTTCGATAACAAAATCTGGAACCACAGGTGTATTTTCGGAAGTTACAGATTCAGGCCCTCCGGATAAAATTATTCCGTTGGCGCTATCGACAAAACTGGCCGCGTTATCGGAGTCCCAGGAATAAATTTCGCAATACACTCCTATTTCGCGCACTCTGCGCGCGATCAATTGCGTGTATTGAGACCCGTAATCGAGAATTAAAATTCGATGTGCATGAATATCTGCACTATTGGAATTATTCATTTATTGCTTCTAAAAATAAAAAAAGCCGGAATCTTTTTTTATTCCACGTGGTAATTTGGCGCTTCTTTTGTAATTGCCACATCATGCACATGACTTTCGCGCATTCCGGCGGCGGAAATTTTTACAAACTCGGCTTTATTGTGCATTTCGTCTATAGACGAACAACCGACATAACCCATACTGGAGCGTAATCCTCCGAGCAACTGTTGCAAAATCGCGACAATAGAACCCTTATAGGGGACGCGCCCTTCTATTCCTTCCGGAACCAGTTTATCTTGTGAATCCTCGCCATCCTGGAAATATCGATCGCTGGACCCCTGCTGCATCGCGCCTATCGAACCCATACCACGATAGGTTTTGTACGATCGCCCCTGATAAAGCTCGACCTCACCAGGTGATTCTTTAGTACCCGCAAACAAACTACCCACCATGATAGTGTTCGAGCCGGCCGCCAACGCCTTGGCAATATCGCCGGAATAGCGAATTCCTCCATCTGCTATTACCGGCACATTATGTTTATGCGCCGCCTTAACAACGTTTTCTATGGCGGTAATTTGCGGAACGCCGACACCCGCAACAATACGCGTAGTACAAATTGAACCGGGACCAATGCCTACTTTGATAGCATCGGCACCATGTCCGATTAACGCCAATGCCGCAGCTTCGGTTGCGATATTGCCGCCGATCACTTGAACCTCAGGATAATTTTTTTTCACTTGCTTAACCATATCCAGAACCGTTTGCGAATGTCCATGCGCCGTGTCCACGACGATGACATCGACGCCGGCCTGTACAATGGCTTCGACGCGTTCATCCGTATCTGCTCCGACGCCCACTGCCGCACCCACTCTCAATTGTCCATATTCGCTTTTACAAGCGTAAGGATGTTCAGAGGACTTTTGAATATCTTTTACGGTGATCATACCTCGTAATTGAAAGTCATCATTAATGACTAATACTTTTTCTATGCGATGCTTATGTAACAACGCTTGCACCTCTTCGAGATCTGCACCTTCCTTGACAGTTACCAGGCGTTCCTTGGGCGTCATTATGGTGGAAACCGGAGCATCGAGTCGCGTTTCGAATCGCAGGTCCCGGCTGGTTACGATACCCAGGAGCTGTTCACTTTCGACCACCGGAACTCCCGAGATATTATTTGCTCGTGTTATATCCAGCACTTCCTGAATACTTATATTTGGCCCGACAGTAATTGGATCTTTAATTACCCCGCTTTCATATTTTTTTACCTTACGCACCTCGTTGGCCTGTAACTCGGGTGACATATTTTTATGAATTATTCCCATACCCCCTTCCTGCGCCATCGCAATCGCCAGTCGGCCATCGGTTACGGTATCCATAGCTGCTGACAATAATGGGATATTTAATCGAATCTCTCGCGTTAGTAAGGTGGTAACATCTACGTCGCGAGGCATGACACTGGAATGTGCGGGCACCAACAGTACATCGTCAAAGGTAAGTGCTTCTTGAACTATGCGCATTTCGATATCCAGTATACGAGATGGCGGCTCATTATAGAGACTGGCAGCAACAGGGTAAACTGCTGAAAGTAAAATAAAATAGCAAATGGCCGAGAATTCACCCGATAATTACAGCGATGACCGCGATATCTACTCGGTATCGGAAATCAACCGTCATTTGAAGCAGCTAGTCGGCTCGGCCTTTCCTTTACTATGGGTCGAAGGGGAAATTTCCAATCTGGCAAGACCCGCATCCGGGCATATTTATTTTTCCTTAAAAGATGCTAACGCACATATTCGCTGTGTCATGTTTCGCGGGAACCAGCAAAAAGTCCCGTTCGAAATCAAGAATGGCCTTCAAGTCGTAATTCGCGCCAAAGCAAGCCTGTACGAACCACGCGGCGATCTGCAACTCATTGCCGACCAAATGGAGGAAGCAGGTTTCGGTGCGCTGCAACGCCAGTTCGAAGCTCTCAAGAAAAAATTATTTGCCGAAGGACTATTTGCCGAGCAACGCAAAACCAACATTCCAGGTTACCCAAAAGAAATCGCACTGGTTACTTCCCCGACTGGCGCCGCGCTTAAAGATTTTTTAAACATAATTCAGCGACGCTATCCCTTAGCTAAAATTTCTTTGTTTGCTGTACCGGTTCAAGGCGATCTTGCAGCCGATACGATCAGGTCGGCGATTCAAGCGATCAATCTAAACAAGAAATTTGAGGTAATTGTGCTTATTCGGGGCGGCGGTTCCATAGAAGACCTGTGGGCATTCAATGACGAACAGTTGGCACGCGCGATAGCGGCATCGGCTATTCCAGTAGTAACCGGCATCGGCCACGAAATTGATTACACAATTGCAGATTTTGTTGCGGATCTGCGCGCACCTACGCCCTCGGCCGCGGCAGAAATCACTACACCGGACTTATTTGTATTACGCGCACAAATTGGTAGCAAAACCTCCCAGTTAATAAAGTTTAGCCGAGAAAAACTAAATACCGAAGTTCAAAAATTAGACTGGCTTAATCAAAGGCTGCAACGCATTCATCCTGCAAGGAATATAAAAATACAGCATAGAGAGCTCCACGGGTTGGTTTCCAGGCTTTCTTCTGCGTGTAACTCCTATTTTGAACGTTCCGGCCATCGGATCAAGCTGTGCTTGGCGAAACTACACAGCAGTTCTCCCGCAAACACAATCAACAAGGCACAAGCAGACCGTTTGGTGCTTCACAATCGCTTACAGGCCGCAGTAAATCAGTCTCTGGAAAACAATCGTCATCGGTTTCAGCTGGCGTTTACAACTCTGAACGCCATAAGCCCGCTCAACACACTTGACCGGGGCTATTCCATTACGATTAAGCCGGGTACTGAACCGGCGCTGATTCGCCGATTTGAGCAAACCCGGACCGGAGATCAATTAATAACCTATCTTTCAAAGGGACGGGTTGTGAGTCGCGTAGAATCAACAAGTTCGAAGGGCGGTCTGGATAACCTCAAGTCTTCCGATTCCGGCACAGATTAATATTTTCTTGCATCCCCCCTTTTAATCTGATAATAAAGCGGGCTTCATTTAACGGAAGCGGAAAAAATGGCAGTTAAAAAAGCAGTTTCAAAGGCGAAAGCTAAAAGTACCAGGAAAGCTACCGCCACCGGTCGCAAAACTGTAAAAAAGGCTGCGCCCAAAAAATCCACCGCTAAAAAGAAAGCCGCCGCTCCCAAGAAAAAAGTAGTCGCTAAAAAGAAAGCTGCCGCTCCCAAGAAAAAAGTAGCCGCTAAAAAGAAAGCCGCTGCTCCCAAGAAAAGAGTAGCTGCTAAAAAGAAAGCACCGACGATCAAGAAAGGAAGCACCATTCCGGACGAGCCAATGGTTGGCACTACACTTCCGGTTGAAGGCATCGATCCGTATCAACCCTCACCCGGCGAAAGTTATATGAACGACAAACAGTATGTTCATTTTCGCAATATTCTGCTGGCCTGGAAAAAACAACTAATGGAAGAAGTGGATCGGACCGTCGACCACATGAAATCGGATGCCGCGAACTATGCCGATCCGGCGGATCGCGCGACGCAGGAAGAAGAGTTTAGTCTCGAATTACGTACTCGAGATCGTGAACGAAAATTAATTAAAAAGATCGACGAATCATTGGTTATGGTCGATTCGGGTGATTATGGATATTGCGAGTCATGCGGCATCGAAATCGGTATTCGACGTCTGGAAGCGCGGCCTACTGCGACACTGTGTATTGACTGTAAAACTTTGCAGGAAATAAAAGAGAAGCAGATTTATTCCTAGCGTTCGCCTGAGCAAGCACGACCGGTACCCGTTCTCATTAGTTGTTAACAAGATCTTATCCCCGTTATCTTGGCAGGTTTGCCCCATCCCCTACCGGGCCGCTGCATTATGGTTCATTGGTTACCGCAGTCGCCAGTTATTTACAGGCAAAGTCACAAAACGGAGATTGGCTGATACGCATCGAAGATATTGATCCGCCACGAGAACAAGCCGGTGCAACGAATTCCATACTTCGAACATTGCACGATTACGGGTTTCGATCCGGCAGCAAACCGATATTCCAGAAAAAGCAATTCAAAAACTACATTTACCACGCGCAACGATTAATCAAACTCAATCATGCCTATGCGTGCGAATGTTCGCGCAAAGATTTGGCTTTGATTTCTTCGCATGGAAGCATGGGCGCTATATACCCTGGTACGTGCGCCAATAAAAATTTAGCACCATCCCCCGATTTTTCGATTCGCGCACGATGTCGGCATTCTGAAATTCGATTCAGCGACGCCGTCTATGGCGATCAATGTACTAATCTAGGTAAAGAAAGCGGAGATTTCGTTATTTTGCGCCGCGACTACCTGCCAAGCTATATCCTGGCTGTGAGTATCGATGATGCAAACGAGCGATACACCGAAGTTGTGCGTGGTTACGATTTATTGGCAATTACTCCCCGCCAAATTCATCTCACAAAATTATTGGGGAGAAAACCACCAAATTTTATGCATATCCCGATCATCACCAATGACCAGGGCGAAAAACTGAGTAAGCAGACTCACGCACCAGCGTTAAACAAATCGCATGCACGCATCATGTTATATAACGCATTAATTGACCTCGGCCAGGAACCACCAAAATTTTTACAGTGGCGGTCGGTGATGTCCATATGGGACTGGGCTGTGATGAATTGGCGGCCGGAGCTGATTCCGGCGGCACCCTCAATTCCTTACCGCTTATAGCAGCGACAAAAAAAGCCGGCAATGCCGGCTTTTTGGTACAAATATTGTGGCATTTATTCGCCGGATTTTTTCACCCAGTCCCAGGGCTCCTCTTTGGCGACACCAATAAAGATCCAGACATTTCCGACAAGCGTAATGATTAACATTACAGCGCCTCCCAGCGCCCACAATGGGTCACTGTGATGTTTGGGGAACCCTACAAAGTTAATGACGGCCACCATGACAATCGTCCACAGCGCCATTAATCCAAGTGCCTTCATTGTTAACATATTGTTCTCCTATTTCATTTTGCTTTGGAAATACCCTAACGACCCCCTGGAATCGAGCTGGCATCCAAAAATTTATCAAAGTATATACTTTCTTCGTTAATTCCGGCAGATTTTAATGATTCCACGCCGGCGTCGATCATCGGCGGCGGACCGCACAGATAGCCCTGAGCATTGCTCAAATCCAAAGCGCCGGTATCTACGTATTTTTCCTGAAAATGGGTCGTCACAAAGCCGGTAGGCCCTGTCCAGCCCGATCCTTCGGGTTCTTCGGACAGTACCGGTACATAGTCAAATGTATAATCCTTATGCCATTGCTGCTTGATGCGCTGCATGTCATCTGCACAATACAAATCTTGCTGTGCTCGCGCACCGAACAGATAAATACAATTCCGCTCTACCTGATCCAGCACACATTCCTCCAGAATGGCTCTAATCGCGCTCATGCCACTGCCACCGGCGATACATACCATTTGAGAGTTCATAGGACGATGATAAAACTGCCCATACGGAGCACTCAGCGCCACTGCCGTACCGGATCTGTCTTCCGCAAACAGCCAATCGGTAAATTCCCCGCCCGGGACATGACGAATGTAAAAACTGAACTCGCCTTCGCTTTCATTCTTCGGCGCTTTGGCGAACGAATATGATCGGGGCGTGGAAATACCCTCGACACTGATTTCGGCATACTGGCCCGCCATCATATCGCGATTAAAGTTTCCGGAACATTTAACCACAACCTCTTTTATATCATGGGTTAAATCATTAATTTTTACGATCGATCCGTCGAGACGGACGATTTCTGCCGCGGCACTTTCATCAAGTTCGACTTCGACTTCGATATCGCTACGCAATATCGACTGACAAGCCAAAATAGTACCCGCCTTGAGCTGATCGCCGTCCAGTACATAAGTAAAATCAGTCAGGGCTTTGATTTTTCCTTTTTTAAGGACGCATTTACAGGTTCCACAACTTCCGACCCGACAATCGTGCGGCCAACCCAAACCTGCTTCCAGACCTGCCTTTAATAAATTATCACCAGCCTTAACAGTAATATCGGCAGTACCGTTATTTACATTCGCCTGATAATCTTTTTTCTTGTTGCCAAATAATCCAAACATAAAATTGCTCGTAAATATTTACTGACGATAAACGCAAAAAAAGCGCCCCGAATAAATGTCCGGGACGCTTTAATTTAAATCACGAAAAGCCTATACGTTGATTGATATTCCCCGCAAAGTTCCCGAACTAATATCAGCCGCGTTCGGCAATACAGTAAATGGAATTATTTTTTCTTTACTGGTGCTGGGGTGAGACTTAACTTTGTCATACCACTTTGCGACGCCTGAACGCGAGCTCATTAAATCTCCAGCACCACCAAGCTCCAGCAAATTACAGCATGCGGACCAATGTATATCGGCCAATGAAAAATCACCGCATATAAAGTCACCGCGCTTAGGTGGATTTAGCACCTGCCTCTCAAGACCGTCAAACAAGGGCGCCAAAACATCCTTATTGATAGAGTCTCCCAAGTTAGGAGCGACACATTCAGTTGCTATGATGGCCCACTGATACATGATTGCACGACTAACACCGTTACGAGGAACCAGCGACGGGCCAAATCCCTTGTCATCGAGATACGACATTACTGCGCCTGTTCCATACACCACGAAATCAATATCATGCAATACAGGTTCAATGCCAAATGGGGAGATCGCACGAAAATCGCTGCTGTCCACATCACCTATGACCTCACAGTCGACATCTACTCCCTTTTCTGCAGCTGTCTGCAAACACTTACCGGTGTTAGGACAATTTGGTAGCCCACGCAGAATCATTTTTGTTTTAAGTTGGTCTCCGATCATATTTTCCCCCTAACTCAATTACCTCATCGATTAACTGACAGCCAAAAAATCATTCCTTTTGTATGCTGTAACGAGGTAATGATTAGTCTAAGTTAAATGTTAGTCTTCGATTTTTAAAGCTCCGGACGGGCATTGTGCAACAGTCGCTCGAATCTCATCGTCAGAGGCTCCTGACTCGTCAATCACAAAACTACCGTCGACAACTTTAAACACGTTCGGTGAACCTTCAACGCATTTACCGGCGTGGATACATGTACCTTCATCCCATGTTACTTTCATTGCACTACCTCCTCTTAAAGTTCTGGTGCTATTTAAACACCAACAATATCGCCTTTCATTGAATACAGAATACAAAGGACTTCATCTTTTTCTTTTTGTCCCACGTTATTTTTTGCCAATGCACTTAAAACATCATCACATACGGCTACAAACTCTTCGTCATTAATATTCATTCCGGTATGTGCGGTAAGCATGTCTTGACCAGTATAGGTTTCCGGTCCGCCGATACCGGCACCAAAGAATTCGCGTACCAAGCGCTTAACGTTTTCAGGATCGCTTTTAGTGTAACGCTGTTTAACTTTAGGATTTGAGGTGTGATTGATCCAGATGTCGTCTACAATTTTCGCGATTCCTTCCGCTCCACCTAGGCGTACGTACAAACTATCACTCATTTTTTACTCCTCTGCCCGCTTTTTTTAAGCGATTTTTGCTTCTATGTAAGTTATTCAAGCCCCTCTTTACAGAGGAGCTTTGAATCAGTCATGCGTGTGAGATTTATGCGTAGCCTGCGATCTTGTTGATCTCGTCGGCGATCTTGCGTTCGCCTTCCGACGCCATCTCTTCATC
>JANQOT010000135.1 GCA_028285655.1 Gammaproteobacteria bacterium
TACAACTTGCCAAAGCACAGCACCTTTCGCGTGATGCGCACGCAGACTGCTTAACGACGTTACGATAATCGACGCCATCGAAGTGCCCAGCGCCAGATGAACTACTTTTTCCGATTCGATTCCCTGCCATAAAAATACAGCGGTCAAAATCGGCACCATAATGCCGCCGCCGCCGATTCCCAGCAGTCCGGCCATAAATCCCACTACCGCGCCCAGCGCTAAAAAAATAAGCAGTGACTCGATAGTAAACACAAACTGGCAGAAAAATTTTTATCAGTATACGTTTTTCAAGGAATCAAAAATTTGAAATCCGGCGATATAGGTACCGAACACCGAACCCAGCGTGCTGAGTAAAAACACCAGTATCAGTCGAGCAACCCGGTTGGAACGCCAGCCGGAAAACTTGGTGGTATCTGCACGTACATTTTCAAAATCCTTGATAGTGGGTTTGCGCAAATAAAGTTCCATCGCCGCCGTCACCATACCCGCGCCGATCGTTGGATTCAAAGAAGTCAACGGTGCTGCTAAAAATGCGGTCATCACAGTAAGAATGTGGCCGCCGGCAATCGCGGCGCCCAGAGCGGATAAGCCGCCATTGATCAATACCCAGTCCAGCACCAGACTCCAGCCCAGTTCCGAACTCTTGCTGAAACCAAATCCGAATCCCACCAGTATCAACACGACGATGATCCACGGAATATATTTCATTACGCCGGAGCCTTTGGGTACATGCTCCAGTTCGGCAATTTTTTCAGTAGTGTTGTCGATACCGTCAGTGGTGGTGGATGCCAGTCCGGCCAGATGCCCCGCCCCCACTACTGCCAACACTTTGTTGCAATCGCGCTTGTTCACCAACTGAATTAATTTTGCCGCCATGTACTGGTCGCGCTCGGCAATCAAGGGACGAAATAAATCGTATGCGGAAGAAGCAAACTGCGCGAAGGTGCTTTCCAGCATATCTCCCGATTTAAGCTTTTCAATTTCTTCCTCGGTCACTTTTTCATGCGTGACCACGCTCGCAATCAGGCCGGAAACCACATAAATTTTTCGCCACCAGGGAATATTGCGGTACAAACGCTTTAAGGTGATGCCGACATCGCGGTCGATTAAGGCTAAATGCAGTTCTTTGTCGTTGGCCAGTTCGATCGCGACGCGCATTTCTTCTCCCGGCTGCACATCGAACTGCTCGGCCAGGCGTTGCTGATACGCGCCTAATGCCAGACTGGCCGCGACCATGCTGGCCTTTTTGTTTTTAATGACTTCAAACAAGTCCATATTGGCCAGTGCATTTGGATTAACAATCGAGTCGTATCGACTCTGGCAAAGCTCGATCGCCACCACGTCGAATTCGTTCGATTCGATCAGTTCCCGCACGGCATCGGCACTGGTTTTGGAAACATGCGCAGTCCCCAGTATCGTGATTTCGGTATCGTCGATACGAATCACTTTACTCGGTTGTGAGGAAATATTTTCGGTGGGCATAACGATTAGTCTTGAATGATTACCGGCTAGTACTCGGAATACTTTTTAGAACTTCCTTTGACTTTATCCACCGGATAGCGTTGCTCGTTGATGTGCATTTTCTGTCTGGTCGTTTCCAGTAAATCCACATCGAGTTGATCGCACAAGCGCAATAAGTAAATAAATATATCGGCCAGCTCGTAACTTACCAGTTTATGCTTGGCGTCCGCTAATTTATAAGTCGCCTCTGAAGGCACCCATTGAAAATGTTCCAGTAGCTCAGATGCTTCCACCGAAAGCGCCATCGACAGGTTTTTCGGGCTGTGAAACTGTTCCCAGTCCCGGTCCTTGGCAAACTGCCGCAATGCCAACATTAATTCATTCACTTCGCTATCTTGCATATTATTTACCGCAGTGCTGTCACCGTTTGCGAACTTACTTCATCCACGCCATTTTGTTTGGAATAAAGCAACACCAGCTCTTTGACGGTTAATTGACCTAATTCAACCTGAATCGAATTTTCGATACGCTGCATAACTGAATCTACGACATCATTGTTACCCAATGTCATACTCGAAGACATTACAGCATAACAGTTACGTATCGCAGAGTACGCATCCGCGACCGTTAAATCTTCCAGCGGCATCGCTGGAAGATACGCCTGTTTAGCAGAATCGAGTCGCCGAATAATACCCGCCAACTCGAAACAATTTAACGATTGCTCTATCGGCTGCCGCGCGCACATTAACTTGTCCACTACATCCTCGACCGTCAACGGAGGCCGTTTGGCATAATAATTCTCGCCGATCACGACCAACACATTCAACGCAATGTTCTCGCGTTCGCGATTACTTAAAATCACCGATCGCGATTTGGCCATTAAATACTCCGGGTACTGGCGATAAAAAGCGACACTGGAACCCACCAGCAATATCAACCAACTTAGGTACAACCAGGTCATAAAAAAGAAAATAATGGCGAAGCTGGCGTAGATCGCGGTTTGCGTAGTCGACTGCGCCACCACTAAAGCATATAGCCAACCCACCGATTGCCACAGAATTCCGGCAGCCAGTCCTCCGGTTAAAGCGGGCACCAAGCGAACTTTCGTATTGGGTACGAAAATGTAGACAAATGTAAAGGCAGCGATGATTAATAAATAGGGAATGATCTTGGAAACAAAACCGATCAATGTGCCAAAAGGTTCGATGCCACTCAAGCTTTGTGTAACCGAATTGTTTAACAGAGTGGCGGTTAATCCCATTGCCGCAAATACCAATACCGGCCCCACCATCAGCACACTTAAATAACTGCTGAAGCGTTCCGCCAGGCTGCGAGTACGTTTGATACGCCAGGTATAGTTGAATGCCTCTTCTACTTTTTTTAACAGCGACAACACCGAGTAAAACAAGAACGCAATGCCCAATGTGCCCAGCAACCCCACTTTCACATTATCGACGAACGCAATTACATTACTGGCCAGTTCCGGCGCACGCTCACCCAGCCCGGCAAATACATTCAGCAAAAAAGGCTCGATCTGATTATGCACGCCAAATGCTTTCAGCACCGAAAAGCTGACAGCAATCAGGGGAACGAAAGATATAATAGTGGTAAACACCAACGACATGGCACGCAGATTTAATTGCCCGTCGGCTAAATCCACAATCATTAAATAAAAAAAACGACTCAGGCTGACCGGAATACGTTTCCATACCGGCAATGAATGCAGATTCACATTCCAGATATAATCAGTTAACTTGTTTAATAAATGCTGCATATTCAAGTTTGCTTTAACTTGCATACCGGGCAATTCGGATCCTGTTTCAGCTTTACGCTTCGCCATTCCATCGCCAACGCATCCAGCAACAGTAATCGCCCGCTAAGAGAGTCGCCGATATTCACTAGTATTTTTATCACTTCGGTTGCCATTACACTTGCCACCATGCCGGCAACCGACCCTAATACTCCGTTTTCACTACAGTTTTCCTGTTCGTCGCGCGCATCAGGGTAAAGGCAATGGTAACACGCTGACGACGGGTCTTTATGGTCGAATACCGTCACCTGTCCTTCGAAGCGGATCACCGCGCCCGACACTAACGGCGTTCTCTGCTGCGCACAGACCAGATTATGCCGATAACGTGAATCAAAATTATCGGTTCCGTCAAGCACCACATCAGCCTTTGCAACCAGTTTTTCCAGCAGCGAATCGTCGGGCAGCACGTCGACAGTCTCGACATTGCTATTGGTTTGCAATGCTTCGATTCTTTCCCGCGCCACCGCGGTTTTTTTTCTGCCCACATCTGTAGCGGTAAACAGAATCTGCCGTTGCACATTGGAAAGCTCGATGTCGTCATGGTCGACAATGACTATATTTCCTACACCGCTGGCCGCCAGATAAAGCAAGGCCGGACAACCCAGACCGCCTGCACCCAATACCAGTACATTTGCATCCAGCAATTTTTGCTGACCATTGATATCGATCTGCGGCAACATGATTTGCCGGCTGTACAACAACAACTGGTCGTCGGTAAGTTGATCCATCACTGACATGAAATATTTAACACCGAACCAATATCGTTTACTTGTTTTTTTTATTAAACGCCGCCATTTGCTCGGGGGTCGCTTCTTTCTGATATTTACTTTTCCACTCGGAATACGGCATACCGTATACAATTTCCCTGGCTTGTTCGTAATCTATCTCAATATTCCGGTCTTCGGCGGCGGCCACATACCATTTGGACAAACAATTCCGACAGAAGTCGGCCAGGTTCATCAAGTCGATATTCTGCACGTCGGGTTTCGAACGTAAATGTTCCACCAATCTGCGGTAAACCGCTGCTTCTATTTCGGTTCTTTTTTCACTATCGATACTCATAGTTATAAATCACTCCTTGCTATAATGCCGATGGCTTCATGAATGACTATCTTCCACTCATCTTTTAATTTTACTAAATCAAATGAGCACTCACGATGATACCGCAGGTTTAATCCTGGCTGGCGGCCGAGCGCGGCGCATGGGCGGAGAAGACAAAGGCCTTATTCAATTAAACGGTCACGCCATGATCACGTACATCATTGCTGCGATGCAACCACAGGTACAAAGCATAATGATTAACGCCAATCGCAATATCGACAAATACCGCAAGTTCGGTTATCCGGTCCTGCAGGACGATATTAGCGGCTTTCAAGGCCCGCTCGCAGGGATTGCCAGCGGCCTGGCAAATTGCGAAGTGGATTTTATCGCCACCGCACCCTGCGACGGACCGTTTCTGGCCCGGGATTATGTAGAACGCCTGCACGCCGCGGCAAGCGATAATGCAAGCAAAATCAGTGTGGCTTTTGACGGCGAACGGCTGCAACCGGTGTATGCATTAATTCATAAAGATTTGCTGCCCAGCCTGCTACAATTTTTAACTGAGGGAGAACGCAAAATTGACCTCTGGTATGCGCGGCATTCTTATGCGCGTGCGGATTTTTCAGATGCGCAGAACATGTTCACCAACATCAATACACCGCAGGATCTGCAAATAATTGAAAACAGCCTGGATCGCTAAACATGGATTACCAACACTGCCCCACCCCGATATTTGGCTTTAGCGCGTTTAGCGGTACCGGCAAAACCACCTTGCTGACCAGGCTTATTCCTTATCTAGCCGACCAGGGTATTCGTCTGGCGGTGATCAAACATGCTCACCACAATTTCGATATCGATCATCCGGATAAAGACAGCTTCAAACTGCGGCATGCCGGCGCCGGTCAGATGCTGATCTCTTCATCCCAACGCTGGGCGCTGATGCACGAACTCGGCCCGCATCAAGAACAGGAGTATACGCTGCCGCAACTGCTGGAGAGAATCGATCACCGGCAAGCCGACCTGATTTTAGTCGAAGGGTTTAAAAAAGAGCCTTTTACCAAAATCGAATTACATCGGCCCAGCCTGGGGCATCCGTTGCTTTGTACGCAAGACGAACAAATTGTCGCCATTGCCGCCGATGCAGAGGTGTCTGTCCCGCCCAGAGTGATAAAACTGGACTTGAACCAACCACAAAAAATCGGCGCTTTTATTCTGCAATATTACGATTTGCGACCGGATTAATTAGATTTATTAAGATCAGTTAGTCTTTTTTAGACCGAGTCATGTAAAATACGCCCTAGAAAAAATGAGTATTACCATTGCAGAAAGCGGTAATCCCTATAACTTCTATATAAAAATTTAGTAAAAAACAGTTAGTTATATAACTAACTTTATCTAGTTTGTAAGTAAATTTGCAGAACAAATACACGTTAGCGCTGGTCAGGCGACTTGCCGTAACAGCGCGCACGTAACGGATGTTGAACAAGAATCCAGGAGGACAATAAATGTCTAAGGGCAATAAAACCGTCACCATCACTGATAATGACAGTGGAAAGCAGGTCGAACTGCCGGTGCTAGAGGGAACCGATGGTCCCGGAACCATCGATATTCGAGCTCTGTACAAGGAGCTTGGTTATTTCACCTTTGACCCGGGCTTCGTTTCCACCGCAAGTTGCGAGAGCAAAATTACATTTATCGATGGTGATGAAGGCCGACTGGCCTATCGCGGCTACCCGATTGAGCAATTGGCGGAAAAAAGCTCATATGAAGAAACCTGCTATTTGCTGCTGTATGGTGAGTTGCCCAACGCCGATCAACTGGAAAAATATAAAAACATCATTAAAGACCGCAAGATGGTCGACGAAAAAATGCGTCGATTCTTCCTGGGTTTCCAGCACGACGCACATCCCATGGCCATGATGGTTGCAGCCGTCGGGGCGTTGGCCGCGTTTTATCATGAGCAAATCGATGTACATGATCCAGTTTCCCGTGAACTGGCGGCGCACCGTCTGATTGCCAAAATGCCGACGATTGCGAGCTGGTGTTTTAAGTTCTCGGCCGGTTTACCGTTTAATTATCCAAATGTCGAACTGGATTACACCGCAGATTTTCTGCATATGATGTTTAGTCTGCCGGGCCGTCTGTACCAGGCTTCGCCGACCATGGTGCGCGCCATGGATTTGATTCTGATTTTGCACGCCGATCACGAGCAAAACGCATCGACTTCCACGGTTCGACTGGCCGGCAGTTCCGAGGCCAGCCCGTTTGCTGCATTATCGGCCGGTATCGGTTCACTGTGGGGTCCCGCGCACGGCGGCGCCAACGAAGCCGTCATAAAAATGCTGACGGAAATTGTCGAATCCGGCAATGACCTGTCGCATTACGTGGATCGCGCAAAAGACAAGAACGACCGCTTCCGCCTGATGGGCTTCGGTCACCGCGTTTACAAAAACTACGATCCGCGCGCCAAAATTATTCGTCAGGTCTGCCACGATTTATTAAAAGAACTGGGTGACGACAACCCCAACCGTCCATTGCTGGAAACTGCGATGGAACTTGAGAAAATCGCGCTGGAAGACGAATACTTTATTCAACGCAAACTGTATCCCAACGTGGATTTCTACTCCGGAATTATTTTCCAGGCCATTGGAATTCCAGTCAGTATGTTTACCGTGATCTTTGCCCTGGCACGCACGGTCGGCTGGTTGTCGCACTGGATGGAAATGATGAGCGATCCGGACGGCAGAATCGGCAGACCGCGTCAACTGTACACGGGTTATGCCGAGCGTGATTACGTCGACATTAACAAACGTTAACGATGTAATTTATTCGCAAATATAAAACTGCATTACATAATAAACCCCGTGCATAATCTTCATGCATGGGGTTTTTTTATTCAGAGCAGAAATATGACGCTATGCCAGGGTGGATTCGAAATACTTGCGCATTACCGGCGAAAAATGTTCTTCGTCCACTAAAAACGAGTCGTGACCGTTGATTGAATTCATCTGCACAAATTCGACCGAACGCCCCGATCTGCTGATGCCGTCCGCAATTTCCTGTTGCTGCTGCACCGGAAATAAAATATCGGTTTCCACGCCGATTACCAAAGTGGTTTTGGTCTGAATTTTCGCCAGTCCTGCATTGACGGAACCGCCGTGTTCAGCCACATCAAACAAGTCCATCGCTCGCGATAAATAAATATAACTGTTGGCATCGAAAGTTTTGACAAACTTGCGTGCATTGTAGTCCAGGTACGATTCAACCTCGAACTCAATTCCGAATCGTTCATTCGATTTACGTTCCGGCGGAACACGCGCACGGTTAAAACGTTGGTGCCATTCTTCGGCCGCACGATACGACATTAAGCCAAGCTTGCGCGCCAGCACCATTCCGCAGGTAGGTTCTTCTTGCGGGTTATAGCGCCCTTTTTTAAACCCCGGATCGCAACGAATAATCTCGCGCTGCAACGATCGCACCGCAATCGTAAACGGCAATGCTCGCGTGGCCGCGGAGATCGTGACCAGATGATCGACTTCGTCTGGATACATCAAGGCATAGGCGAGCGAGGACATTCCACCCATGGAACTTCCCACGACCGCATGCAAATGATCGATACCCAGGTCCATCAAGGCATGATGCGCCGACTTGGCAATATCCTCGATACTTAAATCGGGAAAATCCAGGCCGTACACTTCATTGGTTTCCGGGTTTATCGAAGACGGATTGGTAGAACCGAAGCAACTGCCGAGCGAGTTTACGCAAATTACATAAAATCGATCGGTATCGATAGGTTTACCGGGACCAATCATATACTCCCACCAGCCGTTGCTGGGATCTTCGTTCGAGGAACAGGCGTGCGCGGAGGGAGACAAGCCGCCAAATACCAGTACTACATTGTCATGATTGCTGGATAAGGCACCCCAGGATTCATACGCAACCACGACTTCCTTCAATACACCACCGCGGTGCATGACAAAATCCCCGGTGCCGTAGTCACCCCGTAAAGTTACGAACCGGGTAGCCGCCGTGGTGCGGGCGATACTTTGATTTACAGCCGAAGCGTTGGTGCTCATGAATTAATATGGTAATTGCGAATTTTACAGGTGTTATAAATTATATATCCGTATGATTCTGTATGTTCCAGAATTACTCCCAAGCCATGCGCGCAGGATTAGCGTGCTCTATGCGCGATAAACACAAGCAAAAACAGAAAGATAAACAGCATCAATGTCTGCTCGGGGATGGTCAGCCCAAGGAAAGTCCAATCCACTTCTGCGCACGAACCAGACCCAGTAAACACACGTTTTATTACAGCGTCAAGCGGAAACACTTCCAGCATATACATTAAATCCGGTCCGCATTCGGGCACCTGGTCGGGCGGTAATCCCTGCAACCAGATATGGCGCGCGGACACGCCGATTCCCAGCAGGCTAAGTAAAGCCGCCAATACCGTATACACCAGCCGTGCCGCACCCTGAGCATTATGCAGTAGCGCTACCAGGCATACTGCTGCAATGGCTACGAAAATCACCCGGTCGACAATACACAGGGGGCAAGGCTCGAGATGCAACACACCTTCCAGGTAATACAGGGCAAACGACATTGCCGCAACGACGACCAGCACGATAAACAAATTAATTGTTCTATACATAAATTTACTCAAGCAACGATAGGCATTTAAGTAATTCGCAGCGTTCTATATGCGTTATATCTTTTCAATATCGGCACACACATCATAAATGCAATAATGCCGGCGGCATTGGCTGCAATATCCATCATTGATACATCCCGACCCGGCACAAACCCCTGCGCATATTCTATTGCGCAACTGTAAAGAAATACAAAAACGGCTTTTACGATGATTGACTCGCCGGACTTGACGGAAAAATCAAATGTCAGCATTAGCACGAAGTAACTCATTGCGTGCACCAACTTGTCGTTAAACAGCATCGGCACTGTTTTAGCTACCGGCGTCAACGACAAATACAAAGACAAAAATAAAATTGTCGCAAACAAAAGTTGAAACAAAATTTTCACAAAATCATTTTCCCATGCAAATATGCGTATTAGTGCTTTGAGCCCCAAGCAATCATTTAGTTTCCATACTAACGATAGATCGTAGCCAAATCACGATAATACTCGACCAAAGCGGCCAAACTATAGGCCGCATTGGCCGGACTCGGATTGGGCGACACAAATATCGGCCGTCCCACACGTGGTAATTCGTTCAAACCCCAATTCACGCTGTATTTTAAATCGTAGGCGTATCGCAGAAACTTGCCGATCGCGACTTTACCGTGAAACCACAGTAAATCAGGATTATATTGCTCAACTTTCGTTCGCAAGGCAGGCGCATCGCGTTTAAAATCTGCCGCGCGTAATTCGTGGCCCATGCGACTGGCTCGCTTTACAACATCTGTAAACCCCAATGAATGCTCCCGCAACAACATCGTATGCACAGCATTGCTCGGCTGGACTTCTTTACCCGCCAGTCCGGCCTGATTAAACGCTCGCCAGAAGCGATTGCGCGGATTGGCAAAATAATAACCTTGCCGGGCGGAGATAATTGACGGATTCAATCCGACGGACAAACAGCGCAGATCGTAGTCGATAAAGTCCGGCAAAGAATTGATGGTATTCTCCTGTGTTGTGATGGAATATTATACTGAATATATCTTTACTTAATTCTATATTGAGATCGGGCGCAGCAGAATTTCGCCAAAGAACATATCCACCCGATGTTAAATTTTGTGTAAGGGAGAAGACGATGGCTAAATCTTACGAAATTACCGCGATGGAGTTGGGCCCGATGGAAAATTTTGTCTATTTGATTACCGACGTCGCCACTCGGCAAGCCGCGGTAGTTGATCCTGCCTGGGATGCCCCACAAGTAATCAAATACGCCGAGCAACACAATATACAAATCACCGATGTACTGCTTACCCACAGTCACCATGATCACGTTAACGGCGTCGCCGATGTACTCAATCGCTACGATTCACAACTGCATTTACTGAAACACGAAGCCGACTTCTGGCAAGCCGAACTGAACAAACCTACTTTGCATTACGGCGGTGACAATATTTCAGTCGGCAAAAGCTCGGTGCAAATACTGCACACTCCGGGACATACTCCCGGTTCTGCATGCTATCTGCTGGACGGCGATATCATTACCGGCGACACTTTATTTGTATTCGGTTGCGGCCGTTGCGATTTGCAGGGCGGCGACCCGGAACAAATGTTTACAACCCTGAAAAAAATATCCAGCGAACTCCCCAGCGATACGGTAATTCATCCCGGCCATAATTACGCCGAAAAAAATGTTTCGACAGTCGACGAACAACTGGCGGGAAATCCATTTTTACATTTCGACGATCGCGAGGATTTTGTCGAATACCGAATGCATACGCACGACAAAATCCGCAGCACACCGTACAAAGCAATCCCCAAAAATTCGTGATTAAAATAAATTCATCTGGTTAATCTGCAGCAAATCCGGACGAAATAAATCTGTACGCAGATTTAAAAACCTGTTGTCAAAACCGGCTTTTTTACTCGCGATGTCGAAACGCGTTTTAATTAAAGATGCATATTCGCCTGAGCCTCGCATACGCGTACCGAACTCGGAGCGGTACGCCGCTCCGTTGAACATTGATTCGAGTTTATTCATTACTTTGGTATAGCGTAGCGGAAAATGAATGCGCAACCAGTCCTGAAATACCTGCTGTACTTCATGCGGCAGGCGCAACACAACATAGTTGACACTGACTGCCCCTCGTTGTCTGGCCGCTTTTACCAGCGCTTCGATTTCATTGTCGTTTATAGAGGGAATGACCGGCGCGATTAGCACACTGACCGGCACTCCGGCGGCAGATAATCGTTCGATCACTTGCAACCGCCTGCTGGGTGCCGCCGCGCGCGGTTCCATTTTTGCCGCCAGCGCATTATCCAGAGTGGTAAGCGAAATACTGACATGCACCAGTTGCTCCTGCGCCAGCGAATGCAATAAATCCACATCGCGTAAGATTAACGCGGATTTGGTTACGATACTTACCGGATGTCGTGTACGTTCAAAAATTTCAAGAATTTCGCGTGTAATTTTTAACTCGCGCTCCACAGGTTGGTAAGCATCGGTATTATTTCCCAGTGCGACCGTTTCGCAGGTATAGGATTTCGCGGCTAGTTCGGACTGTAGCAGTTCGGGAGCATTCTTTTTGACGAAAATAACGGTTTCAAAATCCAGACCGGGAGAAAGTTCCAGGTAGGCGTGGCTGGCGCGGGCGTAACAATAGCTGCACCCATGCTCACAGCCGCGGTAGGGATTGACGGACTGATTGAATGGTACATCGGGCGATGCGTTTTTAGTGATAATCGATTTCGCCTGCTCCGCTCGAAGCTGAGTGGTTCGAGATAAATCTTCAGCGACAAATTCTTCATCCAGACGGATCTGAGTGTCCGCAAAACGATGTTCGACATTGCCGGCCGCACCTCGGCCTTTAATGGCCGAGTCATTCTTCATTCGCCGACCGAGTCAAATTCGCCAGTACATCGATAACGTCCGGCGCCTCGCCTAGATACGGCACGACGGTAAACTTTATGCCCGCATGCTGATTCTGTTTCTCCTCGATGATGGCCGGAATATCCTCGTATACATGCCTGCCCGCCGATAAAAAATACGGCAGAATGACAATTTCACTGGCACCATCACCGATCATCTGGTCGATCACTTCCGCCACCGGCGGTTCGGCCAGCTCCAGAAATGCATGTCGCGTAGTCTCGAATTGCGCCTGCACACGTGCGGCCAGCGTCTCGGCCACCTGCGCAATCTCAGTATTTGATTGCTCACGCCGGCTGCCGTGGGCAAGCAATAATAAGGTTTTCAAGGGAGTCCCTGCTTGCTAGTAAATATTGAGAGCATTCAACCACTTGGGACGGCAATGAACAAGTACACGTGGGCAGTTGCCTTGTACAGCGGTCATGGGAAAAGGTAGCGGACAAAAAAAACCCGCAGCGATTAGATGCTACGGGTCAGCTTCAGAAGGAGAGAAACTACGGTTCCCATTATAGAAATATGATGGATTTAGTCTGTACCCGTCATCGGGCGAAATAGACCGTTTATGACGTTTCTGACTGGCCGCCGGAGGAAGCCACGGCCTCGTTGTCCTGGCCGCCGAGCTGGCGCTTTAATTCTCCGGATTTATACGTCACCAGAGCGACTCCATTGGGGTCGATGCGAATTACAATGCCCGTCATTCGTTGCATATCCCGCACGGTGCCGTTTTCGCGCACAATGATCACATCGACTCTGCGGCCTTTTTGCAGATCGTGATCTTCCAGGTGCAGAAACAAGCCACCGTCGCTGATATTGCCTTGTCTTGCCTTGAGCGTGGGCTTGCCCGGTCGCTTTATGATGACTTCTCCATCCAGCGGGCGTCTGGGACTGCGCGGATATTGTACGTTTTTGGCCATATCGACTTGTCGGATTTGAGATTGAGCGCCGGTGCGGTGCTACCTTAGAGGCAAAGGCTACTATACTCGGCCAAACGGCACTGATTGAATTCCGATGACAGCGCCTGGTTTAGGTCGTATGTGGTAATGACGCAAATGCGGACAGACGTACATTCAGACCTGATTCACCCAGCTGGAGAACGATTTCCAGCCACCGGTAAATATTTCCTGCGCTTGCGGATGGTCCCTGAAGCGGCGTCTGGTGTACAGATAACTTACATAAGGTAATTTATAAAATACTACTGCTAATGCCATGAATACTAAGCCAATTCTTATTGAATACACGTCCGTAGCCGCGTAACCCAGAAGCCAGAATGCGGCCGATACAATCGCCATTACGATAACCAGGCTCCAGGTCAGGATTCGATTCATTTGAAAGAAACACTGTCTAATGGCTGTCAGATCTTTTGACATAGCAGTTCAAGTAACGGTTACGCGGCTGATGAGGTAAAACGCTACACTATACCCTAGTGCGGCTGCGGGCCATTTTTTCTGATATTTCAATGCAATGAATACTACACGCAGAAATTTTCTGCTGGCGGGACTGGGGTTCGGCGGCTTTGTTGCGCTGCAGTTCCTGGGGGGTAAGGCGACGCCGATTTACCAAAGTTCGGCG
>JANQOT010000136.1 GCA_028285655.1 Gammaproteobacteria bacterium
GTTGAATAAAATATCTGCATTTTTGTCTGTGAAGCTAAACGTAATATTCTCAGGCACCTTTACACGCGCAATCGTGTGAAATAAATGAATATCTTGCGATGCAATTTTATGTGTCGGAAAATTCCTCATATTGACAACACCATCCACAAATTCTAATGCGTGATTTGTCCCGGCACGCGAACTAATCTTCCCGCATTCGAGCGTTACAGAAGGGCATATTTTACTAAATGCCATAGATTGCACGCCGATGGGTCTTATAAAGTAAACCACGGTCGGACCAAACAAAGTGGCTAAATGCAGGAATGCATTATCAAGTTTATTAATGCAGGCGTAGTGGGGATTGAGACCGGTATTATTGTGAATATCTATGCTGGCAAATAAGTCTCTCCGTTTCATCTCCTCGGTAATTTCAAACATAATACGCGCTTCCGGAGCATGTGGAAACTTAGTTCCTGGCCAAACACGATTGTAGTCATGTTGTGTATCCAGTAAACGTAATTTATGACGCGCTGCTTGAGTATTACCAAAGAATATTGATACTGATTTAGGCAGTCGTGTATGTTCGTATTTTCGAAGTAGTTCCTGTACCACATAAAATCCAGTAGGTTCATTTCCATGTAGCAAAACACTGATAAAAACGACCTGAGAATTCATTCCCTTCAGATGTAACAAAGTGGGTTGCGGAAAAATCGTATATAACTCTTCAGCACGTATATCCAGCAGTTCTTTTGGAAAACTTTCGAGTTGCTTAAGTTCTAACAATTGTCCTTTTTGCCTTACCGGTGTAACTGTGCGGTCAACATTCCAGGAGTGTATGGGCTGATGAGTTTGTTGTAGCGCCTGATAAGCCTGTGTTAGTTCTGCCATATCACAATTATGAGTAGATACATACTTTCTTTGCCAGCTTGCGCCAGTCTGCTCGCTGACGATTCGTTCCTCGATGACTTTCAGGTATTTGTTGATATCTTTCGAACAAATCTGTAAATCTTTCAGGCCTGATTCCGATTGAGCTAATAATTCTTCGTAAAGCAAAGTTTTCAAATTAACCGGCTTTCCATACCAATGTATAAGGCTCTTGAGGTCTCCTGTCGCTGCTATATAAAAATTGTTTTTCGCCTCCTCAAATGCAGGCAAGGCATGGCCTTGTTTTAAACGCTGTGCCCAATATTGTTGTAGCCCGTAGAAAAAAGCTGCGTTAGCCATCATATCAATAATGCTTGGACCGGCAGCAATCGCGCGATGTTCAATTCTTACGTGTGCCTCGCCACTATCGCTAAATCCAATTAAAGGGCGGTTCCAACGCCATATGGTGCCATTATGCAATCGCAAATGAGAAAGATCTGAGTTGTTTTGATTAATGATGGGCAGAAGTATATGAAAGCTATCCAGATTTTCTTGAAAACATTCCAGGATTGATTCTTTGGCGAAACCAGTACCGAAACTGACTCTTTTGCAGGGAGCATCCGGATTATCTGTGTCAATTGATTGTTCAAACAATGGAATTCTTGTTTCGCTCCACAAATTTTTGCCGAACACAAACGGCGAATTGGCTGCGATAGATACCATAGGGGCGGATACAATTATGGAGGCATTGTAATAGTGGTGTGCATCGTTGGCAGGTACTTTGGTATGTATTTGAAAAGAAGTGGTAGAAGCTTCTAGCATCACATCGTGGCTATATAAATCGAGCTGTTCATCTCCATGGATGTAAAGATGTAAAGGTTTCTTTTTGCGCCGATCCATGATTTCGCTGTTCAAAGCCCGATAACGATTCATATCGGACATCGAATATTCATTCAAGTCTGAAATATTCAAGGTAGGCAGCGTACCTATCAGTAAAATCGAGGTTGGACGACTTAAGCCACTGGCAACATCCTCAGCATGTTTCCAGGTGCAATTAAATTCGTGATGAAAATCAGATAAGGCAGTGTCTGATAAGTTTTGGGGTGTATTATTAAACTCCAGGTTAAATTTCGCTAATTCAGGTGTTGCGAGGTCTGAATTAAACTGATTTAAAAATTCTTGATTTACGGGCGCAGGCTGTAAAAACTCATTTAATAGCCAGCTTTCAATTTCAAATCCCCCCATTAAGCCTTCATTCGATAACGCGCCCTCGTCGAACCATGATGTGAGTAATGCTGTTTCCTTTTCCAGAAGTTGTCGAAACAGGGCATAGTCCTCATCAGAAAAGACCGTATTTTTAATTTCCTGACCCATGCGGCGAATGCTATCAGATCGGATTAATTCAGCCAAATGGACGACATTACCTGCGATCATTAATGATCCAGCAGGACTTATTGTTAACCAACAGGTCTTAGGTTAAATCAGTGGAATAACTGACATACATCAATTCCTATGACTGTTTTTTCATTTAGCTTAATCTAGTCATAGTATAAAAAGAGAAACTACAAAGAATATTCTTAAAGCTTTGTTATTAAGTCAATGCTCAACTGGAGGTACAGGTATTAACATTTATAAACACATTTTGTTCGCAACAGATCTTACTGAGCTTAGTAGAAACATAGCTCCTAAAGTAAATAAACTGGCAGAAATTTGCGAAGCGAAGATTAGTTTGATCACCGTTCTCGAGCAAATGCCGAATTACTACTATCCCGGAGTCAACGAAGCAGAGAGTGTAGCCAGTGAAAGGGTTCAAAATATTCTGGCAGAGTTTGCCGACATTATTCAAGTGCCGAAAGAAAGACAGCATATTGAGTTCGGATCGGTAAAAAGCAGTGTTCTATCCTATGCTGAAAGAATAAATGCAGATCTGATCGTGGTGGGAAGTCACGGGCGTCATGGCCTTGCGCGACTTCTGGGTTCCGGCGCCAATGCAATCGTGAATGGCGCAGAGTGCGACGTGCTGTTGATCAGAGCTTCAGAATAGCGCCGGTAATACAATATTTCGACTACTACGCTAGGCCTATTAAATTTTCTGGTTCTACAGTTCACGGATTGAGCGCGTACATATAAAGTAGGAACTTATAAGTGAATAAATTAGGACGGCGTTTGATGTGATTTTTTGCGCATGAATATATTATTACGTGGTGCATAATTTAGATTCAATATAAGCCATAACTCTTTGAAAAAAATATAAGTCATTGATGGTGATATTTTTTTCTTGTATAACTTTCAGTCAGTTATAAGTTAATAATATTAGCTTATACACTACGCTAAAAATATTTCATAAGATTCTGGCGATAATTTGTAATAAAACATTGCTGTGTATAATGATTGTAAGACGTTAGGCGTATTCATTAACAAGAAAAAAGAGAACTACAAAATGAAATCGTTGTTTGCTGGAATCGTCCTGTTATATACCGCAATTTTGTTTAGTGCGCAGGCGCATGCAGTGGAGGTTGCGGTTGAGCTGCATTTGCTTATAGATACTTCTAACAGTATTGATCCAACTGAATTTCAGACCCAAACGATGGGTTATGCAGCTGCATTCAATAGTCCATTAGTCATTTCCGCTTTGAATTCTGTTGGAAGCATCGCGGTTGCGGTGTCTTATTTTTCTACCACTGCCACCCCGGGTCCGGAAGTGGATGGGACGCCAATGGTAGGAAATAATCCGCAGATCGGTTGGACATTGGTAAATGCAGCGAATGTATCTGATTTCGTTACTTTGCTTCAAGGCCTGCAACCAACTGATAACGAAGGAGTCGATGCCGGCAGCGGTGCGGGTGAGACTAATATTGCCGATGCAATTCGATTTGGTTTAAATGGTAATGGTGTGATGGGTAATTCTTTAGGATTCGACAATAATGATTTTGAAGGTGACCGACTCGTTATTGATATATCCACTGACGGTGTGCAAAACACACAACTGGATGGTTCCGACGGCACAAACGATTGTTTGATGACTCCCGAATTATGTACAGATATAGTAAGTGCTCAACGTGATGCTGCCGATGCTCTGGGTATTAGGATCAACGCGATTGCAATTAATCCCGATGACATTGCTGTAGATATAGGTCAATTTTTTCCGATACCGGATGGCAGTCCGGATGGTTTTACCTTTGAAGAGGCGCTGATGTCTCTTGGTCTTGATGCCGATGCGGGAATTGACGATTATCTTCGTGAATTTGTTATTACCAATAATCCGGGGAACGAAGGATTTGTTACCACTGCAGAATTTGCGGATGCGCAATCTTTTGCCGATGCGATTGCAGAAAAAATCGCCAGAGAAATTAATCCAATCCCGTTACCTGCGGCGTTTTATCTTTTCGCATCATGTATTTTAGGGTTGATGGCGTGGTCACGTAGAAAAGTTAATTCAATACAGGAAGGACAACTGTAGCGTTTGCCATCGTGCCCTTCCTTAAGTCAGTTTAATTATTTTTAAGACAGTCTTACCTGCCGTAAGTATCGATTCCCGGAAGAGGGCGATGATACTGGACCAGCTCGCCATACCTTTTAGATGCCGCCGCGATGCCTTTGTCGCTGTCGATCGGCAGCCCGGCTTCCTCAGCCGCTTTCAAGAACGCGATTGATGCCATCAATGCATGTTGTGGTTGTATGCCGCCGGTTGCGCATAGGCGCCAACCCATATCCGGGTAGCCCGGAATCGCCGCCGCTTCCACGGCGTGCTTGTAGTACATGATCATAAGCACTTGCAGGATGTCTTTCTCGCCATGTCCATCCGGCGCTTTAATGGCCGTGACCGCATTCGATGCCGTGCCCAACTCTTTTGCGACCAGTTCAAAGCCGGCCGCTTGAACGGCGGCCCGATAAATTTCAGAACACTCTTTATGACGTTTGCAAACGCGATCTATGCCTTCTATCGCGATTGAATCCAGAGCCACAGCGAATTGAGAGTAATTACTGGGGGTTTCGATATGCAGACCGTGAGTGTCCATGGCTTCAATCATTTTGCCGAGGTTGAGGTAGTGCTGGCCTTTTTTAAGTCCCGCTTCTTTCATCTGTTGTTCAGATTCCTGAATTTTCTGCAGGGCTTTGGGGCTAAGCGTAATCATGCCGATACTCGGGGTACCCATAATTCCTTTTTGGCTGCAACCGATCAGCATGTCGATACCCATTTCTTTCATGGAACAAGGCATGCAACCAATAGAAGAAATGCCGTCGATTACCAGTAGAGCAGGGTGATTTAGTTCATCCAGTAAGTCGCGTAACTTCCTGGGGTTTGTTGTCACGCCGGCGCCCGTTTCATTATGCGGCGCCATTACCATTTTGATATTATGTTCCGTGTCTTTTTCCAGAACTTCTCTGCATTTTGCGTAAGGCAGGTCCTCGCCTAACTCACCTTCCAGGCGAATCACGCCTCTACCCAGGTTTTCGACGCAATTGCCCATGGCATTACTAAAGCAGCCAATTTCCAGGGTAACAATGACTTTCTTGTCCGAATTCACTTCGTCCGGCGTGCGGCATGAGCCTGCTGCGGCCTCGGTTGCTGATGTTCCCGAGCCGGTGTAGAACAAAGCCTTTCCACCTTCCTGCAAACCCACGATTTTTCCGTACTCCTCGCGTACGGTTGCAAAGTACTTCGCAACACCGGGACCACGCATGCCTCTTGTTTGAGTGGACGTAAATTGAGTCACCAATTCAGACCCGAAGGCAGGGCCCGGTGTCACGTTGATGATCTTGTTATGTGGTGACCAGACATAAGGCTTATCATTTATAAAGTCGACATCAGATGCCTCCATCTGATTGGTTTCGATAAGACGTCTAAGTCCGGAAAGAGGAGAGATGAGTTCATTCGTCATTTTCATAGATCCCTATGTATATGCATGTAGTGCTGGTTATTTATGTGGCTCAAGGTAGACAAACCGGAGATCGAGCCAAACCACTAATTGTGCCTTTAGAGTGGAATGGATTGCAATAGGCTGTATGGGACAAGTGTGGAGTATAACTCGATGTTTTATATAAAAATTTAGATTTTTTCACAGTAACTGCATGGACTGGAACGCCTTGTAGCGGATTTCCGCCCAATAAAATAGTGTATTTAAGCGCTTGTTAAGTGTAGATGAATCAGGGGAAGTAACGTCAATATGTCGACGTCGACGTAGCAAAAAGCGAGGTGATTAATATATAGCCAATGTTGAAAGGTGGGCGCCCTGAATAAAAAAAGCCAGCGAAGACAGGAGTCGCTGGCTTAGATCGCTACCTAAAAATATGTAGCCACTAGGGAGACAACGTTTAGTGAATGGTTGAGGGTATGCAGATTCGATTCGAATATCTAGTCGATAATTGTGAAGGGTATATTCGATTTAAGCTGATGAACACGCCCGACGACAAATCTGCTGTCGTTTTTTGTGACCAGACTGATTATTGTTCTGGATAAACACAATTGACATTTTTTACCAATAGAATTCGGACATTATATATGTGCGAGATAAATCAAAGTTTACGCGTTAGTTGAATATGTAATTGTGTTGTATTCCGCCCGGCACCCGCAGTCAGATGCAGGATTTATTGTCAGTTCAAAATTTTTAGTATGAATAAACCCTGAATTAACTCAGTTTTATCGAATTGTACGTCCAAGTTATTAATTTGTCGTAAATTTACAAAATGTGATGGAGTTCACAGTTTACGTATTATTCATGTAACCCCATTTCTTTTAAAAGTAGTTTTTTGTACAAACAAGTTGTGAAAAAACTATAACACTGCCGATCTCGAAATTGGCGTTAAAGAGAGGGACCATGAAACTACGACCTATGCTGGTAGCGATGTTGGTTGTGCTATCGCTACTATTCACTATTCCTAATATTACCGTCGCTCATTACGGATACGGTAACTACAAAAAACCAAATGTAATAATTTTCATGGCGGATGATCTAGGCCAGGATGCAGTGCGGCTTTACAATCCGGATGATTCCGAACTGGTTCAAGCACGCCGTGATCTTGGAAATCAATTTCCGGAAAATGCACCCATGCCTGCACTGGAGGAACTTGCCAAAAATGGAGTTACCTTTCGAAATGGTTGGGCAATGCCGGTATGCAGTACTACTCGAGGTGCCCGGTCGACCGGAAAGTACCCGTCGACAACTGGCGTAGGCCAGGTAATTGGTCAATTTACGCCGCGTCGAGGTGCGCCGGGTTCAAGGTTCGACGGCGTGGAATTTCCGCCAAGCATGTTGAATCCTGACGATCCGCATTTTTTGCAGCGGTTGGCTAAAAAGCGTGGTTATATGACTTATAAATTCGGTAAGTGGCATGAAGTCGAAATTGAATTTAATGAAGCGGATAACATCACGCGAAAGAGCTTTAATGCGCTCGATTTAACCGACAGTGTGGCGGCAGAACTGGCAACACAAGGACTTAATGATACTCAACGCGCTGGATTCGACGAATATATAGGTGTGTTAAGTGGATTTTTCGGAGGTATTAACGCAAATGGCTACGGCGGTGGTGAAATTCCAGTTGCCGATCAGCCCGGTCAGGCAAAGTTGGATGACGAAATGACCGATGCAATTCACTTGGTTGATTCACGCAGCACGCGTGTAACCGGTGGTGTACCAGATGCACGTAATGCAACTTCTGAATTTGCCGATAGCGCAACTGTGTCGCGTGCGATCAAACTTATTAAAGAAGCCAAGCAAAAAGGCAAGCCATATTTAATTGAATACAGTGCAATTGCTCCGCATTTCCAATACGAAGTGCCGCCTGGTCCGTGGGATACAACACCGCCGGATGATTATTCTGGCGAGCCCGGCGGATGGCGCACGCTTGATAAAGATATTCATAAGGAAGTTATCGTTCAGATAATTGCGGCGTTTAACGATCTTGGCGCGCTGGGATTAACTGTAGACGACATCCGCAATGATTTAGACACGCATGGTCCGACCCTGTATCCGGATGTGGGTACCCGTGCGCCGGGCCCGCCAGCCAATCCCGATCCAGTAGCCGTAGCCCAGCGAGTAGCAGCATTTAAAGGCCTGGTGTCGTATATGGATGTGCAAATGGCACGTTTGCTTGAGTATGTAGATTTAAAAAATACCTACGTGATGTTCGTCGGCGATAATGGCACACAAGGTGGAGGTCCTGTGTTCAGTGTGACCGAGCCGCCGATCGATACCTTTAAAAGTAAAGCAACGGTTTATCGTGCAGGACGCGAAGTTCCCTTCGTGTTTGCCGGTCCAGGTTACGTCAAGAATAAATGGCGCAAAGATTTGGTTAATGTAACTGATATTTATGCGACTGTTCTGGACATCATCGGCGCCAAGCAGCCGAGAAAAACCAGATTTTCCTCGTATAGTTTTCTTGACGTGCTAAAAGGCGGCAAGAGCTATCGACGAGTAAATATTTCCGAGCAGTGGCCGGCGACAGCAACGGTTGGAGGAACCAACCGGATCGGAAGCGGGGCACCAGGTCCGTTTGGATCGGGAGCGCGCGCAATCGGCAACGATCGATACAGTTTGATCGCGTTCAACAAGCTGGATGAGAATAACTTTTTTGTATGTTTACCCGGCAGTTCAACGCTTCCGTCAGAAGATTGTTTCAATGAAAAAACGGGTATCTACGAGCATGTGGTCGAACTGGAATTTTACGACCTTAAAGCTGATCCGTTTGAAGACGATGCACTAATCATCGAAGAAATGAACAAGTCGCAACGCTGGAACTTCTATCGCTTGTGTCATCAGCTTAATCGTATTTCAAAAAGAGCCACCTATTATCAGAACGGTAAAATCTGTTCCTTTAAAGGTGAGCAGCTGGTTGATACCGAGCCGGTAGTCTAGTACTGGCGCTTAGTGAAAAGCAATTAAGGTCTTTACGACCTTAATCTACCTAAAAAGGCGGTTTCATTGAACCGCCTTTTTCTTTTTTAACCGGAGAAAAAAGTTTATACATTGCGAGAGTATGATCACAAAATTTATAACCGTTTTACATAATTGGTCAGTGAACTACTGATTTGTATTTTTTATTTAGAGCCCGATTTGGTAACGTATTGACAATGATAATATTCTGATCATCAGAGATGGTGAAGATGGCAAACCAACTCCGTCACTACATGTTGTTTACAGCAATGATTTTTCTCGCAAATGGTAGCGTGGCTTCCAGCCCGTTTGTCGGAGTCGATGTTTGTGCGAACTGTCATTTGGAGCAGTATGATCAATGGCAAAATTCACATCACGATCTCGCGATGCAAAAAGCCTCTGCGAATACTGTCCTTGGCAATTTTGAAAATCAATCGTTTTCATATTTCGGTACTACGTCTACGTTTTTTAAAGAAGACAGCAAGTATTTTGTCGAGACCGATGGTCCGGAAGGGAAGCTTGAGACATTTGAAATTGAATATACGTTTGGTGTTTATCCCTTACAGCAATATTTAGTCGAATTTTCAGATGGCCGATTGCAAAGTTTGTCGATTGCATGGGATTCCAGATCCGAGGAAGAGGGTGGCCAGCGTTGGTTTCACCTCTATCCTGAATACCAGATCAAACACACCGACCCGTTACATTGGACAGGGCTCAATCAGAACTGGAATTTCATGTGCGCCGAATGTCATTCGACGAATCTTACAAAAAATTTTGATGCGAAAACTAATCGCTACCAAACGAGCTGGTCCGAGATAAATGTTGCCTGCGAAGCTTGCCACGGTCCCGGCAAGAAGCATGTTGCCTGGGCTCAACTATCCGGTGAAGATAGGCAATCCAAAGACAATGGTTTGCAGGTCGATTTAAGGAATTCGGCCGCCTGGATCTTAAATACCGGCACAGATGTCGCCTCACGATCACCGGAAAGTGTATCAACGGATGAAGTGGAGACCTGCGCATTATGCCATTCACGGCGCGCAGCTCACCAGGAACCGTATACGCATGGAAAAAAGTTGTTGCATTCGCATTTACCGGCAATGCTAGAAGAGGGACTCTATTTCGTCGATGGTCAGATAAACGATGAGGTATATGTATATGGATCTTTTTTGCAAAGTAAAATGTATCAGCAAGGTGTTACCTGTTCTGACTGCCATAATCCACACACCTTGCGATTAAAAGCAAACGGAAATGAATTATGCAGCTCATGTCATCTTGCGTCGAGATTCGATACGCCAGAACATCATTTTCATAGTGCCGAAAGCGAAGGTGCTCGATGCACGGCCTGTCATATGCCGGAAAAAACGTATATGACCATAGATGACAGAGCCGATCACAGTTTTCATGTTCCCCGGCCGGATCTATCGATAAAACTGGGTGTGCCCAATGCTTGTACCCAATGCCACCAGGATCAAAACAATCGCTGGGCCGCGGAGAAAGTTCAAATTTGGTTTCCATCAAATACACGCAGGGAGAAGTTACATTATGGAGAAATTATTCACGCTGGCAGGCGCGGTGATATCAATGCTAGTACGTGGTTAGCCGACTTTATCGATGATACTTCGCGACCCGGTATTCGGCGAGCGACGGCCGTTTCAACATTGCAGAATTATATTAATCCGGAAACACTGCCGCTAATAAAGAAATTGCTGCATGATCAAGATTCATTAGTAAGACTGAATGCGATTCAAGCGATGGAAGGATTGCCGCCCAGGATTAAAACAGATTTTCTCGTACCTTTATTAACAGATGATCTTAAACTTATAAGAATCGAAGCGGCCAGAGTGTTGGCAGATGCCCGTCATCAAATTCAATCCAGTAATATTCTGGCGCAACTTGACCTTGCAATCGAGGAATATATCGCTGCGCAAAATTTAAATGCCGAGCGTCCTGAGGCGCATACGAATTTAGGTGCGTTGTACACTAGTTTGCAGCAGCTCGATAATGCCGAAACTGCGTATTTGAAAGCAATCGAGATTGACCCTGTGTTTGTCCCTGCGTACATCAATCTGGCCGATCTGTTTCGCATTCAAAATATGGATGAAAAATCCAGAATTTTTATAGATAAGGCAATCGAAATTCAACCCGATTCGGGGCTGGCGCACCATAGTCTGGGTTTGTGGCTGGTGCGGCGGCAAAATATCTCGAGAGCAATGGAATCGTTAAAAAAAGCGGCTGAACTGGAGCCGAACAATTCCAGATTTCAATATATATACGCAGTTGCACTGGATTCAAATGGTCAAACTGAAGAAGCGATCAAGCGATTAGCTGCTGCGCATCATCAGCGTCCTGCAAATCGCGATTTATTATACGGCTTGATATCGTATAACCAGAAAGCCGGGAAATTAGAGGACGCAAGACAATACGCAAAGATTCTTGTTCGTGTGTCGCCCTGGGATCAAAATGCAAAGACAATTCTGGAGAATCTTTAAATAATCGCAACCATATATATAATTCATGGCTTACGTATCAGTTGTTATGAGGAGAGTAATCTAGAAACTCCCATGTAAAATTCCGGCCTATCGGCATTTGATTCCACTGTTCTATTGTAAATTCCCAAAATCGCCCAGTATTTGAAATACTTTTATCTGAGCTGTCCCAGGTAATTTGAGCTCTTCCTGCTAAATGTAGTAGTTGATTATGTTCAAAGTCCCAGAAAACAATTCCGGCCCTATTATTAAGTAATAGATTTCCAAAAGTGTTGAACATACTGTTTCCCTTATAATCTGGAATACGGATAATGTCATTGTTGATTAATTCTATAAAACCGGGGTTGCCTCCACGATGCGAGGCGTCCAAGTTCCCGTTAGGATGAGCAGAGCCAATGAAAAATGTATCCGCGGAGAGAATTAGCTTTTTCTCTGTTTCGCCAATTTTTTCACCACCACTTTCTTGATTATCGAGCTGGTTCCACAGTTCTCTATTTATAATGTGCCGTCTTTGAATATACTTCATGCAATTGGGATAAGCCTGCTTAACTTTGATCTCAATTTCTTCATTGGTAATACTTGTGATTTTTCCGTTTATACGTATGCGTCGACGACTCGCAAGTTCAATAGCAAGTAGTCCAATGCTACTTCCTTTATTCAATTGCTTAATAACTGGATTATGTTTTACAAAATCCAGTTTCTTTTGATTGATAACCAGCAATCTGGGGGTTCGAGCAACGATGAAGCCTTTGTCGCCACTTAAAACGCTTGTCCAGATATTGGAGCTGTTATCCGATGCGCTAGCGACTATATACTCCTGATCGGAAATAAAAGTAAGTGCACCTTCGATAATAGAATTGGAAATAACCTGCCCATTAAAGTCTGCCTGTTTACGCTCTCCGGCCAGTTTCTGCGCCTGGATTTCTCCCTTGTGGTATTTTCGATGAAAGTCCATTATGAGCTCCAAAAAAAGTGGGCAAGCTACGTGGTATAGTCGCCCACTAAATGTAACATCAGTTAAAACACTAAAATTTTGTATCCGTCGTTTTGCAATTGACGCAGGCTCGGCAAGCCAGAGGTGCCGGGAACAGGATTATTCTTGATAAGATCAAAACCTGATTTCCTGGCTTCGTCTGCTCCACCAAATACATCAGCGCATCCGCAGGAAACGCCCGCTACTTTGTCTTTTACTTCCTCAAATAATGTATACGCGGGATGTTCTGTATTCGATAGTTCTCCTACCCAACGCGTTCCTGCGCCCTGAAATAGAATTTCTACATCATCATTTGCCTGTTTAAAATCGTATGCTGCTGCCAGTGCGTTGAATACCCGGCCTAATGCTTCTTCAGATCCAGATTTAGGGTCAGATAAAATAATAATTGCTGTTTTCATAATATATTCTCCAAAAAGTGATTTAAAGTTGAGTCACAATTGAATTGTGATAGCTGAATTATGAAAA
>JANQOT010000160.1 GCA_028285655.1 Gammaproteobacteria bacterium
TGTTGTTTTCATGCGCAAGCGGAACCGCGAGTTGCGCCGGCGCATTCCAGGGTTCAGCCGCCGACAATCCAATCAGGTTGGCAAGCGCGGCACGCTTTACATAAGCCTCGGCATTTGCTGCATACGATTCCAGCTTGGCTTCAGAAGCTGCCGCCTGCTCCAGTGCGATTTCACGCGGGCTCATATTGCCGGCATCGAAATATCGTTGCGCAAGCTGAAACGAAAGTTCTCCGGCCTTGGCTATTTGTGCACGCAATTCGGCAACCTGCTTGGCGGCAACAAACTCGTAAAACGCAGTTTCTGTTTCGGCAACCACGTTTACTACTTCTGCACCCACTGAATGTTTCATCGCCTCGAACTCGCCCTCGGCATACCGTTTGCGCGACGGAAGTGTGATCAAATCGGTAAACGAGGCGACCAGGCCGTAACTATTCATATTACGTTCTCCCGATTCGTTGGAATCCAAAGAAGCAAACGAGAAAACGGGATTACGAATTCGTCCCGCTTCGTACACATCGGCGGCCGCAATTCCGAGCTCTGCGTATGTTTTTTTCAGATCTGCATTGTTGATCAACGCCAGACGCGTCGCAGTGATTGCCGTTAACGGTTTCGCAGTTAGTTCTTCGATCAGTCGATCGGCGTTCGGCGTATGCGCGGTATCGGCAGCGATCCCGCGCTCGTTTAGCATGGCGTCGACATCGCTACGTCCGAAATCCTCGGGAATCGACGCACAGGCGCCTAGTGTTATCGCAACAGCGACAACAAATAATTTTCTATTCATTGTTTCCATAACAATTTCCTAACAAACTTAGATTTGCGTAAAAGGAGCCGCCTTATACAGGCGAACATCCGCTGAAACTCTAGTGAGCTAGAGCTGCAATGACGCTACAAGCGTCAGGAAAGGATAGGAGGTCTAAATATGGCGGAAAGGTTTACAGAAAAGATTCGACCGGAGATATAGTGAATTATTTGCTTGCCGTTGTGTGTAATAGAAGCTTTTGCAAACCCTGTTAACGCAACGACACCGGCACTCACACATGCAAAATGGCTGCTGCATTCACACTGACAATGGTCGGACTGTGAAGTCTGATTTTCTTTATGCAAGGGTTCCTTGTCTTTCGCACAATGGTCGGCCAAGTTTTGGTCGGCAGAGGAGTTAATTTCCAGGGGTTGAGATTCGCAATGCGGTTCAAAAGATAAACCGGCAAACCCAGCCACAGGTAAAGCCATCACCAGAATAAATACAGTCCATTTGTGCCAGATCTTCATGTCTGTTTAGACTAGCGCAATTACTTTAGTTCAACAAGACAGGTGTACAAGCGAATAACCATACTTACTCAGTAGCTTCAAAGTCGTCTTCGCGCAGTTTGGCGGTACCGTCGGATTGTAAAACCCATAATTCCTTGTGAATTACACCGCCGGCTTTATTCATTTTCCAGTTGGACGTAAGAACGGCACTTGCTGCATCCACCACCGTTAGTTCCGGGTTTATATATTCGACTTCGGCGAAGCCGTCGTTAATAAGATTCTGCCAGAAGGTTCGAATCTCGTCGGTACCGTAGAATGTTCCGAAGGGTCGCGCATGCATGACCGCGCTGTGCTCGTATTGTTCGGCACATGCGTTTGCATCGCCGGAATTAAACGCAGTCACCCAGCGCAAACTGGCCGCTTCCACCGCTTTTTGCACGATTGCTTTTTGCTCGCTGGTGGTCATAAGTCGTCGTTAAAAAACCGATGCAAGGCATCGAAGTACTTTTGATTATAGTCGAGATTATTGTGGCCGGTATTTGCCAGCATTTCCACGCTTATTTGCGCGGGCGGAAACGCATCGGCCAAACGCAAAGCATGCTCTTTAGTAATTACCCGGTCGAGTTCGGCAATAATGATCAGCGTCGGCACTCGAATGGCCTCCACCCTGCTCAAGGAGTCGTATTTGTCTTTGAGCAACCAGGATATCGGATAAACCGGATAAAGCCGCTTGGCAACACTTTCGGCACTGTCAAAAGGTGTAATCAACGCCAGCTTTTCGACATTTCTTTTTGCCGCCAGCATGGTCGCGACTCCACTGCCCAGGCTGCGACCGATGACCGAGACAGTCTCATATCTGGATTCAAGCTGTTCAAAGATGTACTCGGCATCAGAATAAATTGCACGCTCGGTCGGGCTGCCGGAACTGCCGCCGTAACCGCGGTACTTGACCAGATAAACCGCAAAACCCGCAAGCGTTTGCTGAAACTTTTCTGCGTTTCGTTCGACCGCCTCGCTGTTTCCGCCAAAGTATAAAATCGCATTGGGCTGATGTTCATCGAGTACGACTGTTTTAATGGACTCCCCTTCATTTGTAAATATTTTTTCCGTATGCGGGTGAGCAACCTCGGGCGTCGGTAAATACATCATGTCGCGCTGCATTACATAAAGCATAAAACCAAAACCGACGTACAAAATTACGCCTATTACAATCAGATTACTTAGCAATTTCATGTCTCTTCTGCATTAATTCGGTGCAAATTCTGTAATACATTATTCAAATAAACCAACACACATGCCTGCTTTTATAAATTTACAGTATGTTGCTTTATGTTGTTGAATTTAATTCTTAACCTAAGTTCAAATTTATTATTTGTCTCTTGTTACATCTTGCCGTGTTTTTTTAAAACTATGTAATCGAATCTTAATTGAAGCGACACAGTAACTACATATTACTGAAATATTCCGACATTAATTTTGACTCCGTTTTTATTGGCATTCGGTTAGAAATTTTTAAGGAGAACCACATGGCAAACGACCATGATAATGAAATATGTAATAAATCGGATAATCGTCCGTTTAATCAGGTTTTAGAGACAAATATTTCCCGACGTAAACTGTTAAAAGGCGGCCTGGCTACGGCGGCTACAACATTTTTAGCCGGGCAAAGCGTAAATGCAACTTCCTACAAAAAATACGGCTATAAACCGAAAAATCTGGTGAATTTTGAACCAGTCGCAATCGCAGACGGTTCTGGTCCGTGGCCCAACATTTCTTCAGACTATCAATGGGATGTATTAATTCCCTGGGGTGAACCGATAGTACCCGGCGGTCCTGCATTTAATTACCCGCCGAATTCCCGGGATCAGGCAAAACAAATCGGTATCGGTCATGACGGTATGCATTATTTCCCGATTAAAAGTTTGCGCAAACGCCGCTATGGCTGGGACAACTATAACGATTGGGATGACAACAAAGACTGGCATCACAATATGCATAAATACAGACGCCGCTATGGCAATAGCCACGGTTTGCTGTGCATAAACCATGAGTTTGGCAGAAACTCGCATATATTCGGCAAAGGTGTCAGCAGCAACGGCGACGAGAACCAGCCGGAAAGTCTGGAAGAAGTGCGTACCTCACAACACGCACACGGTGTGTCTGTGGTTGAAATAAAAGAACGTTACGGCAAGTGGCGTCAGGTAAAAAGCAAGTATGCACGCCGTATCCATGTCAACACCCCGGTAGCATTCAGCGGCCCGGTGGCTAAATCTGATCTGTTGGGAGATCTGAAAAAACGTCCTCCACAGGGAACCGTGAATAATTGTGCCAACGGATTTACGCCATGGGGCACCTACCTGACCTGCGAAGAAAACTTTAATGGTTATTTCGGTGCGACCAACTCCAGTTGGACACCGACCGAAGAACAGGAACGCTACGGTTTTGATGACGACGGATTTAATTACGGATGGGAAAAATTTGATCCGCGTTTTGATTTGTCTAATCCGGATTATAAATACGAAGATAACCGCTTCGGCTGGGTAGTGGAAATCGATCCGATGAATCCATACCGCAAAGCGGTAAAACGCACGGCACTAGGCCGAGTGAAGCACGAAGGCATAGCGTTGACGGTTGGACGCGGTGGTCGCGTCGTAGGGTATATGGGCGATGACCAGCGTTTTGATTACATTTACAAGTTTGTTTCCGCTTACAACTGGAAAAAAATGCGTCGCCGCGGATACAGCCCGCTGGACTACGGCAAACTGTATGTAGCGCGTTTTAACGACGATGGAACTGGTGACTGGCTTGAACTAACGATCAAGAATCCGGAGATTGCCAAGCGCTTCAAGTCCCAGGCTGAAGTATTAACCTATGCGCGAATTGCCGCAGACATCGTCGGTGCTACTCCAATGGATCGCCCGGAATGGACAACGGTTGCACCTAACGGCAATGTTTATGTGACCTTGACCAATAACAGCAACCGAACCGAGCCCAATGCGGCGAATCCGGAAGCGCCAAACAGCGACGGCCACATCATTTGCTTTAAAGACAGTTACAAACACGTCGGTCGAAAATTCAAATGGGAAATTTTCATTTTAGCCAGCGGCACCAGAGGTACCGAAGACGTCTTTACTGATCCGGATGGTCTGATGGCGGATCCCGATGGCCGTTTATTAATTCAAACGGATGGCGGTCAACCCGACTCCCTCAACAACCAAATGTTGGTGGCCGACATTAAAACCGGAGATTTACGTCGACTGTTTACCGGGGTTTCCGGCGACGAAATTACCGGTATCACCATGACACCGGACCGTCGTACGATGTTTATCAATACTCAGCATCCCGGCAACGGCGACCCGGCACGCACCAATTTCCCGGCACCCACGGATGGCATTACACGTCCCCGAGATGCAACGATTGTAATCACACGCAAAAACGGCGGCATTGTTGGGTCTTAAGCCGCTCAGCCGACATTAAGAAAGTGTAAGCGTCAAACAGAAAAGCTCCGGTTTCGGCCGGAGCTTTTTTTGTTTATAAACGTATAATTTTTATGGTTTTTGCCTAAATTTCACTCGCATTTACCCCTCGCATAAGCAATACTAATCCCCACATAACTAAACCTAGTTCATTCCGCTGACTCTTGAAAGTAGAGTTTTATTAGCTGTCATAGGAGGTTTTCGTGGCAGAGAAGAATTTTACGTTTCGGCGTTACAAAGATGACGACCACTTGATCTCCGAGTGGAACAAGGATGTTGTGCAAAACGGCCTTTCCGAGATTTGTCCGACCTATGTACACCGGACGCCTCCCTGCCAGGCCAGTTGTCCATCCGGCCATGACATTCGCGGCTGGTTATCCATCGTTCGCGGACTGGACAAACCCGTCGAAGATATGAGCTGGCAGGAGTCGGCCTTTCGGCGGATGACGGTATCGAATCCATTTCCTTCTGTGATGGGCCGCGTTTGCCCGGCACCCTGCGAAGAAGGATGCAATCGTAACGAATTGGAAGAAGCCGTCGGCATCAACGCAGTCGAACAATATGTCGGCGACTGGGCGTTAAAAAACGAGTTGACCTATGCCGTTCCCGAACAGGAAAGCGGTAAAAAAGTAGCCATCGTCGGCGGAGGTTGCGCGGGTTTAACCGCCGCATATTTTTTACGCCAGAAAGGACACGCCTGTACTATTTTTGACGAATACAGTGCACTGGGCGGCATGATGGTGTTCGGCATTCCCGGTTACCGCACGCCCCGTGCGGTACTTGAAGGCGAAATCAGTCGCATCATCGACATGGGTGTGAACGTGCGTCTTAACACGCGCGTCGGCACCGATGTCTCCGTAGAAGAACTGGAACGTGATTACGACGCGATCTTTTGGGGAATCGGCGCAGTCGCCGGTAAAAACATACCGATCCCCGGTGCAGATGCACCCAACTGCGTGGACGGAATGGCGTACTTGCGCGCATTTAATGAAGATCGATTAAAGTATCTGGACGGCCGTGTGCTGGTGATCGGCGCCGGCGATACCGCAATGGATGTGCTGGCGGTGGCACGCAGAATCGGCAACGTGCAAAACCTTGCCGAAGAAGACCGGCCGGACAATGTCATCCTCGGGCACACGGTGCACGATGTTGCGACCGTGGCAAAACGCAGCAGCGCCGATGTATGGGTAGTGTATCGCCGCCCTATTACGCAGGCACCTGCAACCAAACACGAACTGGAAGCGGTTATTCGCGAAGGCGTGGAAATTCATGATGGATTAGCGCCGCTGGAAGTCATTAAAGACGAAAACGGTCGCGCCAAAGCATTACGCGTTGCACCGGTAGAACTAGTCGACGGCGATCTGCAAACAAAAGAAGACCAGGCTTTTGAAATCGAATGCAGCCTTGTGGTCAGCGCAACTGGGCAAACCGGAAACTACGAAGGCATCGAAGAGTTCGATAACGGCCGCGGATTAATGAATGCTGACAGTGTATACCGGGTGGTCGACAAACCCGGACACTTTGTGGCCGGCGATGCGGTAAACCCGCATTTGTTGACCACCGCCATCGGCCAGGCTTCCATCGCCGCCGAAGGTTTACACAATTATTTAATGGGCGATGATATTAATGCACGACCAAAGATCGACAAACATCATTTTAAATTACTGGATGAATTGCGCACGCACCAACTGGAACCGTCGGATTTTAATCACGAAGAAACCTGGGGCACCGATGCCGCAGATTTCGCAGTGCACAATTACGAAGACCGTTCTTTTGCAGAAATTGCAACCAGCGATTTATTGCATATGGCGTACTTTGAAGAAGAACCGATGTACCGGCGCAAAGAAGCGAATATTACGTCCGAAGACGTGTTAAATAATTTCCAGGAACGCTTCTCGGCACTGCAAGAAGAAAAAGCGGTTAAGGAAGCCGCACGTTGCATGAGTTGCGGTTTATGTTTCGAATGCGACAACTGTGTAATTTATTGCCCGGAAGATGCCATATTCAAAGTCGACAAGGACAAACACGCCATGGGTCGCTACGTAGACACCGACTACAATAAATGCGTCGGCTGCCATATTTGTTCCGACGTGTGTCCCTGCGGTTACATCAAGATGGGATTGGGTTAAACCGACATTCTCATTACCATTCGAGAATTGAAGCGAATACCTTTGCCCCGGTATTTTTCACCGGATGACTAGTCTTCTTCCGGCTCCGACGTCATCACCATAATATTGTCAATTCTATACCAGTAGTGGTTACCGCTTTCTTTATAGATTTTGACCCAACAATCTTCGATGTCCAATATTTTATAACGATGCATTTTTGATTCATTTTTAAAATGTATCCAATATCTCTCGTCGTCATCGATATCCGGAGGCATTTGGCATCTTTCATCGGCATATACAATCGAAGAACCAATACTTATTAGAAAAGCGCCAAGTATTCCACTCAGTTTTTTATTCATTTTTTTCCTCACTAGGTAGATGTTGAAGATTTGGAATTTCCATAAACACTATACTGAATCAAAACAACGCCGTCGACAGAACCATAATTGATGACTACTATGCGAATGAGAGTCGGCGCCAGGAATGACGCCTGTATAGTAAACGAATCAACGCCCGCTTACGGCCAATTAGCGAGCACATGGATGCACGTGAGCGTAGGGATACGCGAATGAAAGTTGGCGCCAAGGATGGCGCCCGCATAGCAAACGAACTAATGACCGCTTTCGGCCAAAAGCGGTCAATTTTAATCAAATTGTAATATTTAAATAATATACGTTAACAATCAAGTATTGTTGCAGATACTGTTTGGGCTCCTTATAAGAAAATTATAATTTAAGAATAGTATGATCCCTCATAAAACAATTTTTTTTATTGCAATCATAGTATTTACACCACAGAGTATTGCAGCTGTTGCTACATATAGTATTGGTGGAGAGATTACATTTGTAGACTCTTCAATTAGTACATTAAGCTCTGGAGACTCTTGGACGGCTACAATTTCTGTTAATACTTCGCCTGATCAGTTACCGGGCCCGCCAGTACTTTTTTTAGGACCACTTTCTGGCACTTTTACTTTGGGTAGCTCAGTGAATATTGGTGCTGAAGAATTTAATCTTAGTCAACTTCGGCTTGTAGACAATGATATTTTAACCAATCAAGACAATTTGTCGTTCAGGCTCTTTGAAGGTGTCGGCTTACCCTTTATTGAAAATCTAACAATTAATTTATTAGCTGTAGAGTTAGGAGATAGCTCGCAAACATTGTTTTCAGGCGATTCAATTGAACAAACATTTGAATTAAATGCAGAAGATTTTGATACAACTGTATTTTTAATTAATGCACAAGAACTGCCTGCGGCAGCTATCTTGGGCAATGTGACTAGCTATAGTGTAACTGTTGTACCGTTACCTCCATCTTTATTTTTATTCTTATTTGGATTATTTAGTTTATTAGCTTGGCGAAAAAAATTCTTTTTAATACGGTTCTGATTCGACCAAAGGCGGTCGTAATATAAACTTATAATTAGTTGTTAATTTTAATTACATATTACAGAAATTAAATTCATAAAATTTTAATAAAATTAGTGTCATTATACCTTTTTGGGTTTGCATATTAATCAAGTGTTTTACAAAAAGACATTGTTCATTGCTGTCTACTTGCTCTCTACAAATGTTCAAGCAGCATTTCTAGAGGGCAATTTTACTGGAACTGTTAGCGATATCTTCGACACAATTAATATCCTTCCATCCACAATTTCAGTTGGTGATAACGTCACGGGCCGTTTTATTGTTAATTTAGACGCTGAAAATCTGACTCCGGGAGAGCCTTTCGGCCTCTATAGTTTCACTTCACGCACAGAAGGAATTAGTATACTTATCGATGAATTTAGCTTAATAAGTGCTGTTGGGCTTGGCGGTTTAGCTGTATTCGATAATTCGGCGATTTTAACGGGGCAACAGACTAATTTTGATCTTCTATCGGTCCGAGGAACTGGCGCACCGAGTACTTTTAGCATTTTTCCGGCAACACAAAATGGTTTTGCAGATTTAAGTTTTGAGCTGTTAGACGTTGATCAATTACTACTTAGTGACACTTCAATTCCAATATCATTAGATCTAAGTCAAGTAGATGGGGGTGGCGGACGAATTCGTTTCAACGAGGATGGAATACCATCTACGCCTCAAATAGATTCCACTGACGCAGTAATTATTTATTCCTTTAATTCAATTACTCTGAACATTACATCGACTCCAAATCCAAATCCAATTCCAATCCCAGCTACATTTTGGTTATTTGGGACAGCTATATTGTGTTTCGTAGCTTACTTGAAAAAAATTTAATTTAACTCGAATAAATTACGAATGTCCGCTTAGGGTCGTTAGCAGACATTCTTGATCATTGTAGATCAGTATATTTGAGAATGCTAATATACTCCATAGGCCAATGACTGCTTTCGACCCTAAGCAGACATTCATAATAATTTGCTATATTGGTGTCGTGATAATCTTTTATTCGACGGATGTAATCAGCAATGAGTAAGAGCGAGACAAGCGCAAGACTTGGAATTAGTTTGTTTTTAGCGTTTCAAGGGGTGCTAATTATTCAAGGTCAAAGCTTTCATGCAGCTGGATACGTTCTTAATTACGAATATTTAAATCCATTGTGGGGTTACATCATTTTGTCGGTAAGTGTATTTATAATCATTCCAATTATATTTCGTAAATAGGACCGCTTTTGGCCGGTAAGCGACTAACTAATGAAAAATATTCACTTAGTTTTTTTCTTTGTTTTAGTATTTCAAGCTACCCACAGTAGCGCTGAGAGTAAGCAGCCTATTAGTTTTGATCCGAGCAAAATAGAAGTTGGGACTATGATTAAGTTTCCTGTGAACAACTTGCCAATAATGGTAGTTCATCGGAAGAATAGCGACGTTGTAAAGCTAATTAATCGATATTCAAGCCGTTCTGTACAGATGGAATCTTGTCTGGGCTGTAATCCCATATTGCGATCTATAAATCGAAGCTACTTTGTTGCTTGGGGCTATCAACCAAAGTCTGGGTGTGAATTGATATATGTTTCAAGCGAAGCAGATGATTGGGATGGCCATGCGATCAAGGGAGTTGGCGGATTTGTAGATAAGTGTAGCGGTAGCGAGTATGACCTTTCGGGTCGAAAAATATTTGGCACTGACACGTCACCTTCCGAGTTGCCAATACCCAAGCATCATTTTGAGAATGGAAATCTTATTATCGAAAAACCGAGCGCCGAATGACCGCTTTTGGCCGAAAGCAGTCATTTAGTAAGCAGTAGTTTCAAACGGAAGCATCGTCCCTAATACAACTTTCTCTCGCACTACCATGTGCTCGTTTAAGGACCCGTCGTCGCCGCACCGCCGCTATCACGCTCGGCTTGCTCAAACCAGCTAATAATGGACTGCCAATGCGTATCGCCATAGAGTTGTCGGAAGCGTTTTGTCTCCTCTAGATCTTCATTGCGCCAAACTGTAAGGCGCTGCGATATGAAGGCTGGTGTAAGAGGGATACCGCACTTGACGGTGATGCAATAGCGCCATTCTTCGTAATTCTGCGGGAAATAGTCGGACATTACACTTGTAGCTGCCGGATTTCGAAATTAACGATTATTCTATTTAGATAGTTGAAAACACTGCGAAGCTGTAAAAAGGCATTCTTTACACTTCTCAATGTTATATTATAACATTACATTCCCATATTCTTACAAGTGCTGGTTATTGACCCAGTTTCCCTAAATTAATCAGGTGTTAAATGAAAGTAGAAAGCAGACTGCCTGTAACCGTATTGTCAGGTTTCCTGGGCGCAGGAAAAACTACGGTATTAAGTCATATTTTAAATAATCGAGAAGGCAAGAAAGTCGCCGTAATCGTGAACGATATGAGTGAGATTAATATCGATTCATCTATTGTGAAGAATGAAGTGACACTAAATCACAGCGAAGAAAAGCTGATTGAAATGAGTAATGGTTGTATTTGCTGTACGTTGCGTGAAGATTTGTTAATTGAAGTAAACAAGCTGGCCCAAGATGGTCGTTTTGATTATTTGGTGATTGAATCGACGGGTATATCCGAACCTTTACCTGTCGCAGAAACCTTTACTTTTGCTGACGAAAACGGTGTTTCATTATCAGACGTAGCAGCATTAGACACGATGGTCACGGTCGTAGATGCAGTAAATTTTTTGAAAGACTACGAGGAAGCGCGATCATTACAGGAAACGGGCGAATCACTGGGCGACGAAGATGAACGAAGCGTCTCAGACTTACTTATAGATCAAGTCGAATTTGCCGATGTGATTTTAATCAGTAAAACCGATTTGGTTGAATCCATCGACGTTGATCGTCTTACTGCAATACTAAAAACTTTAAATACTAAGGCTCGCATTATTCCGATAATGAATGGCCAGATAAGTATTGAGGAAGTGTTGGATACCGGTTTATTTGATTTCGAACAAGCACAAACATCCCCAGGATGGCTCAAAGAGATGCGAGGCGAGCATGTTCCTGAAACCGAAGAATATGGCATTAGCAGTTTCAGTTATGTTGCTCGACGCCCCTTTCATCCCGAAAAGTTTTATCAATTTCTTCACAGCACCGAGGACTACGGCAAATTGATTCGCTCCAAAGGTTATTTTTGGCTAGCCACACGCCCTGAGTTTGCCGGTCAGTGGAGCCAGGCCGGCGGAATTGCTCAGTATGGATTTGCAGGAATGTTCTGGAAAGCCGTTCCGAAAGAAAATTGGCCGACAGACCAGGAATACCTGGATTCCATCGCTAAACAGTGGGTAGAGCCATTTGGAGATATGCGTCAGGAGCTTGTATTCATTGTTCAAGGTTTGGATCAAGCTGCGATGATCAATGCTTTAGATAACTGTTTATTAAGTGAAGACGAACTTCTTAAAGGCAAGCAGTATTGGGCAACACTTACTGATCCTTTTCCTAGATGGGAGAATAATGTATGAGTTTAGTGGCTCACAATAATCCAGAAACACCAGAAAAATTAAAATACAGTAGATCGGCGATTAGCGACCACCCTTCAGTGTTTACCGATGTTTATGAGGAAGAGATCAATATTGCCATCTGGAAACGAGATGTAACTGCTGATATTGAAAAATTTGTTGATAAGTTCTTACAAAGCCACGGTGATTATCAAGCAAGTTTAGTGGTAAAACCCGATACTGTTTTTAACCAGCTGATCGAGTCCGAAAGTGAATTTATTAATGCGCAGGCACTATGCAAAGACATAGCTGAACTGGTTGAAATGTTTTGTATTTTGTTTGATCTTGAACAAGCTGGTTTACGCTTAACTGTTTTAGATCATGCCATGTGTCCAAGGTTTCATGTTGATAAATTACCGTGTCGACTGGTTTGCACATATCACGGCGAACCTACCGAGTGGCTACCGCATAATCTAGTTGATCGCGATAAACTAGGTCGGGGCAACAACGGCCTTGCCGATGAGGAATCAGGGCTGTTTCAAAGTATAAAAGACATTAAACAATTGCAGGTCGGAGATGTTGCGATTCTAAAAGGTGAACTGTGGGAAGGAAATGCAGGCGCAGGTTTAGTACACCGCTCACCGCAAATGCCGACGGGAAGAAGTCGGTTATTATTGACTCTGGATTTCCTGAGTTAGCCTTATGCAATGTCTGCTTATGATCATAAGCAGGCATTCATTTACTATGTAGGCGCCAATCCTGGCGCCAACTCTCATTCATACATCCATGTATTCACATCCTTGTGCTCGCCATTTAAATACTGACCGGCTTATTAGCTGATAACCTCCCATTTTCTCCATTTTTTCATGGGGCCTGTTTCAGGCGTGGTTGTTTGGTGATAGTGGTGGCTTTCGGGATTATTGCAATAACCCAGGCTTTGCGACGATACCGTTTTACCGTCTTTCGATAACTTTCGAATTCCACCCCAGTATCTGCAAGTAGCACATTTTCCCTCTGTAGTGGAAGACATTTCATATTTCAAGCCGGCATTGGCGGCGGTTGCCGTGAAACCGCCTCCTAATACTGCAACACCCATTAACTTTCCTGTTTTCCCTAGAAATTGCCGTCGATTTGCCTGTTCCATTGCTGCTCCTCTGTTTATGTAAAGCTTCAAGCCTATGGAACAAATGCGAGCGGTTATTGATTTGTGTCAATTTGGCGGTTTAAACTTTTAAGTGACTAGTGAATGACGGTTTTGAGCGCAAGCGGTTAACCCTATTGTGAATACTGGTAGCACCTTAAAAAAATCCTGAACATGAAAGATATAAAAAAAATTTTTCGCAATCTTGAAAGAGAAATGAAACGATCAAGCTGGTTTGACGATGGCTGGGAAATATACAACCGCGGCGTTTACATGCAACTCTACAAACTGAACTGGCACAATCAGAACCAGGAAGGAATTCATTTTGAAACGTATATCGAAGCCAGAGAAGTTAAACAAAAATCATTTCCGATCTGTCTGCATGCGGAACAGGACTGCCCTTCGCAACAGATTTTTGTTCAGGAGTTCATGGTGCTGGAAGAAGACCGTATAAAGAACTGGAAAGGCTATCAGATTGGCGAGGGGTACAGCATTTGCAAACGAACCCTCCCGCTCAATTTCAAGAATCTTGAACAGCGGCTTCTGGAAGAGTTCAACCGGCTGCGGCAACTGGAAAAAGGAATAGAACAGGCATTGAGTTTAGTCCAGACCTAGACTGACCTGCTAAAACAGAACGTTGTGTATGGAACAGTAAAACAATGAAACGGAAGAAAAGTCCTTGTATTGATGTATGCAAGTACACCGGACCCAAGGGATGGTGCCTGGGTTGCGGCCGCACTCAACAGGAGAGTCAGCAGTGGAAGGCTATGAAACCCTACGCAAGAAATGCACTGGAGAAAGAACTTAAAAGAAGAATGTCCAAGATGGCGGCCGCCGGAATCGAGCATTAAGAAAATGCTCAGTCTATGGCTGCATTTGTGGAACAACTTATGCAACCGCCAACTGGAATGCACCTAAACAACTTCTTTGTCTCTTAGCGAATGCACGATCTCGGTGCATATTTGCACCATTAATGTGCGCGAATAAGAATCCGACCACCGATATATCTCCGCAGTTTTTATGTATGTTGCTAAAAACACAAGAAATTTTGTCCCTGGCACGGCATATGCACAGTAACTGAGCAAAAACTGATTTGGAGGAATCGAAATGACCGTAGCAATGACCGTACCTGTTCACGTTGGCAGCCAGGCCACCACCAAGCAGGAGATGACGAGTTTGATCGTCGCTGCCAAAAAAGCAAAGGGTTTAAGCTGGAAAGATATTGCGGATGAATTAAATGTAGGCGAAACCTGGATTTGCTCGGCTTGTCTTGGCATGAACAGCACTACTGAAGAAGTAGCGCTCGCCTTATGTAAATTTCTTGAGCTGGATGCAAGCGTTGCAACCATGTTGCAGGAGTTTCCGCATAAAGCCTGGGAAAAAGCGATTCCGCAAGACCCTGTCGTTTACCGACTGTATGAAATAGTCGGCGTATACGGAGATACGATTAAAGAAATTATCGGTGAGAAATTTGGCGACGGAATAATGAGTGCAATCGACTTCTCAATGGATATCGCCAAAGAAGAAAACCCCAAAGGGGATCGCGTAGTTCTTACCTTAAACGGAAAGTTTTTAAAGTATAGTTCCTGGTAAACACAGTTGCGGTAAATCAATTACATTCATATTTACACAGTTTAACGTTTAGTAATTTCATTAAGGTATTAAAAAAGCCGCGCTAAGCGCGGCTTTTTTTTGCAACCAGATTTTACGCCTGATACATAAATCAGGATTGTCGAGGAATTCTACGGGTGGGAACCTTTTTCCTCATGCGCGTCCGCTACCACTTCCATGGCAAGCTTCATGTATTCCTGTCGAAATCCGTCCAGCTCGGCGCCTTCTTCCGGCGTGAAATACTCTTCCGCAGAAACGCCGCGAGCACGATCCAACTCGATAAACTTCTTTTGCATTTCCAGCAATTTTTTAATCTTGTCCTGTTTTGAGCTCATACTTAAATTCCTCCGAGCGCATCGAAACTAAATTTTCTATCGTTAAATACTAGTACAATCTTGCTTTATAAGCTGTATCTCGTTGGAGAGGTCCTGCATAAGTTATTCAATTTAAAGCGTTAACGAGGCAGTGGAAACAAGGCAAAAATGGACGAATAAGCGCAGTTTACATTTAAGTAAATGAGCATTGTGAGGACATTTTTAACGCCGAATCCACAACGCAGTTCGCTTTAAATCTAGTATCCGCCTTTGCGACGACTTTCAGGCAAGCCCCCGATACGACCGCCCTGTTTGCTGGGATCGCCCGGAAATAAATCATAAAGTGTTTTGGCATTTACCTTTTTATCGCCCCATTGCTTGGCCATGGCTTTGACCATATTGCGGGTATTGGGCTGGTTGCCGGCATTATTGATAAATTCGTCACGCAAGTATTTTATGACGTCCCAGTGCCTATCGCTTAACTCCACGCCTTCTTCCTTGGCAATCACTTCTGCAAGGGCTTCCGACCAATCTTCGATATTGGTTAAAAATCCGCTGGGGGTGGTTTCTATAGATTTTCCATCTACTTCAATCGCCATAACTGTGTCTCCTGAACAAACAATTAAATAAAAATCCAAGTATCGAGGTGATTATTTTTCCTGAGCCTCGTTGACCGGGTCAATACCCTTATGCGGTAAAAATATGCCGCAACCTATCTTTCTTCCCGCACCCAGACCCTGCTGTTGCAAGCGTACCGATTCGGCAACTTCGATTCCGTCAATCATCAAGCTACGCGCGGTTTTCACGCCTTCCGGAAAACGCATTAAAGTCGCGCGGCCACTCATCATTTTTCTGGGAGCGATTTGTTTCTGTGCCAACAGATCGGCCATTTCCTGCAAAAACAGATCTTCATTCTCGATTTGCTGCGCCAGCACATAACGCGCAAACAAGGTGGTAATTTTTGACAGTCCGCGAACGCTGGGTCTGGACAGTTCCACCGGAATATCGCCGATTTTAATTGTTCTGCCTGCCAGTTGCTCGACTTCCCGGCGTCGCTCCTGGGGTGTGCGTATGGAAAACAAGGTACGGCGCGAAGGATAAATCAAGTCATCCGGACCGGAAGGCCGTATCCAGCCGTTGCCAGATTCGGCGCCATGAATTAAATGAATTCCCACACGCTCATCGTCCTTTGCCCACGGCAACTCTTGCATGATCGCGGTCGATAGATCGTAGGCATGGTCCAGCGGCAAATGCGTGCATTTGATTTTAAAATTTACATCCACGATGTCGTCGGGAACTTTATATTCCGCGGCTTTATCGCTGTCGTCGTTCCAGTACATGATTACACCGGCCGCGCCGAAGTAAAAACGGCCTCCAGCTCGTCTTCCCAGTTTTCCGGTGTGTCTTTAAACGGCGGGCGCACGTCCATTTGAAAAAATACCTCGCCCTGCTGAGCACGTTTTTGAATTTCGACTTTCAGCTCGGCGTAGGTTTGCAGTCCATGGTTCTGCATTAATACTTCACTTAACGACAACATTTAATAATTACACACTAACGTTTATGCCTACGAAAAAAGACGGTCGTATGATCTGCAACGAACCTTCCCCTCATAAGTTTGAAAAAAGACGGTCGTATGACCTGCAACGAACCTTCCTCCTCATAAATTTGAAAAAAGACGGTCGTATGACCTACAACGAACCTTCCCCCTCATAAATTTGAAAAAAGACGGTCGTAAGATCTGCAACGATACAACATGCGTTCGCGACCCGGAATATTCCCATTTGTAAAGGCGCTGCGACCATGCAGAATATTGTTGCAAATCAATCCCTCCCCCGGCTGCAAGGTAATTCTCACAATTAAATCGTTGTCATTCCCTAACAACTGTTCGATGGCCGCGATCGCTTGCTGCACAGCCGCTGCATTTTTCCATTCGATATTGCGTCCGCGCGCGGTATACCGCATTTGCAGGCTGCCGGTTTGGGCATCGCGGTAAAACACTGGCCCGGATTGACGCCCGCGCACTTCGACACCGTTTTCCACATTCGCCGGAATCGTCATCGCATCGTCCTGCATCAACGCTTGCACCAAGGCCGGATCCTGATCATACAGGTGGATATACATTAGATCGTGATTCAGCAGCATGTTTTCGCCACCGGTGGCAGCATTTTGCACACAGTGAAGCAGGAATGAACGAATGTGCTGGTGCAGTGGATTATAGTAGCCGTCGGTATGCCAGTTGAGCGCTTTGGCGGTATACGGGATATACCCGCTGGCTCGTCCTAAGTCCATGATTTTTAAAGTAGTAATGCTGTCGTTATCGGCGCAGAGATTTTTATCCAGGTGGGTCATTCCAAGCTGATGGACCAGGCCGCGAATAGCCTCTTTATCGGCCAAAGCAGGATTTTCAACTCGATACAAGGCGAAATTGGACTGCTCGCACTGTGAGCGAAGTTGCTCGACTTCTTGCGCGCTCAAGGCCGCGGGATCGACAATGGGAATGAATTGCCGCCTCGAGGATGCTTGCCATGCCGCAAATTTGGCCTGGCGCCATTGTTCATAGTCCGTTTCGAAATCCAGCACACCACCTCCTGTCAGTGTGTACTTCCGCAGGTCAATTAATGTTCGAGTTTGTGATTCAGGTCAATTTAGGAGACAAACCTTAGCACTGTTCTACGCGGCAAAAATCGATTGCTTAAATTGCACACTAAATAAATATAACTTGTTGATTATAAAGAATTTTATTGCGATTTGCCACACTGCTCGAAGCGCTGCCGCAGACCCTGTATTATTATTTTTTATATGGATATACCCCGGTCGAGATAAATTGCCAATTGGCTCGCCCCCCATAGGTAGGATTTTGCTAACCATAGCCAGAATCTAGACTTCTTTACACATTATATGCGGTCACAGGAATGGCCGTTTTCGCGTGGAATTCAACAGTTAACTGGTATACAGGAGAATCACAAATGGCTGACCAGAATCATGATACCCCAATGCTCGACGAGTTAGAGAACGGACCATGGCCCAGCTTCATTTCCGGCATTAAACGTTTACGGGACAAGCATTCCGACAGTCGCATCAACGGCATGGCCAACGACTTGCTCGGCCAGTTAGAACATTCATACGAAACTCGAAAAGGCTACTGGAAAGGCGGAACCGTCAGTGTGTTTGGGTACGGTTCAGGCATTATCCCCCGGTTCTCCGAAGTCGGAAGCTCCTTCCCCGAATCCAAAGAATTCCACACTCTACGCGTACAACCCCCTGCAGGAAATTATTACACCACCGACATGCTTCGCCAGTTAGGCGAAAGCTGGGAAAAATGGGGTTCGGGATTAGTTACCTTTCATGGTCAGACCGGCAACATTATGTTCATCGGTACCACGACCGAAGGTACACAACACTTTTTTGATGAAATCAACGAATACGGCTGGGATCTCGGCGGTGCCGGCCCGTGCGTGCGCACCGGTATGTCATGTGTAGGTGCTGCGCGCTGCGAAATGTCCAATCTGGATGAAATGAGAATTCACCGAACTCTTTTGAACAACTTTACCGATGACGTACACCGACCGGCGTTGCCTTACAAATTCAAGTTCAAAGTGTCCGGATGCGGTAACGACTGCATGAACTCGATTGAACGTTCCGATTTCGCCATTATCGGTACCTGGCGTGACGACATGAAAGTCGACCAGGAAGAAGTCAAGAAATTCGTCGCCCGTAAAGGCCGCGAATATGTGATCGATAACGTCATCACCCGTTGCCCGACCAAGGCGCTGTCGCTCAAAGACGATGACACAATGGAAGTCGATAACCGTAACTGCGTTCGGTGCATGCACTGCATGAATGTAATGGTTAAAGCGCTTTCACCGGGAGACGACCAGGGCGCAACCATTCTTATCGGCGGAAAACGAACTTTGAAAATCGGTGACCTGATGGGAACCGTCGTCGTTCCGTTTATGAAACTGGAAAGCGAAGAAGATTACGAAAAACTGACCGAACTTGCTGAAGAAACGATCGACTTCTGGGCGGAGAACGGTTTAGAGCACGAACGATGCGGCGAAATGATTGAACGCATCGGTCTGGTTAACTTCTTGGAAGGTGTTGGCGTCGAAGTGGACCCCAACATGGTTAACGATCCTCGCCAAAGTTCTTACGTACGTATGGACGGCTGGGATGAAGAAGCCGAGAAGTGGTTTAACCGCAAGGCAGAAGAAAAAGCTGCCGCCGCCGGTTAAACGCTACGCCGCTAGTGACGAACCCAATTTTAAGTTAACAAGCCTGGAATTCAGGAGAGATATTTATGGCACAGGAACACAGACCACCCATTGAATCTGGTTGTCCAGATGGTTTTCAATACATGCATCCCGTAATGCGCAAGAATTACGGCGACTGGGATTACCATGAACATCCGCGACCGGGGGTATTACTGCACGTTGCTCACAACGGCGATCAAATCTGGACAGTGCGCGCCGGCACCCAGCGCATTCTGGACGTGTTTACCTTGCGCACGCTGTGCGACATCGGCGACAAATTTGCCGAAGGTTATGTTCGCTTTACGATTCGTTCCAACATCGAGTATATGGTTTCGGATGAGTCCAAAGTACAGCCATTGATTGATGAACTGGAGAAAGAAGGTTTCGTAGTCGGTGGCACAAAAAATTCAGTGGCCATGATTTCACATACACAGGGCTGGTTGCACTGTGACATTCCGGGCACCGATGCATCCGGCGTGGTAAAAGCCATGATGGATGAACTCATCGATGAGTTCCGTGAGAACAACATGCCCAACCGCGTACATATCACCACTTCCTGCTGCCAGATTAACTGCGGCGGCCAGGGTGATATCGCGATTAATGTGCAGCACACCAAGCCACCGAAAATTAACCACGACCTGGTATCGAATGTTTGCGAACGTCCTTCAGTCGTGGCGCGTTGCCCGGTAGCAGCAATTCGTCCGGCCCAGGTAAACGGCAAACCTTCTCTGGAAGTCGACGAGAAGAAATGCATTTGTTGCGGCGCATGCTTTCCGCCCTGCCCTCCAATGCAGATCAACGATGCCGAACATTCAAAACTTGCGATCTGGGTGGGCGGTAACCACTCCAATGCGCGCGGCAAACCTACCTTCCAGAAACTGGTTGCGGCAGGCATCCCCAACAATCCGCCCCGCTGGCCGGAAGCCACTGCGATCGTTAAAAGAATTCTGCGTGCCTACAAAGAAGATGCACGCGACTGGGAACGAATTAACGACTGGATTGAACGCGTTGGCTGGCCAAGATTTTTTGAATTGACCGAATTGCCATTTACTAAATTCCATATCGATAACTGGCGTGGAGCTCGTCGCAGCTTAAATTCATCTACTCATATTCGATTCTAGGGAAGGAGTCCGCAGTGAAGTTTGGAATTTTGGTAAACGAGGGCCCGTATACACATCAGGCATCCGATTCCGCCTACCAGTTTGCGAAAGCAGCGATCGAAAAAGGACACGAAATTTTCCGCGTGTTCTTTTATCACGACGGCGTAAACAACGGCACGGCGCTGGCCGTTCCACCGCAAGACGACCGCCACATTCCCAACCAATGGAGCGAGTTGGCGAAAGAACACGAGGTCGATCTTGTGTTGTGTGTTGCCGCTGCACAACGTCGCGGCATGCTGGATGAAGACGAAGCCAAACGCAACGGCAAGTCTGCCAACAATGTTGCAGAAGGGTTTCGCATCTCGGGGCTGGGTCAGTTAATCGAAGCCGGCATTCAGGCCGATCGTTTAGTTGTATTCGGCGACTAGGGAAGGAGAAGACAACAATGGAAAATGAAGGCGATCAAGTAATCAAAAAGTTCATGTACATGAATCGTAAAGCCCCTTATGGAACGATTTATGCGCTGGAATCTCTGGAAGTCGTACTCATCGCGGCAGCGTTTGATCAGGACGTCAGCCTGGTCTGTGCCGACGACGGCGTTTACCAGTTAATGAAAGGTCAAAATACTGATGATATCGGTATGAAAAACTTTTCCCCGACCTATTCCGCACTTGGCGACTACGACATCAAGAAGATCTATATCGAAAAAGAATCTCTGGAAGAACGCGGACTGTCACTGGACGACTTGCAAGATCTCAAGTACGAAGACGAAGACGATGACTGGGCGGAGAAAGATTCCATTCATCTCGTTTCCCGCGAAGAACTTGCTCAGGTAATCGATGAGCAGGATGTAGTATTTAGTTTTTAAAGGAACCGAATATGTCGATGCTACATACAGTAAATAAAAGCCCCTTCGAAAGAAATGCGCTGGATTCATGCATACGCCTGGCTAAAGCCGGCAGTGCGATTTTGCTTACCGAAGACGGTGTAGTGGGCGCAATGAAAAACACGAATTATTCCAAAACGATTTCCGATGCAATGTCTAATATCAAGTTTTACGTACTGGGTCCGGATTTAAAAGCGCGCGGCCTGAGCGAAGACAACATTGTCGATGGAATTACCGTTGTGGATTACGCAGGATTTGTAGATTTAACGACTGAACACGAAACAGTCCAGTCCTGGTTATAGAATACTTATTAGTTGCATTTAGCAATTCAACATAGGAGAAAGCAATCATGCCATTAGAAGTTGACGGCCAAAGTTACGAAACCGATGAAGAGGGTTACCTCGCCAATCTTAACGACTGGAAACCCGAATTAGCCAACGCAATGGCAGCAGCGGATGGCGCTGAGCTTGGCGAAAATCACTGGGAAGTGATTAACTTTTTGCGCGAGTACTATGAAGAGTACCAAATCGCGCCGGCGGTTCGCGTTTTAACCAAAGCGATCGGTAAAAAACTTGGCAAAGACAAAGGTAACAGCAAGTACCTGTACGAGTTGTTCCCTTACGGCCCGGCAAAGCAGGCTTGTAAGTACGCCGGCCTACCTAAGCCGACTGGCTGCGTTTAAAACGATTGCAGAAAACCGGGTAAGCACGGCGCTTGCTCGGTTTATTTGCAAATGAACCATCGTATTTTTATATGTCTATTTTGTTCGCAGTATTGTTTTATGCCGCAACGGCAATATTAATAATTGGTCTTGCGTATAAAATTCGTAAGTACATAAAAACACCTGCGCCGTTAAAAATTCCCACAACCCCCGCTCCTACCACACGCTCCGGTGTGGCTTTTCGTATGATCAAGGAGCTGACGATTTTTGAAAGTTTATATAAATCCAATAAATGGATCTGGCTGTTCGGCTGGTTATTCCACTTTGGCCTGTTGCTGGTTTTATTACGCCACCTGCGATATTTCACCGACCCGGTCTGGTCCTGGGTAGTCTTTATTCAGCCGTTTGGCAAGTACGCCGCCTTTGCCATGCTGGCGGGACTGGCGGGATTATTACTACGCCGAATCGTGGTGGATCGCGTACGCTATATTTCCGCGCCTTCGGATTACTTAATGTTGCTGCTGTTGTTATTGATCGGCGGCACCGGTGCGTTAATGACCTTTGTCACGCATACGGATATTGTTACCTTGAAATCGTATTTAATGGGTTTGATGGTATTTGAAATTCGCAGCCTGCCAACCGATCCGGTTTTATTGATTCATCTGGCATCGGTTATTTTATTGATGGCGATTTTTCCGATTTCAAAACTACTGCATGCTCCCGGTGTATTTTTCAGTCCCACCCGCAACCAGGTGGATAATCCGCGCGAGCAACGTCATATCGCCAGGTGGGCGATTAAATTGGAATCTTCCGATTAGAGGCCTTTCACGAATGCTACAAAAATCTATAACTGCGTTAAAAATTTTCTCAAATTGCTCATTTGCTATTTGCAAACTGCGCTTTTTCGAAAATTTTTGCCTTGTTCTAGATTCTTTCGCTATCCGTGAGAAGACCTCTAACAATAATTAATTGGGAATATGATCGATGGCCGACGTTAATTTTGAAACTCCGGAACTGAAAGAATATCCGCTTATTCCCAAGCTGCAAAAAGATGTCATGGCGCATAGTGCACCGTATGTCGCCAAAGAAGAGTTTCAGGAAAAGCTGGGCTTCCCGGGCGAGCTGGTGGATAACTGGCAACAGGTTGCGATTGATAAAATGGGCGAGCTTACCGACAAGTACCGCTCCCTGCAGGTGTTTCTGGATTCATGCGTTAAATGCGGCGCCTGTACCGACAAATGTCATTATTACCTGGGCACCACCGACCCCAAGAACATGCCGGTGGCACGCCAGGATTTATTCAGAAAAGTATATCGCCGTTATTACACCCTGGCCGGCAAACTGGTACCAAAGTTAGTCGGTGCGGAAGACCTGACCGAAGAAGTACTGGACGACTGGTACACTTATTTTCACCAATGCTCGCAATGCCGACGCTGTTCAGTTTACTGCCCGTATGGAATCGACACCGCGGAAATTTCCATGGCAGCGCGTGAAGTAATGGATACTATCGGTAAGGGACAAAAGTACTGCAACGAAATTATCGGTAAAGCGCAGACGCTTGGAAATAACCTGGGCTTGCCGGAACCGGCATTGATCGACACTCTGGAAGGACTAGAAGAAGAAGTCGAAGAAGATACCGGCGTGAAAGTGCGTTTTCCATTGGACGAAAAAGGTGCCGAAGTTTTATTAATTACACCCTCGGCGGATTTTTTCGCAGAACCGCATATCGACGGATTGATCGGCTACGCCAAAGTATTTCATGAATCGGGAACCTCATGGACAATGAGCTCTTATGCCAGCGAAGCCGCCAATTTCGGCATGTTTATCGGCAGTTACGAAAACATGCGCAAACTGGCGTTGCGTATTCGCAAAGCCGCCATTGACCTCGGCGCCAAGCGCATTGTCTTCGGCGAATGCGGGCACGCCTGGCGGGTCGCTTACAGTTTTCTTAACACTCTTGCGGGGCCGTTTGATTTTCTCGACCCGAAATACCCTGTTCCGCAACACATTTGCGAATTCACCTACGACTTGATCCAGCAGGGCAAACTCAAGTTTGACAAGTCGGAAAACGATCACATGGTATTGACCTACCACGATTCATGTAACGTGGCGCGCGCTTCGCGCATGGGCGATACCCCGGGTGGCCAGTTCACCATTCCACGCGAATTAATCAAGGCAAGCTGTAATCATTTTTACGACATGCCGGGGTATGCCATCAAGGAAGGCACTTATTGCTGCGGCGGCGGCGGCGGATTGCTGACCGACGATTTAATCGAATTACGGGTTAAAGGTGCACTTCCGCGCATGGAAGCACTTAAGCAGGTCGTGGATAAAAACGGCGTTACTCATATGGCTGCCATATGTGCCATCTGTAAAAGTCAGTTTTCCAAAGTATTGCCTTTCTACGATTTTGAGATGGATCAAATCGTCAGCGTCCACCAGTTGGTCAGTAACGCAATCGTATTGACCAAAGACGATGACAGTGACAGCGACAGCGATGAAAACACTGAAGCCACTGAGGAAGAAGCGGCTTAGTGATGAACATTTTTGCATTGAAATTTAAGTTTTAGTTAAACCAGGAGTACAGGTATGGCTACGTCAAAGGAAGAAATGTCTTACAAACTCACGTTTCGTAAGTTTGATGACGGCGATTACAAATGGGGCAATTTCGGAGACCAGATTTTCGAAGGCGATCATTCGCATAAATGCCCAACGTATGTACATCGCACACCGCCTTGTCAGGGCAGTTGCCCTTCGGGTGAAGACATTCGCGGCTGGCTGGATATTGTTCGCGGCATCGAACTACCGCCGGAAGAAATCAGCATGCAGGAATATGCATTTCAGCGCTCCACGGATGCCAACCCGTTTCCGTCCATGATGGGACGTGTTTGCCCCGCTCCCTGCCAGGACGGTTGTAACCGCAATCATGTTGAAGATTTTGTCGGCATTAACGCGGTAGAACAATACATCGGCGACACTGCCAAACAAGAAGGTTTTAAATTCGAAGCACCCGCTACACTTTCCGGTAAAAAAGTCGCCATTGTCGGCGGCGGTCCGGCCGGGCTGGCGGCCGCGTATCAGTTGCGTCGCAAAGGCCACGCCAGCGTGATTTTCGACGATCACGAAGAACTGGGCGGCATGTTCAAGTACGGAATCCCCGGTTACCGCACACCGCGCGAATTCCTCAACCACGAAATTCAGCGCATTATCGACATGGGCGAAATTGAAGTCCGCTTAAACAACCGTGTCGGTCGCGATGTTACGGTGGCAGAACTGGAAAAAGAATTCGATGCCGTCGTCTGGGCAATCGGTTGTCAGTCCGGTCGCAGTCTGCCGGTTCCGAACGGCGATGCACCCAACTGTGTTTCCGGCGTTAAGTTCCTGGAAGCATTTAATAAGGGAATTCTTAAAGTCAGTGCCGAAAAAGTCGTTTGTGTCGGCGGCGGCGATACTTCGATCGACGTGGTTTCTGTTGCACGCCGTCTCGGCAAAATTCCCACACTGGATAAAAAAGAAGCGCCGGAATACGTCATCGGCGGTTACGTTGCCCACGATTCCGCGTATGCGGCTGCGCGCGAAGGTGCCGAAGTCACATTGACCTCGTTATTCGAACGCGAAGAAATGACCGCGGCCGAACACGAAGTACACGATGCGCTGCACGAAGGGGTGCGCATTGATAACGGTGTAATGCCGGTCGAAGTGGTACTGGATGACAATGGCCGCGCCAAAGCATTACGCATGGCCAAGTGCACCATGGAAGACGGCCGACCGTCTCCGGTCGAAGGCACCGAATACGAAATCGAATGCGATTTAATTGTCTCCGCAATCGGTCAGGGCGGTGATCTGGAAGGCCTGGAAGATTTCGATAACGGCCGCGGCTTAATGGATGCGGATAAACATTATCAGGTTCCGGGCAAAGAAGGTCATTTTGTTTGCGGCGATATTATTCGTCCGCATTTGTTAACCACCGCCATCGGACAAGCATCAATCTGTGCCGACAGTGTCGATTACTTTTTAAGTAATAAAGAATACGAAAAGCGTCCCAAAGTCGACGTGCATCACTTCAGTCTGCTGGAGAAATTACAGGAGTCCGGTTTGGAACCGGAAGATTATGAAATCGGCGAGACTCGCGGTTCCGATGTGGCAGAGTTTTCTGTGCACAACTACGAAGATCGTTCGTCACAGGAAATTATTTCCGCCGATCGCTTGTTCCTGGCACATTTCGAATACACGCCGCGCATTCAGCGTCGTTCACACGGTCCCGATTCAGAACAGGTACTGGGCCATTTTGAAGAACGCATGAAAGGTTTAACGGAAGAGCAGGCGGTGGAAGAAGCCGGCCGCTGCATGAGTTGCGGCATGTGTTTCGAATGCGATAACTGCGTGGTGTACTGCCCGCAGGATGCAGTCTTTCGCGTCAAGAAAGACAAGAAAACCACCGGCCGTTATGTCGATACAAACTATGATAAGTGCATTGGGTGTCACATTTGTGCGGATGTTTGTCCCACAGGCTATATCGACATGGCTTTAGGCGACCACTAATTCACAAAGGCT